>MKSK01000002.1 GCA_001897225.1 Chlamydiales bacterium 38-26
GGAATTACTTTTTGACAAAAATTGGCTAATTGCTTCTTTGGAACTTTTTCCGCGGGCAACTTCACGTACTAATTCTTCAAATTTTTGGATGTTATATTTTTTTGAAATTCCATTCAGATATAAGAATGTCAGGGTTGCTGCAGCTCCGGTCCTCTTGTTACCATCTAAAAACGCATGGTTACAAACAATATGATAGAGATAAGCCGATGCCTTATCAAAAATTGATTCGTGCAGATACTCACCAAACATAGTAGCTTTAGGCATTTCGATCGCAGAAACAAGAAGGCCCATATCTCTAATTCCATGAAGCCCACCATATTCGGACACGAGCTCATCATGAATCTGAATAACTTCTTCAACAGATAAGAAAATCACTGGTCTGATAACTTCTTGAGAAGTTCGGCATACTCTTTGCAAACATGCTTTTTAGCTTCTTCAAATTTGCTATTAACTGGTTTTACAGATTGGATTGTAATGCCTGTGTTGGAATCCACAACAATTTGGAACAGACAATTTTCATCAAGGCCCGCAGCTTGAAGTATAGATTTATCAATAATAATAGCTTTGCTGTTTCCATGTTGGACTAAATGTTTAACCTGCATAAAACACCTCATGTATATACATATGTTACTACAAGGTGAATTTATTGTACATCTTCGCTGTATGATACGCCTATGATTATTTGACCTTTCAACTAGTAATAGATACATAACATATATTATCAGACGTTGTAAAATTGCATATCAGAAAAAAGAGATAACCACCAGCACATGTATTTACATTTATTAAACGCTTTATCACCCTCTTGCCAATGATATGTAGCTAATTGTTCATAATAAGATTTTTGATTGGCATCCAATGCATATATATATATATATATATATATATATATATTTATAAACACTCTTGGAGGATCGCAATTTCTATTCAGCCTTTCGTATAAAATTACCTGAGAAAAATTTATCTCCTTGTGGTATTTCCGCACCTTCAGCTTTTGATGATAAGCTGTATCCTATACCAGCTACCAGTAAGAAAAATATAATGTAAAAGTAGAGTTTTTTTTTCGTATCTGAGTATAAATCACCAATAAATACAATGGTTGTAACGACAAGAGCTTGGAGTAAAACCTTCATTATAATTTCCTACATAAATTATTTAATTTAATTTCATGAGTTAACCTAAAAAAATGTAGTTTGAAACAATCTTTTTGGTAAGTTTTTTACATAGCATTTACAGCACATATTTAGCGCCAAGGAAGTTGGAAAGATTGACTTAAATGAATCTAGCAATTTCCATGTATTTTCTTCAAAAATTTCCTTATTTTTCTATATATTGATTGCCTAATCAAATGAGGAGATGCATGATGCTAAGCAAACTGTGCCTGATTTTCCTGGGGTTTTGTTCCACGGCTTATTCTGTCCTCCCATTTTATCCAGATTCTAAAGAAGTTTTTGTTAAAAATGGTGACACCACCCTTTTCTGCAGAGTTTTTGGAGAAGGTGATCCTATTATAGTGATTCACGGCGGACCAGGATTAAGCCAAGACTATCTACTCCCCTTTATGTCTAGCCTCGCAGAAACCCATCAAGTGATTTTCTACGATCAACGATCCTGTGGAGCTTCCACTGGAAAAATTGACTCTCAATCCATTCAGATTCAAACATATTTAGACGATCTTGAAAGCATAAGAAAACACTTTGGTTATAAAAAATTTTCTGTTCTTGGCCATTCATGGGGTGGCTTTTTAGCTATGCAATACGCCATCTTTTATCCAGATTCTATCCATAAACTCGTTCTAATGAATTCGCTACCAGCTTCCTCCGAGGAATATGCCTTATTTGGTCAGGAATGGCAAAAGCGCATGACGCCCTATTTAGAGGAACTCAATAGAATTAAAGCAACACCAGCTTTTGCGGAAGGTGATCCGGGGACCATGGCAAATTATTATCGCATGATTTTTGAACGCTACTGCTATCATTCTGAAAAGACCCAAAAGCTTAACCTAACAATGACCCCAGAAGCCTTCATTAATGGTTCAAAAGTTTATGACATCTTTAATCAGAGCTTGTTTACTAGAACCTATAATTATCATGAACAGTTGAACAAGGTCAATCTACCCACACTTATTATACATGGAGATGTAGATCCTATCCCTTTCTTGACAGCTGAAAAAACTCATGCAAGTATCAAAGACTCTACATACATTCTCATTCAGAATTGCGGACATTTTCCTTATGTGGAGACGCCGGAGGAATTATTCAAGCACTTAAATCAATTTTTTAACTAACGCAATATTTTTGAAGAAGGTCTGTATGCTGAACAGAATCGATGCAAAAATTTTAACATGGTTTTTATGGGGGTTAAATCTATCACTTATGGCTAATGATAATACTTTAAGTCATCATAACAATTTTACACTCGAGGCTTATGAATCAGGCATTGAGGCCTATGTAAACGGAACGCCGTCCGCAGTCACTGGAGCCGTAAAAACATGGATAGACAAAACTCTTAGTTTAGTGCCTACCCAGGCCCGGATCATGGAAATAGGTTCCGCTTTTGGAAGAGATGCCCACTACATAGAGTCTAAAGGTTACTTAGTTGAGCGCACGGACGCCACAAGAGGTTTTGTGGATTTACTAGAGAAGGAGGGATATTCAGCCCGTTTATTCAGCATTTTAACAAACCCGTTCACTGCGACCTATGATCTAGTATTTGCTAATGCTGTATTTCTACATTTTACTCCAGAAGAACTCCACCAAGTGCTGGATAAAATTCATTGTGCACTGTCTGACGGAGGATACCTCTCTTTTTCAGTGAAGGAAGGAGTGGGAGTAGAGTGGACATCTGTAAAAGTGGGAAATCCCCGCTACTTTTGTTACTGGCAAGCAGATGCTCTGCACTCCATGTTGGAAGCTCATGGGTTTACCGTTTTAGAAATATTCTCAATGGAGAATTTTATATATATCATTGCAAAAAAAACTTAGCCTCTAAGAGATTTGCATCCTTTTTTTTGACACTAAGCTTGTAGGATTCATGAAGCGATATCTGAAAAAATTTTTACATTTCAGTCCTACGACTTACTGGGCGAGCAAGCAATTATTTGTGTCAGCACCTTGGGAAGCTTCTATCCTATTTTTTTTCGGACTTTTGCAAGGACTCATTCCCGCCGCATCCCTTTATGCGATGCAGGGCATTATCGAGTGGATAGGAAACTCATCCTTTCCTCTCTTTTATCTCAGTCTCTGGGGAAGTATGCTATTACTTGATATTTTGCTGAATCCTACAGTCTCTGTGATGCGTCTGCAATTGAATGAAAAGCTGCTTGCTCATATGAATCTACTTCTGATGCAAAAAGCTAATCATATAGAAGGTTTACAGCCTTTTGAAGATCCTAAATTTTATGACCAGATACAGTTTTTAAAAAATGAATCTTCAAGAAAACCAATCAATTTTGTATACGTTTTGACGGACTTTGTTAAAGAATCTATCGCCTTATTATCAGTTTTAATCGTTTTGAGCTCAGTGGGATGGTGGATTCCCTTAGCTATTTTACTCACAAGTTTACCACACGCTATCTCCGTGTTACGCTTTGAAAAAGAATCTTGGGATCAAATACTTTTTAGAAGTCCGGAATCGAGAAAAATGGCATGGGTTTCATCCCTGACTCTTGATCATCGAGTCGCCAAAGAATTGCGACTCTTCGGATTTGGCCCTTTTCTCATGGATAAATATAAAAAACTTGCTTCTCAATTAAGTGAAGCTCTATTCAAACAAAGATGGCAACAAACAAAACACTCGATCTTTCTTTCATCCTTATCAGTAATTGGAAACATTGGGATGATAGGGTTTATTGTCATCGAAGCAAAAAATGGTTTATTGTCTATCGGAAGCTTTGTGATTACTCTTCAAGCATTAATCATCACGCAACAGCAATTAGCTGGATGCATTGCAAATATGGCGATGTTTGCACCTATCCTTCTTTTTTTTAATAAACTTAAAGATTTTTTAGATGCATCCCATTGTTCATTAGCTTTAACACAATCTCAGTCAGCGACTTTTAACCATGAAATAAGCTTTAAAGATGTTTCTTTTTCTTACGCAGATGGACGTCAAGCTCTCTCCCATGTCAGTTTTACCATTCGTAAAGGAGAAAAAATTGCTATTGTGGGGGAAAATGGAGCGGGAAAGTCTACGCTGGTCAAACTTTTACTCCGTTTTTACGATCCCACTGAAGGGAGTATTTTTGTGGATGGTCAAGATTTAAAAACGTTTGATCTAAAAAGTTGGCGACGTTTAATAAGCGGCGTCTTTCAAGACTTTGGACAGTATAACTTTACAGTAGCCGAAAATATTGCATTAGGTGACATCACATCTTCCGAAGAAAAAATTTCACTAGCGGCCCATCAAGGAGGTTTTTTTCCCGTTCTCCATAAACTCCCCTTAGGTTTAAATGCCCTTTTAGGGAAGGAATTTGGGGGGACGTCCTTGTCCGGCGGAGAATGGAAAAAGTTAGCGATGTCGAGAGCTTTCATCCGCGAGGCCGATTTATTAATTTTAGATGAACCCACCTCTGCTCTTGATCCAGCGGCAGAACAACATATTTTTAAAAAGTTTTCCGAACAGAGTGTAGGAAAAACCACTCTTCTCATCACACATCGCCTGGGATCTGTAAAGATGGCAAGCAGAATTCTAGTCTTTAAAAATGGAACTCTGATTGAAGATGGATCACCGCATGATCTTTTAAATACGCAGAGCGAATATGCTTTCCTATTTAATACCCAAGCTCAATCTTACCGATGAATCTAAATCTAGAGATGTCTCTAGATTTAGATGGATGAATCTTCAACTAGTCTTGATAAGGATGACCTAGAAAAAATTCTGAATTACGATCTAACATACGCTTAAATTCAATTTGATCCAGCTCTCGTTGCTTTGTAGAAGTGATTGGATGCGTTTGAGGAATAAAGGTACCGCCTAAGACTCCCTGGCAAGATAAACCCTGTGGATTATCGGCAGTAACAGAGACATTCTTTGGAAACAGATAAATATACTCATCCTTCCCCTCTTGTTTGACTTTAGAATAAATCATGTAATCCATATGACCCGTTCCAGAGGTGTCCTTAAGAGTGATCAAATGACCTCGGACGGGAATCATATTTTTATCAGCGTTTAAATCTTTACCTCCTAGCCCAGAGCAATTAAAAATCACGTCCTCAGCCACTTCATCAAAAGACCTGATCGTTTTATTCTCCACATTTATTCCCAGTCTTTCCACTTCAGCTTTTAACTCCTGCATCAATGTAGACGTATTCATAAAGTAGGTCATGTACTTCACATAGTCAGGATGGATCACTCCATTTCCAAAATCTAATGTGACATACTCCCGAGGAGGGATCATGCCGCGTTGCTCTAAATCTTCTACTCCAGCCTCAGTGTCTATACTGCAATAGACGGGCATGAATCTAACAGCCTCTTTAGTAATATAGGGATGCTGACCTTTTTCTATCTGTTGATAAGTAAGAAAGGTATTTAACCCAATCTCATTTAAATCATTCTGCTCTTCAGGGGATGTTTTAACAGACACTAAAGCAAAGTAGCCTGCTGCACGCCAAGAAGGCATATTATAAAGATCTTTCGTTTAGATGCCCTCCACATGATAACCCAGTCTTCTGAGTTCTATTGCAGTGGTTAATCCCATGCAACCAGATCCAATGATGCGAATGGGCTTTTTCTTATCGGGGTGCGTTTCTTTAAAAAGGGCGATGGCTTTGTTAACTGATCCAAAGAGCGTTGTCCAACCTGATCCCCCATGCCCATAGCAGTTTACAATACTTTTATTCCCTTGCTTCTCAATAGAGATGTTAAATTTTCCTTCGCGCATGGGTCGCGTACAAACAATTTCTTCAAGAAGCGTGCTCTCTTTAATTTGAGGAGGTATGAGTTTGACGATTTGCGCTTGATGGGCATGTAGACCCAAGGTGCATAGAAGCGCAGCAAAAACTAATTTATTAATATTCAACATAGAAATCTCCTTTCAATGTGGTGTTACTAAAAAAGTTTTATCGTGCTTTATGAAGCTTAAATAAGAGATAGAATGATGACAAGATTTTTATGAAACTAAGCTGACAATCGATGTAATAAAACGTATCTGATTGAGTAATCAAATAACAGGATCAGTTAATCAACATTAACCTGAGCTTAAAATGTTGTTCACAAATTCACATAATAAAAAGTTAGAAAACATAACAACCTATTGTTAAATAATAAAACATCATTTATAATTAAGAAAAATAAGGAATATATTATGGAAACATCCCTAGGGAAGCGCATCAAAGCCTTACGTGAAGCGCAGAAAATCAGCCAAGAGGAATTAGCTCAACGCTTAAAAATAGATAGAGCCTCCTTATCATTCATTGAAAATGATAAACGCTCATTAAAAGCGGACGAGCTTATTTTACTATCTAAAACTTTTAATATTTCTATCGATGAATTGTTAAACTTAAAGTCTTCGACTGAAGTCGTGCTGGAAAAGGTAAAAAAAACACAAGAGGTCAAGAAAGATCTTCGCATTAGTGTTCCCAAAAAAAATCTTAAAAAGTTTAAACAAGTTCTTCTTTATATCCTCGGAAAAGTGGGGGCTAAACCCAATATAGGAGAAACCGTCTTGTACAAACTTCTCTACTTTATAGATTTTAACTACTATGAAAAATACGAAGAGCAGCTGATCGGCGCTACTTATATAAAAAATCATCATGGGCCCACCCCCATTGAATTCCAGGCCATCGTTAATGAAATGATTGAAAGTAAAGAGATTGAAGTGGTGAAAAGCAAGTATTTTCAACATCTTCAAAAGAAATATCTTCCTCATCATGAACCCGATCTATCGGTCTTTAATGCAAATGAAATCAAAGTCATCGATGATGTCCTACAAAAATTATCTAGCATGAATGCTTCAACAATCAGCGAATATTCTCACCAAGATGTCCCCTGGATGGTGACACCAGAAAGACAAAAAATCGACTATGAATCTGTATTTTACCGAACCCCCGCCTATAGCGTGAGAGAATATAGCGAAGATGAAATTCAAACACATTGAACAGCTCGATAAATTTAAGAAAGATTTAAAAAAACTTCTTAAAAGATTCCCTAGCTTAGAGGAAGATTTAGAGTCGTTAGTGAAAGCCCAGTTGATCGCTTATCATAAGTTTAATGTGGACAATCATGGAATTCTTCCCTTAGAAAACCTAAGGATCCCCTCCCCTAAAATTTTTAAAGTCAAAAAATTTGCTTGTAAATCCTTAAAAGGAAAAGGTGTTCAGTCTGGCATTAGAGTCATTTATGGGTATTTTTCAGAGGAAGATCGTATTGAATTTATCCAAATCTACTACAAAGGAGATCAAGAGATGGAAGATCTCCAAAGAATCAAAAATTCCTATCCTCTGTGTGAGTCGCAAATTCAACTCAAGAATTAGCGGCAAAAACACTCATATCTCTATAAGATTTTCAGGCTTTTCTCCGACTTCGCCCAGAGGATCAATTAAAGTTTGGATCTCTATATCATGAGCGATAAATTTATATCTCTGCTTAAACTCCAAACGATTAAAATCCCCTAGATCTATCTTTTTAAGGAAAAGTTTAATCATTTCTTTTATGTTCTCTTTTAGGGGATCATTTTTTGCTTTATCGAAAAGAGTAATTGCCACCTCTAATGCTGTGCGGCCTTTACGATTTTCTTTAAGAGGAGAAATCTGCAGATCTAAGCAGAATGTCATAAGCTCTAAGTCAATGCCATTCTGATTTAAAAAATCCCAGCTCTCTTGTAAGATACTGTGCAGTAAGTTGTTATTATTGGCATCAAGCCCCTCTCTAATCAGTTTTAGAAGACCATCGTCGGATGCTATGTCAATAAACAACTTCAGCATTTTTTTACTTTTTACAGACTGAACCGCCTCATAAATCCCAAAACATGCCTGTCGTTCTTTCTCATTATCAACCAGCACCTTCACACATTCCACTAAATCATCTCGTACGGCTTGGTAGATTGCAGATTGAAAATAATTGTTTTTGTACCCTTCTGGCGACATTTTTCGCAAATCACTAGCACCACTTTGTAGAAATGCTCTAATTAAATCCAAGTGTTGTTGCTCTCTACCCTTGATATCTTTGAAATAAATGGCTTGCTTTAGAGCAAAAAAAGTTTCTGTTCCTTCAAAAAATTCTCTGGGGTCAGCTCCCAGAGCTAAAAGCCTGGCTGCAACTTCAAGAGGATGGGCTCTAGGAAAAGAAGAATTGGAATGAGCGCGTACTTGGCTGATTAAATCTTCTCTTAATGCAAGAATGAGTGGTGAAAAGCCAGCAAATCGACGATGAAGAATTGTGTTTGCGTCTTGATAATCATCTCTATTTTTATCGTGTTGATCTATCAATTCTATAATGTCTATAAAACCATGCAAGATGGCTAGATGGAATGCATTTTCATAACTCCTAAGGCCTGATCTTAACGCCTCAATCTCCGCACCATTCTTAAGAGCTTTTTCTACAAGAATCTTATCTCCATTTTCTACGAATAAATGCAAAACAGTCGTGCCGTCAGCTCTCTTGACACCCTGCAAAGGTTCTAGAGGCTGATCCACCAAGTTTGCGAGCGTACGCATATCCCCTACATTCAGCGCTTGAATCAGTTGCTGTTGGTTGGCCTGTTTTTGCAAGGCAAGGTCTAGTCCACAGGTTTTTTGCGAAATAGTCGGGTTAGAAACCTGGGTGTGCTTTTCCTTTTCAGGAAAAATATTTTTCGAAATTCCATCTGTCTTTATTTCTTGAGGTTTTCTCTCTTTTCCACTTGATAGAGCTTTATTCCGGTGATAGCATTTTTCAATAAATCTTGTATGGGTCTTATTAAAAGACCAAAAAATAAGGTAGTGAGTGTGGCTAAGGCGGCTAAAACTCCATAGGCAATTTGACTTATAGGGTGGAATTTTTTTTCATAGGTTTGAATTGTCCATGACGTGAAGGAATTCTCTTTAGTTTAGGGACTTATCTAAGAATAGCTTCTATAGAAAATCTATAGAAGCTATAAAACAATACTTATAAAATAATGGAGGATTTTTCGACAGTTTCCTGCCAACTTAGTTGTGGTTTATTTAATATTTGCGTAGATTTATTATGAATTTTTTTAATTTCTTCATAAGCCTTTGAGTCTACGACTTGGAGTTTTCCTAATTGTGCTTCCTCATTCTCCACTCGCAACCATTTGGCAGCAAGCACAGTATTTTCCCTAGGACCTCCACGATAATAAAAATCGATTTGGTCTGCATATTTGAGGTAGGTGTCATTAATCCTTTCTGAAACAGCTAGGCCCTTGGCTTTAATGTCTTCCTCAGTGGTCTTAAAAAAGGTATTATTTCTTTCTTGAATGGATTTCCAACGCGTCTCATCCGATGCCGTGACATGGATGAGCCTAATCTGATACCCCCGCTTCTTTAAAAAATCAAAGAGTAATCCTGTGGCAGGATGAGAAGAAGTAGATCCAAAGTAAAATGCATAATTTTCACGGATCAAGTTGGCTAAAATCAATTGAGCCGCCGCATTGGACCCTGGGCGCCATTTATTATAAGCACTCACCGCATCGGAGGAACTTTCCAAATCTTTAATATAAGTTCTTTTCAGGTTTTTTAAGCAGACATCATCAGGACAAACATAGGCATAGTGTTGCCCTTGAGTAGAAAAAAATTTTAATTCTTCGTGAATCTTAAAAGTTTTACCCGCTCCTGGTGCTCCAGCAGTAATGACAGCTATTTTTTCTTTCTTCGGATGTGCAGATAAGATGTTGTCGTAGTTTTCATTAATATCTTCATACAATCTCTGAGATTCCTCTTCAGAATACTCTTCTTTATTGTCAAAACCATTCCCCGCAAGGTACTGCTTTACAATGTTTTGAGGCATCGGAAATTCAAATTCAGAATTATAGATTCGTTGTGTATCACATATACCGAGTGGCATATTTTCCTCCCTAGACTTTAGTGATTAAACAATAAAATAAAAAACCTAACGACGGACGAATCACCTATTCAGTGATTGTCTCCAAATGAGCGCATGTCACCTCCTAAAGATTAAAAACAAAATAGTTTTCTTTGTTTCAGCAGAAGATTCATTGTATCGCACGATGATGTTTATCACCCACAATTTTTTACGAAAATGTTCATTTTAGATAAATTATAGAGATGAATCTTGATTTCCAAGAATACCCAAAATACATCTTAAATACATTTAATTAAAATTATCCGTTTCAGGAAATATTTAAGAGACACTCTAATTTCGTATAAAATTTTTCTCATCTAGCAAAAATAACATTCCCTTGTTTAATAGATTTGAAAATTTATAATTAAAAATAGAATTGACATATTATACACATTTTGAATAGCATAAAAAAATTTTAAATCTTTTGTTCATATAAATTTTAATTTTATTTTTTAGGGAAGTATAATGCGAATTTATTCTTGGATCCTACTTTTTTATCTAACCTCTTTTATCTATGCAGAAATATCGGCACGTTAGATTTCAATCTTTCCGCAGAGAGTGAACCTTTGATGAGCATTGCAGACTGCGTCAATGTCTCTTCGGGTCTTTTTTATCTTGTAGAGGAAGATTTTACCGGAAATACCATTGAACCTTTAAGAATCATAAGAAGTCATGACAGCGGCAATCATTACGAGTCTTTCTTGGGAACAAGCGTGGGAACCCAATTCCCACTCATAGCGACGGCGAGGCAAAAAGGAGCAAGACATTCGTATGCGATGTTATGTGAAAGAGATGGCGCATTACTCCCCTATCGTGCTGAATCGCATGAGTATCAACACAAAATTGACCCTAGAGTTTTTATTAAAGGATATACGAATTATTCTAGAGAGGGAATATCAGGTCAATCAAACCTAAACAATTGGGTTTCTCATTACTATTCAGATGAAAACTTTTGGGTGGTACAAACAGGGGATGGGACAAACCGTATTTATCAAACCCTCTTTAAACTTTCCCACCATGCAAGACAGGAAGTCTACGTTCCCACTGAAGAAATCTATTTACTAACTGAAGAGCAGATGCCAAATGGCATGAAAAGACACTTTCATTATAATTTAAAAGGAACCAAACCCCGTCTTAGCAAAGTGGAAACGCTAAATCGAGTTGGAAAAAAAATCAATGAAATCAACTTTGACTACTCGCATGATCTTTGTATGATGCGAAGTTCCTGCGGAAAAACAATCACCTATATTCAACCCTCTCAAGATTGTTATGTCACCGCCAATAAACTGAACGTACCTAAAAAAATTCTGCATCAAGTTATCTCTAGTCAAAATGGAACAACGAAATTTCATCTCACCGCTTACTCAAAAGAAATTCCTAAAATTTCATTGGTAGAAAAACCCCAAGGACGTTTACTTAAAATTGATTATAACAAAGCACTTCAAGTCATCCATTTATCCCGACCTATTGGTCCAAGAGGTGAACTTGTCCCCATATATAACTTTCAATATGAAAAAGATTTTACGCGCGTGTTTAACGCCTCAAATCTTATTAAAGACTTTCGATTCGATGAAAAGAGACGTTTGAAAGAGATCACGACGTGGAATGCGGGCGCAATTGTTCGTCAAGATGTTTTCGAATGGGATAATCAAGGTCATGAAGGTTGGTTGAAATCTAAATCAATACAACTAGGATCTCAGATTTATTACCTGCAAAACTACTCCTACGATAGTAGAGGAAACATCACACGCAAAAAATTATGTGGTAATTTAACAGGCGATAAACCCGAATTTTTTTTGATCGATCAGAGTCAAAACATGGATCAATACTCTGTGGATTATACTTATAGAAAGGATCGCTTTAATCTTATAGAATCCAAAAGCACACCCCAGGGACATAGGATTAGATATGAATATCACCCCGGCACAAATCTTTGCAATAAAGAGATTCACTATCACTTTGATAAAATAGTTAAACGTATCCTGCGCCACTATGATGAAAATGCTCAGATGGTTGCTTACGTAGAAGATGATCAAGAGTATGATAATAGCAGCTCATTTGAAGACCTTACATATAGACTAGTTAGACAAATTAAAACAGACTTACGCGAACTCCCTTCTTTTGGTAAACCCATAGAAATTTATGAGTATTATTTAGATAAAACTAAAAAAGAGATGGTCCTGCAAAAAAGAATAGAATTGGATTATGATGCGTATGGTCATGAAGTTGGCCAAAAAGTTTTTGATTCCAACAATCAGCTTAAGTATGTGACTACAAAATGTTATGATAGTTTTGGACATGTAATTCAAGAAACAAATCCTCTGGGCCATATCAAGCTTTATGCCTACGATGAAAATCACAATAAAACGCGCGAAACTTTTCCCTCAGGTCGTTACATTGAATATGTCTATGATCAAGGAAACCGTCTCATCAAAGAAACGGAATACCATCCAGATGGTAGCATCTTTGCTTATCAGTATGCCTATAACAACAATGATAAACTCATATCAGAGATCGACCCCTATGGAAATCAGACGGTTTATGTTTATGATACATTAGACAGGCAAATTCATATTCATACGCCAGCGCAATTGGATCATCAAGGTCAGGTTTTAACGCCTGTGGTTAGAAAAAAATATAACATCCTTGATCAAGTGGTCGAAGAAACAGATGAAAACGGTTTCACAACTTATTACGCCTATAATGTTTATGGAAGTCCTACACGCATTACCCATCCAGACGGATCTGTTGAGCGTTTTACTTACGAAGCTTGCGGCTGGTTAAAGCAGCACTGGAGAGCAGATGGCACCTCTATCCACTATATACATAATCCAGAAGGAAAGATCCTTAAAGAAACAACACTTGATGCTAATGGTGGGATGTTGAAGGAAGAGGTCTTTGCCTATCAAGGGAATTTTCTTATCTATGCAAGAGATTGCATGGGATTAGAGACTCGCTACGAATATGACGGAGCTGGGCGTAAAATAGCGGAGAGAGTAGGTGAGAAACTTAAGCGCTATGAGTATGATTCACTAGGAAGAGTCGGAAAAATCTATCATTTCCTCAACCCTGAACAATACCAAGAAGAAATTTTTCATTACGATGCTCTAGACCGCATCACTGCAAAAACTCTGATGGATGCGGATGGAAAAGTTTATAAACAAGAATCTTTTGAATATGACCTGGAGGGAAATTGCATTGTTCAAAATGATTGGCACGCTTACGACCAAATAGCCACCTATCGTTGGCAATATAACACTTATAATCACCCTCTAACGATGCAAGATCCTCTAGGAAGTCGCAAAAATTGGACGCACTTCCATCATTTAACCAATCCAATAGCTCAGCATGTACATTGTAGACATATTATAGATGCGCTTAATCGAAGATGCGTCGAATGGGAAGACGTTTATAAAAGGTTAGTTAAAAAAGAAATATATGAAAATGATCAACTAAAATCTGCTACAGAATACAGCTATGATGCAAAAGGCCATTTAACTAAGCGACTTTCGCGGATCATGGCAGAGGACCGTCATCATCGTAATTATGATGTGTTGACCCAGTATAACTCTAGAGGATTAGTCTCCGCGGAAATCGAAAATGGGACTAAGACCACACGATATTTCTATGACTCCATGAAAAGGCTAGTCACAAAAAATAAACCAGATGGCATCACCTTGCACTATGCTTATGATGCTCTTGGATATTTATCAGCGATGAGCTCTTCCGACAATACAATCTTTTACACCTATTTAAATGATCGACAAGGGAATCCTACTGTCATTCATGACCACGTTCATCAACTCGTACAAAAAAGAGATTATGATCTTCACAGCCGTCTGATTCAAGAAGAGCTGAGCCCGGGCATGACTCTAAAATATTCGTATGACGCACTCGATAGGCCCATTCGCATTATTTTACCTGATCAATCCTCCATCCAGTACATTTATGATGCCTGTCATTTAAAAACCATTCAGCGCTTAGATAATGCGCAAAACGTTATGTATTCTGTTGAATGTTTAGATTATGATTTAAAAGGTCTGCTTCTAAAAAGCCGCTCCCCTGCGGGAGAAATCCTTTATGCCTACGATCTCCTTAGCCGTCTTAAATCTATAAAAGCTTCTCAATGGGAGAATCATCTAGAATATGATGCAATAGGCAACCTTATCAAAAATCAACACATGGACACACAAGGTCAGATTGAAACAGATTATCAATATGATGCCTTAGATCAACTCATACAAGAAGATGGAAATACCAAGAGCTATGATTCCTTAGGAAACATTCTAAAAAATAATCATCATACCTTTGAGATTAATTCCCTGAATCAATTAGTTCATGACGGTGAAAGTACATACTCTTATGATGCCAATGGAAATCTACTTTCTCAGACAAACCCTTCGACGAGTTACGGCTATGATGCGTTAAATCGTTTAATCCACTGCAATCAAGAAGGAAAAGAATTTTCTTTCGTATACGATGCCTTTGATCGTTGTTTAAGTATTCAAGAAGGAACTTCGATTAAACGCTTAATTTATCAAAAAGGGATGGAAATAGGGAGTTGTGCTAAAGATTCTATCGATGAATTACGTTTGGTAGATCCTCAAGGATCTGAACGCGTGTTTGCGATAGAACTGCAAAAGCAAGTGTATTACCCGATCCAAGATCACCGCTATAATGTGTGTGCCTTATTAGATCAAAAAGGAAAAGTGCGTCAAAATGTGCGCTATTCAGCCTTTGGTGTTAAAAGTAATGACGAAGTTCTTCTCAACCCCTGGGGCTACGCCAATCGACGTCAGGTTGCAGGGCTTGTGCAGTTTCTTCACCGTTTTTATCATCCTAAGCTGATGCGATGGCTCACCCCTGATCCCATAGGATTTGAAGATGGAATGAATCTTTATAGATTTGTACGTAATAATCCCTTGAAATTTTATGATCCTGATGGAACTCTTATAATAGTTCCAGTTTTAATTGCGTTTGGCTTTGGAGAAATAACTATATCAGTTGTAACTGTAAAAATGGTATTAGCTACAGCAGCAACTCTAGCAGCTAGTGTTGCCGTTCACAAAGCTCAAAAATGGATAGATGAGAGACACTCTTCCCGCATGAGTACTGTTGCTGAAGAGGAAGAGCTTAAAAAGAAGAAAGAACACAAAAATAAAGAGCCTGTAAGAACTCGACCTAAAAATTTAGAGGAGCAATTGGCTCTTGAAGAAGCAAAAGCGGGAGCTGGTAAATCGCTTAATGGAAAAATTGATATTAATGATCCGCGCTATCCCTCTGACAAATGGGAAAAAATGCAACATGTACATGAGTCTCTCGATGGAAATAAGATAAATATTCATTATTGGAAGGAAAAGGCAACAAATGAATCTCATGGATTTAAATATAAAGATAAAGGTAACTGAATATGAAAGTTCAATGTATATCTAACTCAACTAATGGATTACCCCAAAAATTGATTGAAGCAGAAAATTATAAAATTGATAGTGAATTTTATGTAAAAGTTAATAAAAAATACACTGTCTACGGTATGAGTCAAGCCTCTAATAATATTTGGTATGGTGTAAGTTTGTATAATACAGATGATTATGCAGTATGGTATCCATCCCAGCTGTTTTCAATCATTGATAGCAGGGTATCTAAGTATTGGACTTTTTCTATCAAGGAGTTTCCTTTATTTAAAAGAGTAATTTGGGCTTTTCCTGAATGGGCTGATGAGATGAGTTATTATGATAAATTAGTCGATGGTGAAGAGGAAGAAGTGGAAATTTTTAAAAAATACAAACTTCTTATGGACTTAGAATTTCCTGATCCAGATGTCTCTGAAAAAGCAACTGCTCTTGAAGATGGTTGGGTCATGTGTCCCATTTGTATTGATGCCTGGCAACCCCACTCATATAGTGGAATGATCGTATGCCCTAAGTGCAATCATACCATGCATAATCCCTATTATATTGATTTTCATGCTATTAGCGATAGATAAGCTCAATTGGATGATAATGGATTTACAATTGCAAATTAACTCTCGATTTCCATCCATAAATCTTAAAAAAATATGAACTGTCAAAGATTAATAAAATGAATACGGAATTAGACCACCAAAGGCACTTACTTGTTATCGATGATAAAAATTTTTTATCAGGAGAAAGCGTTTTAGCATTTTTTAAAATTCTTCTAAAATCAAAGCCTTACAAATATGTCATTTTGAATGATGTCACAGCAATTGGAGAGAATTGCATCTATGGTCTTTTTCGCAATTATGATGATACAATATTTAGAATAAAAGATCTTTTGAACATCATGGAAGATGTTAAGCATTTTGAGTGGGGAGATTTTTACTTCTTTGATAAATTTCCCTCTGAATGGGATCACCCCATTGAATGCGACTACCCATACTTAATTAAACAATCAGAAACTGTCGTCAGATTAATCGACGATCAATACATATATTTATACATTACAGAGGATTCAGTCATAGAAGATATAAAAAATGAGTATTCAATTGAAAGTTTGAAGACAGATTTTTTAGATAAATTAGATTTTCCTTACTGACAAAATGCCGCGTTAACTAAAAAAACTGCGAACAAGATATACAAATGAAGTACTTTACTAAAGAATGGTGTTTTGGTTATTTAACAGAAAAAAAAATCATCACTCAAAAAAAATCCTATGATGATTACATTGCCAGTATATATCCCAAACTGCCGTTTTCTTTAAAAATCCTCTATGAAGGAATCAATCTTCATAGTGGAGCCCTCATGAAAATATCCTTCGATGGTAATAAGCACATCCTCATTTTGAAAGGTGTTTTTGGCGATCTGCAAGTAGGTTATTTTATATTAGAAATTAAATATCTAAAGGTACAGAATTTACATAATGAATTTTTAAAAGACGTATTTAAAAATCAGAGAATCGAAATTTTAAGTCATGAAATCGAGATGCTTTCCGAAGAGCATTACAGCCACAGAATGATTTTTAATACTAGAAATGAAATCGAAATTATTTTTTCTGATATGCAATTAAAAATACAAAACACAACAGAGGAAAAATATTTTAAAAGCAATTGTAAACTAGATCTCATTTAATGAATTCTTTTTTACATATTCATTAAAGTAAACACTTGAGTTCAAGTTTAAGATGAAGTTCTCGGATATTGAATCATAGATTTAAGATAAAGCAGCAGGAAGTAAAATATGAAAGTTCAATGCATATCGAACTTGGCTAAAAGTTTACCTCAAGAACTGATTAATTTAAAAAATTATAATATTAACAAAGAATTTAATGTTACAATCAATGAAAAATATACTATTTATGCTATGGGCCTAGCATCTAACAACATTTGGTATGCCATAAGTTTATATGATACACAAGGGCATACTATATGGTACCCTTCCCAGCTGTTTTCAATCATTGATAGCAGGTTATCCAAGTATTGGATTTTTTCTATCAAGGAGTTTCCTTTATTTGAAAGAGTAATTTGGGCTTTTCCTGAATGGGCTGATGAGATGAGTTATTATGATAAATTAGTCGATGGTGAAGA
>MKSK01000003.1 GCA_001897225.1 Chlamydiales bacterium 38-26
CTCAGAAGTCAAGCCTCTCATCGCCGATGGTACTACACGCAAGAGTGTGGGAGAGTAGGTCGCCGCCAAGCTTTTTTTTATTCTCACATGTAGTCCTTATTTGTCTATAAAAGGAAAATCCAACACACTTTAATGATATAGTCGTTTTTGTAAGAAAAAACCTTTTTGTAGTGATATCATAAGATCTCTTTTGAGGACAGCTGTAGAGAGTCCATAGATATTTATTTAATTGTTATTTTTCTAATTTTACATTACATTTAGACGAATGAATTTGATAACAAATCTTTTTTAAGAGGAACAATGGGCATTAGTAAAATTGATTATGTGATGTGGGAAATGAATAGGATTTACAACGGAATGGAAACGCGGGAAGTTAAAGTACACCGGATTTTTCACTTACTAAAAGAGAATGAGAGCTTGGTGCGGGAGACTAGGAGTGTGTTTCATAATATTCAACTTGAAAATATGTATGAAGGTTTTGTTCACCAACGTTTAGGCGAATATAATGAGCGCTTAGCCTTCAAGATGAAAGTGCTTTCACAGAAACTTTCCCATTGTATGCAGGTAATTAACCATTCTATTTTTAACGATGCGGTGACTTTCGATTATGAGCCTTATGAGCTAGATCCATTTAGCATCTAGAATTCTACTGATAAATAGTTGAGTCTTGCACCATCCAACTTGCTACTTACGACGTACGAGTTGGATTTGCCATTGTATCAGACTTTTCCTTATCTGAGGAAATTCGAACTGTCACTAATATTAAACGTTTTCATGTGAAAACTATGAAATATTGAGATCTTGTAGGGATTGATAAATCTTAATGGATCCATGTTTAGGATTTATCTATAATCTGAATACAGTGAAGGGGCTTCTGACTCATAAATGTATCACCACTAACTGTAATCTCCCACCCATGATAAGGATCTCTTAAACGAACCTTGTCCAAATCTTCAGAAATATTATCAACGACCACAACGTGTCCACCTAAATCAGAATCGATAGTGACAATGGCTGACCCATTTGTTTGTATAAGTTTTTGTAATGTTTCAAGTTTATCGTCTAAATCTGTAACAATAGAATTTAAGCCAGCCTCACGAATCCATTGGGGTATCTCAACCTTTGATTCCGCTAGATTTGTGTTAAGAATCCTATGCGTATCAACCGGCCCACCTCTTTCAAGAATGAGCATAGCAGTAGCTGCAGCTGTGCAGCCACGAGTTGCTTGTTGTTGGATGATGGGTTTGTTATATATTGTAAAATACACATCTATATTATCTTTTACATCGATTTTAAATAATTTATTTGTAACCCTAATGGCTTCTCGATCCTCTTCATTATAAGTTAAATGTGAGGATTGAATGATTTCTTCTTTTTCTAAGATTTGATCATCTCTAAAGAGGATGCCTTGCCCATGAGGACTTTTATATGGTTCGCCTGGCTTGTGAATAAAGGTATTATTCTGGCCTACATGTGGGTATTTCCGGGTCTGAACGATAGACTTTTGAGGATTTAAAGTACGGCTGTTGGTTTGATCACAAGATTCTTTAAGATTTAAAGATCGATTTTTGTTGGGTTTAGTTTTTTTTATCTCTATAGATAATTCTTTATCGTTTTTTTTAATATAAACGATCTTGATCTCTTTTCCAGTCATCACTCTCTTAAAAATGTTAGATATATCTCTTTTATGTAAAGCGATAGGAACTATTGTTATGCTTGCAAGAATTCCCAGAACACAATTGCCAATTCTCCATAACAGTCCATGAGATCTTTGATATGTAATTTTTTTATACTCGACCCCTGCTAACTTTTCTGATCTGACATCTATTAATTTGAATTTATTTTTATAGGGATCTTGATCTGTTGAATTAAGGTATAAGGGTGAAAACATATAAATTTTAATCCTATTTATATATATATTATATTATGGCATATTAAATAATTCATAGAGATTAAATTAATTTTACACGAAGAGGCTGCATAGGCAATCAATTACCGTTTTGACTATTGGTTATCCAAAGTTTGGGACTCTGCTTTACATATTGATGTTTTTCCGCATATATTTGATCACCAAGGTCTTGCAAAAATCTGTACATCAGTGGTTTTTGGGATTTTTTTTCAGTTGTTTAAGACTTTTAATAGTAGAAATACTTAAACAATTTGAATACAGTAAGAGGGATTTTGGTTCTTAAAGGACTCTCCACTGACAGTGATTTCCCATCCATGAAAGGGGTCGCGTAGACGTACTTGATTTAGATCCGCAGAAACTTCATCGACTAGCACAACATGTGGACCTATCTGTGAGGTGAGTGAGACAATGGCAGAGCCATCTTCTTCCACACATTTTTTTAATTTTTCTAAGTTGTTATCTATGTCGGTAATCGCAGGATTTAAACCAGCTTGTTTGATCCACGCGGTGATGTCGGATTTAGTGTTGAGGGATTCAGGATAGAGCATCTGGTGTGTTTGGATAAATCCTCCTTGTTCTAAAATTAGCATCGCTGCTGCAGCCATTGTGGCATCACGTGAATTTTGCTGTTGAATGATGGGCTTATTATGGGTGGTATATAATACCTCCAGTTTTTCATTGAGCACATGGGGGTGGGATCGATTGGCCTCTTTAATTCTTTTTAAATCTTTCTTTTCATAGTTAAGGTGTTGAGATCTAATGATATCTTCTTTTTCAAGGATTTCTTGATCTTCAAATAGAACACTTTTTCTTTTATCGCTTTCTTCTGTAGGGTTTAAGGATTTTAAATCATTTAGACCTATAGGAGGGGTTCTTCTTATTTGGGTGCTAGTGTGACTAGGCAAGAGAGTGCGGTTTTTAATCTGCTCTAGCTTTTTTATCTCACTAGATACGTTTTTATCCTTTTTTTTAATATAAACGACTTTGATTTCTTCACCAGTTTTGACTCTCTTGAAAATTTCGAATACATCATTTTTTTTGACGGCAATAGGAACTATGGTCATACTGGCTAAAATTCCCAGAATGCATTGACCGATCCTCCAAAGAAGACCATGGTGTTTTTGATAGGTAATTTTTTTATACTTAATTCCCGCTAATGTTTCTGTATCAACATCTTTGATTTTGAACTTATTTTTATATGGGTCTTGATCGGAAGAATGGATACGTAAAGGTGAAAACATATAAAGATACACCCCTTTTACATTCAAATAAGAGAAGAAATGAATGTTTTTATTATTATTATAATTTTTAATTTATTAACTCGTCAATTAAGAGTTTTTATATTAAAAGTCATTTTACATATTGATTTGATCACACCTATATAGCAATCTCATATCCAAAACTTTGAGAAATTTTCTTAAATATAATCGTTTAAACTGAAATATGTATTCATTGTTACAAACGGAAATACAAACATTTAGCCCACATTTTATAAATAAAGTTGAATAATTTTTGATTTCCTGAGACTTGTTGCTTTAAAATGCTAAAATCTTCAAACTATGAAAAATTCTCTATTATCATGAAAAAAATTAGACACGATCCGGATCGCACGTATTTTACGTCAGACACCCACTATAATCATGCCTCGATTGTATTAGGTGCAACCCAGTGGACAGAAATTCCCTATATCTATGAAAAATGGCCATCGGAAGAGCTTAGGCATAAGTTTTCAATGGAGAAAGGATTGAGGGATTTTGCATCCGTCGAGGAAATGAACGAGACTCTAGTTAATGGGATCAATCAAGTGGTGGGAGCAGAGGATACTTTATTTTGCCTCGGGGATTGGTCATTTGGAGGAATTGAGAGTATAAAATGTTTTCGTGACAAAATTATTTGTAAAAACATTCATCTTGTCTTGGGAAATCACGATCATCATATTGAAGATTCAGAGAAAGGTTTACAGAAACTATTTGCGTCCGTTTCCTCTTATAAAGAAATACGTGTGGCAAAACAGCGCATTGTATTATCGCATTACGCGCATAGAATGTGGAATGGCTCACACTTTGGGGCTTGGCATCTCTACGGACACTCCCATTCAAATCTTGAAGTAAGGCCACATGGTAAGTCTATGGATGTAGGTGTCGATAATGCTTATAAATTGTTAGGGGAGTATAGGCCTTTCTCCTTTAGAGAAATTTTTTCTTTTCTGGATCTACGAGAAATTCTTTATTTAGATCATCATAGAGAAGATAGATATTAAAGAGTTTTTGATTTTTTTAGGTTAATCTTCTTCTTGTTTTCCTATCTTCTGTTGGTGAGATTGCGCAGTATAATTATGTGGCATAAAATTACCCATCCAATCTATATGTCATCATTATAAAACTAAGCCTTTAGGAGGGGTATGCCTAACTCTATAACGACCTGGATTTTAGTTGCTAATAGTTCGCATGCCAAGGTCTTTCGACTAACCAAATTTCCAAAAATTGAAGAATTAACGACCTTCGATCATCCAGAAAGTCGCATGCATAACCAAGATCTTGAAGGCCGTAAACCAGGACGAAATTTTCAAAGTGGTGGCACGACACGACATGCCTATCAGTCGGAGACAGAACCCAAAGATGTGGAAATAGAGAAATTCGCGAAAATGATTAGTGATTATATCTGTTCCGCCCACTACCAAGGCAACTTTGGAAGATTATATTTAATGGCTAGCCCTGCTTTTTTAGGACTTCTACGCCAACGTATGAATAGCCATACACAAAAATCTATAGTTGCAGAAGTGGCAAAAGATATGACTGAATGTTCAAATTCTGAGATTGAAAAACATTTAGAATCTTTATAAAAAAACGCCATCTCGAGGATTTTGAATTGTCCTCGAAATGGCAATTAATTATTTAGCTAATAAAGCTTTGCGGCTTAATTTTAATTGGCCACGTTCATTGATATCTAGGACTTTCACTGTAATGACGTCACCCTGCTTGACATGTGTTGCAAGGTTTTCTATGCGAGCGTGTTCAAACTCGGAAATGTGGCATAAACCTTCTTTTCCTGGTAGGATCTCAACAAAGACTCCAAATGCAACGACGGAGGTGACTTTACCTGTATAAGTTCTGCCGATCTCAACTTCTGAAGTCAAACCATGTATGATAGCCTTAGCTTTTTCAATCCCTTCAAGGTTTGAAGATGCAATACTAATTAAGCCATCATCATTGATATCGATTTCCACACCTGTTTGTTCGATAATCGCACGGATTTGTTTTCCACCTGGACCGATGACTGTGGCAATTTTACTTGGTTTAATTTGGACCGTCTCAATGCGAGGGGCATAGATGGACATTTGGGTTTTAAATGTAGGACAGACTTCTAACATTTTATTGAGGATGTGTATTCTTCCCTCTTTAGCTTGTGCTAGAGCTGCACGCATAATCTCGTGTGTAATGCCTTCAACTTTAATATCCATCTGGAAGGCTGTAATTCCTGTTTGATCTCCCGTAATTTTAAAGTCCATATCCCCAAGAGCATCTTCGATTCCTAGAATATCGGATAAAATTAGGAAGCGATCGCTTTCCATAATGAGTCCCATAGCAATCCCAGCAATCGGGCGCTTTATTGGAACACCAGCGTCCATCATGGCTAAACAGCAGGCGCATACAGTCGCCATGGAGGATGACCCATTAGACTCAGTGATATTAGACTCTAACCGGATGGTATAAGGGAAGACATCTCTTGCAGGTAGAACGGCTTGCAGACCGCGTTCTGCCAATTTTCCATGACCCACTTCACGACGACCGGGAGATCCAATGCGCCCCACTTCGCCCACTGAAAATGGGGGGAAAAAGTATTGTAGATAGAATCTTCGGCTACTCTCACCATCCAGATCTTCATATCGTTGCGCCATGGCCTCGCCGCCTAAAGTACAAACCCCCACTGCCTGTGTTTCACCACGTGTAAATAAAGAACTTCCGTGTGTTCGCGGGAGAAGGCCTTGTTCAATATCAATTTGACGAATTTGCTTGCTATTACGCCCATCACTACGAATATTTTCATCAAGAATCATCTTTCGCATATACTGTGAAGAAATGGTTTTGAGAGCCGCATCAACATCGTTTGCAGGATATTTGTGCTCACCACCTTCTGGAAGGAGGACGTCAACGACAGCTTTTCTTGCCGCGTTTAAAGCTTCTTCACGAGCAATTTTCTCTTTAGTGCGTAACGCAGATTCAAGTTGTGGTTTCGCCAAGCGATCCACTTCGTCTAATAAATCTTTGGACAATGTCTTAATGGTTGAAAGATTTTTTGTTTTTCCAATTTCTTTTTGCCAATTTAATAAAGCGTGACAGATCGTTTTGATTCCTTCATGGCCAAATTCGATTGCTTCAATGACCTGTTCTTCAGTCAAGAAGTCGCAGTGTCCTTCGATCATGAGAACTGCATCCTCAGTACCCGCTAACATTAAATCAAGCTTCGATTTGCTCATTTGCTCTTGATTAGGGTTAAGGATAAATTTTCCTTCCACCAGGCCTACTCTGACGCCTGCGACAGGTTTCAGTAGAGGAATGTCTGAAATGACAAGGGCAGCAGATGCTCCGCAGATAGCTAAAGGTTCTGTAAGATTGATTGAATCATAAGACCATACATAGGAAAGAACTTGTACTTCATTGAAATATCCCTCAGGAAACATTGGACGTAGCGGACGGTCAATAAGACGTGAAACTAAAGTTTCTCTTTCTGTTGGACGTCCTTCTCTTTTAATGAACCCACTGATTGTTTTTCCCACAGCAGAGAATTTTTCTTGATAGTCAACTTTTAGTGGAAAAAAATCTGCATCAGCGGCAGCCGTGGGTGTTGCACACGCCGTGTTGAAAAGCATTGTGTCGCCTACTCTAACTAGGACTGAACCGTTTGCCTGTTTTCCAATTTTTCCTGTCTCGAAGACGATCTCTTGTTCGCCTACTTTTACCTTCATGATGTGTCGTTGCATAATGTACTCCTAAATGTACTATAATTTTTTTGTCTAAGGAGGTGTGATGTTATTAAGAGAAAATTAATATTCCATGGAATGCTTTTTATGGCAAGTAGAGAGGAGTATATAAGATTCTCAATTTCACTTCCTATGCGAACGCACTAAGATATCACGTCACATGATACTTTTGTATATGTCGAAGAAGATTATAAGAGGTTGAAGGATAGAATTCAGAAAGCGAGCTTTAAGGCCTTTTACCTTACATACTTAAAATTCGATTTCTGATTTCTATAATACCCCTAACCTTCTAGGAATCTTAATGCTCGCTAATTTTTTTTATGTAGACCTAAACAACAAGGGCAGCTGGATGATCCAGCTGCCCTTGTTTGTTTAGGCTTTTTGAATTACCTTCTTAAGTTTAGTTTCTTGATGAGCGATTGGTATCGCTTTGTGTCCGTTGAGTTTAAATAGTCTAATAGTCGTCTTCTTTGGCCGACGAGCTTCAGCAGAGCTAGCCGGGAAGCGTGGTCTTTGGGAGAACGCTTAAGGTGCTCTGTTAATTCAGCAATACGCTCTGTTAAAATAGCGATTTGGACGTCAGCGGAGCCTGTGTCTTTCTCATGAAGCTGAAATTTTTTTGTAATTTCTTCTTTCGTTCCTTTGTCTAGAGACATTCAGAAAATCCCCCGTTTAAGTTTAAAGCTCTCATCTTGGAGCTTGAATTATTATAAAAATAAAACTCTATTTTTGTCGCTCTTCTTATAATTTTACCAATATAGACATTAAAAATCAAGGGAATAATGTTAAGATTTGATGAAAATAGAGCCTTAGTTGGGAGCTCCATAGCGGGGCTATAGAGAGAAGAAAGCGATAAAAAAGCGAATGGAAATAAAACCTCAACAGGTATCCTAACAATATGTCCAAGTATTAAATTTTGCAGAAAAGTCACTTAGAGATAAAGCTGATGCGGCTAAGAATAAAAATAACGCTACAACACTTGCGAGAGACCTATTTTCTGTGCAATCTTTTGCAGAATTTAGTAGTCCGGCATATGAAAGTTTACGTGAATGAAATCCTTAGGTGAAGGGTGAGCAGGCAGACTATGGATGATTTCTGCCTTGTTCTGGGCGGTCAAATCCTATTTGATACCGAAACGAAAGGACACAGCTTGAGGAAACTCGTCAAAGGGTCTAACTCCGAACTGGGAAAGTTGAATGGGATAGTTTGCTGCCGCATAGCCTTTTAAAATTTCTTTAATACAGTCGTTTGAGAGAACCTCAAGTTCAACTCTTTCACTTTTTATGTAAAAGGATTCAAAAACATTTTTTTTGTTATCCATACCTGAGATATTAAAGACTCTTTGACTTTTAAAGAACATAAAGTGATGTGAATCGAAAGATTCTTCTGCGTAACTGTTCGGTACATACACGATTCTGAACGTTTCATTATCCACTGTTTTTTTATCCCTTAAATAGTCTTTTAAGTTTTGATCAAAAAGTGAGAGAACTCTTCTGAGGGCTTTTAGATCACTTGGGGTGCAATGGTTGATTTGTTCTGTGAAGTTAACTTTAGTCTCATACGTAATAGCATTATGGTTAAGATAATTTAAAAAATCTACTTTAGTAGGCTCGCTAGATAGAGATGTGGCTGGAGAAAGCGACTGGGGTTGTTTGGAGGTATCTTGCGTCATATGAGCGGAGTCTTGCGGTTGCAGTGTGTTTGAAACTGGAACCTGGGGCTTTGTCATGGAAGGGGTTGAGGTATTTGTGGTAGGGTTGACTTCTAGATGCAGTCCTAATACATTTCCTCTGATATCTTTGCGCATAGAAAGCGGAATAGACTTTTCTTTACTTTTTAAAAGAATAAGACTTTGGAAGATATCGAGGATTTGATTGGTGTCTAGCGTTTTAAAGTGATGCTCCACCCCAAGGGAGGTAAACGAAAAACCGTTATGTGTTCCATCTGGGTGTTGATTTAACTTGCCGAATAGAGCGACCCCGTAACTTTTTTTAGGGCCTGTCTCTTGTATATAAAAATAATCTTTGATTGAGGGGGTAAAATCCTTAAAGAATGTTTCAAAAGTGGAGCTAACTGATTCGCTGAAATGGTTTAAGGCCTGTTGATCTTCTTGGGGGAGGTTTTTTAGGGTGTCCACCAGCTGCGAGCTGTTGAGGTTCGCCTGTTCTAGAGCAGCAACTAGCAAATTCACAATTCCACTTGCTGGGTTTTTTGTTAAGGTCCCTTCCCCTGGTTTCGCTGCATGGGAGCTTCCTCTTTGAGGTCTAAAATTAGAATAAGTTGTTGCTACCTTAGATGTGAGTGGATCGTTAGGATTTTTAGTCGCTTTTATACGGAGGTTTTTTATGTAGAAAAAACTTCCGGCCAAAAGCGTTAAAGCCACAAACGCTAGGGTTCCCACAACTTTTTCCCAGGCCTTTAGAGGTTTAGAAAGATGATCAGGATTTTTAGAATAGTAAAGGGGATAATTAATACATTCTTTAAATCTAATTTTATCCATATTATTCCTTAAGTTTTTTTTAAATTATAATATGTTTTTTAATACAAAGCAAGGGAAAGGGGGGCTAATTGCAGGTTTGATTTATGAAAATAAGGCCTATAGAGACAATGTCAAGAGAAATTATTAGGCAGAAATAGAACAGCTTAAGTTAAATCTAAAAGAAAAGTGAGGTTTCATCTTTAAACCACTTATAGTCCTTAATCAAACTTTAGTATCAAGGATCACTTCAATACAGGGAGGATAGAGGCCCTCAATATCACGTCTTAGGGTGACTTTAAAAGGGATTGTAATACGTCCATTATACTTTTCCATCTGAAGTTCATCCCAGATTTTTTTCTTTAACTCTTCATTTACAGTTTCGTCTTTATACTTGAGGAGGATTTGATTAATATAAGCTTGTTGATTGTCACGAATGATCTCTTGATCATAAAAGGGATGGGCCTGTTCATGGTAACTAGACATTGACTTCACCTTTGTATTTATTGAAAACCCTTTGATTTTTCTTGCTTAACTTAAGCTTTTCTTATAATTTTTATGGTGAATAAAAAACAACTCAAGGAAATACTTTACTATGTTAAAAGACGCAACCTATAAAGAAAAATATTCTATGCTTAAATTTTGGATGCCTCAAGTCATCGAAAATGTAAAAAAAGATCTTAAAAATGAGCATCTTAAGAATGACTTTAAATTTGCCAAGAAGCATCTGACAGGAAAAAATATTAATAAACTGACGACAGAAGATTTTATTAATGTCTACATGACGGCGTTAGAGCAAGAAGAGAATGCAGAAGAAATTGGGGAATTTATTACGAATCGATGGCTCTTAAAAAATAGTGAGCTTTACGATTATTTTGAGAGAGCACTTTCTCAAATTACTGCAGATTTTACCCAATTGACTGAGATTGAGCCTAGTCGCGCTCAAGGGATTGTTGATGGCGCTGTTGCGCAATTTGGAGCCCCACGTACTTACATTTTTTCTGTCATGAATTCCGTGGTATTTCCTAAGGATGTCTATGAAAAACTAGATACACTGGCGCGTGAAGATCAGAAAAAGTTTGAAAATGCCAAGGTGATGGCGCAGGAGCAATTGGCTCACGAGACATTAAAAGACCATTATGAGCAAAAAATTGCACGCTTAGTGGACAAATATGAAAAAAAACTACAGGGCTTACAGAAAAAATATCTTCAAGATACGGAATCATTGAGAAAACAACTAACTGTTTTACAGAAAAAATTGAACGCTTAATATGCATTTTCCTTTTACAATTAATCCTCAGTCTGAAGATGAAAAATATATGCTGGAAGCCTTAAAAGAGGCTTGGAAAGCTTTTAATAGAGATGAGGTTCCTGTTGGGGCTGTACTGGTCCACGCAGGCAGGATTATTTCAAGGGGTTATAATCAGGTTGAGATGTTAAAGGATGCTACTGCTCATGCTGAGATGCTATGCATCACAGCAGGAGAGGTGGCTCTTGAAAACTGGCGCCTGATCGATACGACGCTTTATGTCACAATTGAGCCCTGTTGTATGTGTGCAGGTGCTATGTTTTTAGCTCGTGTGCCTACACTAGTTTGGGGGGCTCCGGATCTGCGTCATGGAGCCAACGGTAGCTGGATTAATGTATTTGAAAAAACACACCCTACTCATACGATGAGTATTCGCAGTGGCGTATTGCATGAATATGCAGCGATAATGATGAGAGATTTTTTTCAAAAAAGACGACAACAAAAGAAGGCTTTAGAAAATGCGGAAGAATGAGCTAGACGTGTTGTCTATAGAGGTTTTATTAGAGGAAATGATCCAGCAGCAAAAAAAGGTCATGCTCAGATGTGCTAAGCGCATTTTACCTCAAGTGATAGCTGATGATCTTTTGCAGCCCAATGATTTCCCAGAAATTGAAGGGAATCCTATCTTTCGTTACGAAGAGGGGGTTTTAGCAGGAATTCAGTCTGTACAAATGGCATTAAGAGCGATTTTAAAAGAGCGTTGAATCTTCTATTGCTCAAAATTTGCTGATGAATCTGCCAAAAGTCATTAATTTTTCCGATCAAGGCGAGTTTTGAAAGAAGTCTAGTGCGTTTTAATAAATTTCATTCATTTTCTTCTTGAAGCTTTGAATAAGCACATGAAGTTTATCATTCAACTCCAAGATAGCTTCATTAAAAAGTTTCTCAATTACTTGCTTCTCTAAACCTGGAGTGTAGCTAATTTGTTCTAGTAAGGCATAAGTGATTTTTTTGCTTTCTCGTATTTTATCCAAGGTATCATGATAGGCTTGGCGGGCGAGAATGTACTTTTTGAAATTTTGGCTAAAAGAGCAAAGATTTTTTGTCCCATGCTCTGCCCGTTTATAAGCAAGTATACTTCGGATTTTACTCTGGGCGCGTTGGACGATTTGATTAGTGGCTTCTTTCTCTGTTTTTATGGTTGAGGCTATCACAAATGCTATCACAGCTAACAGTGAGGTGAATGCACATAAGGTAAACTTCGTGGCTGTATAATTTACAAAAAAAAGTGTTCCGGACCAATTCATGGATTGGGTGTACATAAAAACAGAAAGAAAGACAAATAAAAAGCTGATTCCTAAAAATGTCGATCGGTAGAATATAGCTTTTTTGCGGCCTGCTTGATAGGGTTGATGATGTGGCCCAATTCTCTGTTCTTCAATCTTTTGTCTAAACTGATTAAGTTCAACATACTTTTTTGGAGGGAATTCAAGACTCGTAACGGAGGGGATCGTCGTTTGTTGATACTGATAGAGACTTACCAGTAAATTTTTGGGATTAAATGGTTGGAGTAAATCCTTATTAGTCATTATATATCCTTTATATAATAAATAAAGGAAATATTATACCTTTTTAACTAAATTAATGTCAAATTTGGCTTGTTTTAGTTTGATTTTATTGTTTGTAATAACTTATTTTTTCATTTTATTCTCGGAGATCTTACGCATGCGATCTCTTTCTTGCCAAGTTAGAGATTTCTCCCCGTAGCGAGAAATTTTAGCTAACATTTCATCGATGAAGGCTTCATCATCCAGAATAGCTTGGCCTGTTTTAATATCTACAATTTTATTTTCTCTTTTTTCTTTGGAAAACCAGCGCTGGTATCTAGCTTTTATTTTTCGGCCCAGAACGATAAAGAAATCATCTGTTTTTTCTAAAAACTCAAAAGGTGTTTGTTGCTGCCAAACTAAAGTGCTATAGAGGTATCCTATAGAAATTCCTGAAAAATAATAAATAAATTTTATAAAATCTAACTCTGAAAGAGGAATAAGAGTAGCTAACAAACAGACAGCGGCTAAAAGCCATTTAGCTTTGATGGGAATCAGAAAAAAAATTAGCATGGGAGTGTCTCTATGGAGAATCGCCCAGGCCACAAATGTTGCAAGGAGGGAAGGGGCGACCCCTGCGATAACCAATCCCGTGTTTCCATACAAAAAATAGGCTGTGTAAACCGCCAGTAGGCTCCCTATAATACCACTTGTAAAATACAAGCGTAGGAAAGAAGTGGCTCCATAGGACTCCACTAAATGTCCTCCGAAAAGCCAGATCATATACATGTTAAATGTCAAAGAGAGGAGAAAGAAAAAGTTGAGGCCTGCGGAGTCGTTTTGTATAAAAAGACAGGTTAATGGCTGCCACAAATAATAATTAGATAATCCATACACAGATAAACCAAAAAAATCTAGAGGCCCACTCATCTTAAATATGTAAATGAAAAGAGGATTCAAGGCTGCGCAGCAAACTGTAGATAGCGCTGTAATAAAAATGAGAATGCCAATACATCTAGGGGTGTTCAGGCTGGAGGGAGAGTAGGATTGATACGACATAATAGAGTTATGATTTTGGTTTTTCGATAGATTTTATAGATTTTTAAAAATAAAGACAATCATTCAATCTTTATTTTTAAATCATTGAGTGCGCAATCTTGTTTAAATTCTGGGGGCAATAAAGCTGCACTCCTTTGTCTAAATCAAAAGATGGATTGCAGAGATGTTGTAAGAAATTCATAAGCGTTCTATGCAAACGCCCGAAGGAAGACTGTATCGAAGTCATTTCTGGGGAATAAACGAACGCAAACCATGACATCCCTTAGGAAAATCTATGCAAAGAAAATGCTTGTCTTTTTTTTCTAAAGGGTCTATTGTATTCACTTCTTGAGAACGCATATTATTTGTTGCAAGAGTAGACTTTGATCCTAGGAGTGCTGCAGGTTTGTAAGAAAAAACCTTATGATAGGATAAAAACTTATCAATCGATACAGATTTTGTTGAGTTTTAACTCTAATGATATAGCGTAAACAAATTTAATACTGTAACCCCTTTGGAGCTTATTCCGATGAAAAAAGATATTCATCCTAAATATCAAAAAATTTTATTTGTAGACTCCTCAACAGGACATCGCTTTGTATGTGGATCTACACTTCAATCTAGTCAGACTGAGAAGTTTGAAGGTGTAGAATATCCTGTTTATGTTCTTTCAACATCCTCCTCCTCACATCCTTTCTTCACAGGCAGCAAAGCCTTGGTTGATGCTGAAGGTCGTGTGGATAAATTCAAAAAGCGTTATTCTGCTGCGCAAAACAAAGTGAATAACGAAGTGCCTTCAGAAGAAAAGAAAGAAGAAGCAAAGAAAGATTCGAAAAAGAAAAAGAAGTAATTCTTCAAAGACGTCAGCGTAGGAAAGGCTTAGATAAGCCCTACGCTGATGAAGCACACCTATGATTGAAAATAAAGTCCGACAACTCCTCATGCGCTTATCAGAAGTGGAATCCACTCTAGGCCATCCAGATATTTTTAACGATCAGAAAAAATATCGACAACTCACGCAAGAACACTCTTATTTGTCTGAAGTTAAGGCTACCTGGGATTCATTGAAACGCTCAGAAAAAGATTTTGAAGACAACAGAGAGCTTTTAAAGGTCGAAAAAGATCCTGAGTTTTCGCAAATTCTACAAGAAGATATTCAAAAACTTGAAGATCAAATTCCCTTGTTGCAAAAGCAGCTTGAAACTCTTTTAGTTCCCCCTGATCCTAACGATAGCCGTAATACGATTATTGAAATACGCGCAGGCACTGGGGGCGATGAAGCGGCTTTATTTGTTGGCGATTGTGTACGTATGTATAAAATGTACGCAGATCAAAAAGGGTGGAATTACGAATTGTTATCGTGTACTCCTTCCGATCTAGGTGGATACAAGGAGTATGTGATGGTTCTTTCTGGTCCTAATGTTTACCGATGCTTACGGTATGAAGGTGGAACGCATCGCGTGCAGCGAGTTCCAGAAACTGAAGCGCAGGGACGCGTACATACATCTGCTATCACCGTGGCGGTTCTTTTAGAGCCGGGCGAAGAATCAGATGTGCGTGTGGACGAAAAAGATTTACGTGTCGATACTTATAGATCTTCGGGAGCTGGGGGCCAGCACGTGAATACGACAGATAGTGCCGTCCGCTTAACGCACCTTCCTACAGGAATTGTCGTCTATTGCCAAGAAGAGCGTAGTCAGCATAAGAATAAAGAAAAAGCGATGCGTTTGCTTAAAGCCAAAATTACTGAAGTGGAACAACAAAAAAAAGCGCAAGAATTAGCTTCGAATCGCGCAGCTCAAGTGGGGAGTGGTGATCGTTCTGAGCGAATTAGAACATACAATTTTCCTCAGAATAGATTGACTGACCATCGGATAAATCTCACAAAATATAATCTTGATCAGATTATGGAAGGGGATTTAGATGATGTGACTTCAGCTCTTGTGGCGCATTATTATAAAGAAATGTTTCAGGCGTAAAAGACTTTTAACCGTGATTGCGTCCTAATCTGTGATGAAATCGTAAAATTGTTCCGTGTTTCTGATGATCCTCAATAAATAATATCCGCAGCGGAAGCCATGACCTTTGCTTGGTATCTGCACTACAGGATCAAGCTAACTATTGCATCAATCGTCTGGTTTTCATGTCCTTCAGATATTTCCCAAGCATTCTTAGCTATAGTTTCTTAGTTAGACATATCCATGCCACCTCAGAAAATATGGAGTGGATGATTTTTTATGGCCCCATCCAGTCATTTTTTTTTATGAGCCTCTTCTAAAGTTTCTAGTGTAGCCCAAGAATCATCCATAATGTAATTCATAAAACTCGCCAAAACAAATGAGTGTGTTCTGAAATGGTCGAATAGTTTGAAAGCTGATGGAATAACGAAGGCGTTTCCAAAGTTACCGGCTGTCCTAATCCCTACAAAATTAAGCAGAAAATTGAAAATATACATGCCAGGAAAATCTGTAATGTAGTCATTTTTAACAGAAATATGGGTGATATATTTTTTTGCTTCCATTAATTTATTTTTCCCTAAGACCTTTTGCAAACCCACTCCCAGCGGAATAGAATTAAAACAGTACGCCTGTTGTTTTTCAGATAGAGCAACAAACGAGGCGATAGAGCCTCCAAAACACTGTCCTGTTAATGTCAGTTTTTTGCCCATGAAATAAGGAGTTTCTCTTAGAGCTTTAAAAATTTCTAAAGCTTTAAAGTATATTTTAGGAGTTGTACCTAGAATATTTTTTATAGCAGTCGCATAGATTTTATTATTGATTTTTTTAACGACTTGAGCATCTTTAACTTCTGAACTGCATGAACGCAGCGCCCCAAATCCCACGACGATTTCGTCGCTCTTTTCCATTAATACGATTTTTAGACCACTTTCTGCATCAAAGTAGCAGTTATCGCGCGCTTGAATGCATAGATCTTTTTCTCTCATTGAAACCTTTTGAGGCTTTAATAAAGTGTATACGGATTTAATAAATCTATCGTCACACGCATGACAAACTGTGGCTGCTGCGGCATACTTAACGATTGCAGAGGCTTCTTGCTTTGATAGCTGGCGCTCGGGTCTATAATGATAGAATGAGGTTTTAAAGAGCGCTTCTTGAGGATGCGCATGTATTCTTTTAAAAATAGACCCTGGAACGCGATCAATCTTGCTAGATATAGACACCCTGATGAACTCCAGGCTTCGCATGCATCCATAGACCCAACTGTTTATCATGCTTTTGATGAATAGGACTATTTTTTCAACCGTGGGCGAGAGAAGTCTTCCCTGGAAATTAAAATGTAATAAACATGCAGGGCTAGGCTTGGCGTTGTGTATTTTAGATGGCATAATCGTTTTTTTTCAAATGCATTATGCAGCAATAATCTTTAAGTTCAATTTGTTTTTGTTTATCGTGACCCCGTTTGTAGTTTATCTTATGCAGGAAAATATTTATTGCATCTCTTCGCTTTATCGACTAGAATTAGCGGAAAACTAAATAAATTGAATGGAATGAAAACCATTTTAGACGTGTTGAATTTGTGTAAGGGTTTCCTCCATCAAAAAGGAATCAAGAACTCTCAGCTGCAAGCCGAATATTTAATTGGTGATGCTCTAGGGTTGTCTCGTGTGCAACTTTATCAACATTTTGACCGCCCCCTAGTCGAAAAGGAATTGGAAATTTGCAGACATCGACTCGGTCGCCGTGTGAAAGGTGAGCCTCTACAATATATTCATGGAGAAGTAGATTTTTATGATTGCAAGATCTCAGTCAATTCTCATGTCTTGATTCCTAGGCAGGAAACGGAAATCTTAGTAGATATCATTGTCGGTCAGCTTAAGTCTGAAGATCTAAAAGATAAATTTTTGTGGGATCTTTGCTGCGGATCTGGATGTATAGGGATAGCGATAAAGAAAAAGCTTCCAGATTTAAATGTCATCCTGTCAGATGTCTGCCCTGCAGCTTTAGCTGTGGCGAGGAAAAATGCACAATTAAATCAAGTCGATGTTGAATTTTTACAAGGGGATTTGTTGGACCCTTTTGTGGGTAGAAAAGCGCATTTTGTCGTTTGTAATCCACCTTATATTGCTGAACGTGAGTATGAGGAGCTTGATCGAGAAGTGAGGGACTTTGAGCCAAGAAAAGCTTTAATTTCTGGCTCATCTGGTCTGGAATTCTATACACGCTTATCTTTGCAATTAAAGGATTTTTTGTATCCTGCTGGCAAGGCTTGGTTTGAGATAGGTAGGGGCCAAGGTCCTGCCGTGTGCGAGCTCTTTTTTAAAGGGGGCTGGTCTATTTGTAAAGCAGAGAAAGACTGGGCGGGTCATGATCGATTCTTTTTCCTTGAAAATGAATAAATTTTCAAGTATCTTATGGGCTTAATTTTTTAAGGATTTACATGCTGGGTGCTCTAACTGATAAAATGCGCGGCCTAATGTCTAAGATGGCCGGAACAAAAAAGCTTACTGATGAGAATATTTCTGAGGCTGTGAGTGAAGTACGTTTGGCATTGCTTGAGGCTGATGTCAACTATGGCGTGGCTAAAACTCTGGTTAAAAGAGTGAAGGATAAGGCACTCGGGGATGAAGTGATCAAGTCAGTGACTCCAGGTCAACAATTCATTAAAATTGTTCATGATGAGCTAGTTGCTCTAATGGGGGGCGGTGAATCTGATTTGAAATTAGAGGGTAATCCCTCTGTTATTATGCTGTGTGGTCTTCAGGGGTCGGGGAAAACTACTCACAGTGTTAAATTAGCACGTTATTTAAAAAAGAAAGGTTTGAGTAAAAACCCCCTCTTGGCAGCCTGCGATTTACAGAGGCCAGCGGCCATTGAGCAGTTAGTGACTTTAGGTCGACAGATTGAAGTGCCTGTATTTACGATTCCTGGTGAGCAGGATCCTGTGAAAGTAGCTCGACAAGCGCTTGAAAAGGCTAAAAAAGAAGGGTTTGATGTTTTAATTGTTGATACAGCAGGACGTCTCCACGTAGATGAAGAGTTAATGGAGCAGTTAGAGCAGGTTAAGAAAGTTTTACAACCTGCTGAAATTATATTTGTCGCAAACGCTACAACAGGACAAGATGCTGTAAATAGTGCCGCTGAATTTAATAAACGAATGAGTATTACAGGATCAATCCTCACCATGCTCGATGGAAATGCGCGTGGTGGAGCTGCTATATCGATTCGGGAAGTAACAGGCAAGCCCTTGAAGTTTGAAGGGATTGGCGAAAAAGTAGACGACATTCAGATTTTTAATCCAGCCTCTATGGCCCATCGAATCTTAGGGATGGGCGATACGATTAATTTAGTTAAAAAAGCTCAAGAGCATATTAGCGAAGAAGATGCAAAGAATTTAGAGCAAAAAATACGCTCAGCAACGTTTAGCTACGGTGATTATCTGAAGCAAATACAAGCTGTAAAAAAGATGGGATCGATTAAAAGCTTGCTTGGGATGCTGCCGGGGATGAACGCTCTAAAGTCCTTAGAAATTGATGAAAAAGAATTTTTTAAGATAGAAGCGATTATATTGTCCATGAATCCCGATGAGAGATCAGAGAAAGTTGAGCTCTCAGTACCTAGACGTAAAAGAATAGCGAAGGGAAGTGGAACAAGTATGGAAGATATAAATAAGCTTGTCAAATCATTTAAACAAGCAAAGCAGTTCTTCAAGAACATGCCAAATATGAAAAATTTAGAAAAAATGATGGGAGGATCCCTATGGCGTTAAAAATAAGATTGCGGCAACAAGGCCGTAACAACCGTCCTTTCTACCGTTTGGTAGTGGCAGATGGCCGCTCACCACGTGATGGAAAGTACGTCGAAGCGATTGGTTGGTACAATCCATTTGCTTCCAAAGCAGAGCAAGAGTTTTCTTTTGATGCAGAACGTGCACAGCATTGGCTGAACCAAGGAGCAATTTTGACAGAATCTGCACAGGCATTGATTCAAAAAACAGCTCCAAGTATTGTCAAAGAATTGACACAAAAAAAAGTAGCTTCGAGAGCTAAGGCAGCTGCAAAGCGTAAAGCTCGTAAGAAAACAGCGGCCTAGATAAGTTCAGATGCGGATTGATATCTTATCTCTTTTCCCCAACTACTTCAAAGGACCATTTGATGAAAGCATCATTATGCAGGCGAGGAAGAAGGGATTATTAGATATCAATCTCATCGATATAAGAGAATTTGCAGATAATCGATATCGCAAAGTCGATGATCGGCCTTATGGGGGAGGACCTGGCATGGTGATGATGCCGCAGCCCACACTAAGTGCCATCCGGAGTGTTAAGCAGTTGGGTTCTAAAGTGGTTTATATGTCACCGCAGGGACAGCCGTTAACATCTCAAAAATGCAAGCAATTAGCGCAACTTGAACACCTCATCTTGTTGTGTGGACATTACGAAGGCATCGATGAAAGAATTCTAAAAGAGGTGGATGAAGAAATTAGCATCGGCGATTATGTGCTGACCAACGGCTGTTTGAGCGCCATAGTTTTAGTCGATGCGATGGTAAGGTTTGTGCCGGGTGTATTAGGGCATGAATGTGCGGCTTGTGAAGATTCGTTTGAAAATGGGTTGTTAGATTGTCCGCACTATACCCGACCAGAAATTTATGAAAATGAACAGGTCCCTGAAATTTTGTTGAGCGGAGACCATAAAAAAATCGCCGAGTGGCGTCGTAAAAAGGCGTTAGAGAATACCCAACGTAAACGACCTGACTTATGGCAAAAGTTAAAAAAAAATCTTGAGGAGTAGAAAATGAGAAAACATGCTGTGATCGCAAAGCTCGAAAGTGAGCAGCTTAAAAAAGATATTCCCAATTTTAGAATTGGTGATACAATTCGTGTGCACACACGCATTATCGAGGGAGAAAAAGAGCGTATTCAGATATTTACAGGCACTGTTATAGCACGCAAAGGTTCAGGCCTTTCTGAAACTTTTTCCCTTTACAGAGTCGCATACGGCGAAGGCATGGAGCGTGTATTTCCATTACACAGCCCACGTATTGCAAAATTAGAAATTGTCAAAGAAGGTCAAGTTCGCCGCGCTAAGTTATATTACTTACGAGGCACCTCAGGTAAAGCTTCCAAAGTTAAAGGCCGTGTAGGAAATCGCTCTAAGGCTGCGCCAGCAGTGCAAGAAGTGGCTGCAGAAGCGGTAGAAGTCTCTGAAGCATCCAGCGAAAATTAAAATAACTGTGACTTCAGTCAAAAAAATTGGCAAGCGTGAAACCAAGCGCTTGCTAAAGTTAAATTCTTATGAAGATGAAGCAAGATCCCAAGGATACCAGCTAATCGCTGGTGTTGATGAGGCTGGAAGAGGACCTTTGGCAGGCCCTGTTGTGGCAGCTGCTTGTATCATTCCTCAGGGAATTTTAATACCAGGAGTCAATGATAGTAAACAGCTTAATGCTGGAGAACGTGCCGAGCTTTTTCAGCTCATTATCTCTGATGACAGAATTGTTTATGGTGTGGGAATTGTAGATCCTCAAACCATTGATAAAGTCAACATTTATCAAGCCACGATCTTAGCTATGCTCGAAGCGATTTCCAAACTCCCTATTTCTCCGCATTTTCTTCTTGTCGATGGAATGAAACTCCCTCATCCCTCTATTCCTGCACAAAAAATTATTGATGGAGATGCTAAGTCTCAATCGATTGCAGCAGCTTCTATCATTGCTAAAGAGACACGAGATCAGCTGATGGTACAATACCATGAAAGATGGCCAGAGTATGGATTCAATCAGCATAAGGGATATGGAACGGAAAAGCATCTAAAAGCTCTTCAAGCATATGGAATTTGCCCCCTCCATCGCCTCAGCTTTGAACCTGTGAAGGCTCTTTTAAAAATCGAAGATCCCCAATTACAATTTTCTTTATAACCTAAGTTTTTTTTAGTCTTTAGGGGAAAACTTCAGGTCAGCCAAGGGGATGAATTCTATCGAAACTCTATTAGATCGTTAAAATCGCGACTTTTGGTATCTTTATTGTCAAATTTTTTAGCCATGTGAACATATGTTCTCAACACTTGCGCATGAACCTGCTCTAAAGTCATCAATTTACAACCAAGCCAGTTTGGAAAGAAGTCTACTATAATAACTCAGCTTTTGCTTCATTATTGAAGGCTTAGGCCTTAATTTTAAGAGAATATATTTCATTTGGCATGGAGATTGCTTCGTTAAGTTCAGGTGTAATTAGATAGATTATTAACAAATCTTAACAATTTTTTTAATAATTAAAAATATTTGATTCGTATATTTTGGATATGATAAATTAATTAGTAAACAACGGTGAGTATATGAGCATAAATAAACTGTCTACGCAGATGGGGTTGGACAATCATTATAAGACCCCATTGACTTTCAAGAAGCCTCCTTCGAGCCCCCTTATTTCTCCACAACGTTTAATGGAAGAACTTCAAATTCTTAAACTCTATGAAGTGACCACGGTAGGGAATGATTTTTTATTGAAACGTATCCGTATAACCACCGTAGACACCGATCGATTAGAGAAAATTCACCATTTAATCCGTCAACTTCATGAAGGTAAAGTTTGGCTCAAAACAGGCAAAAAACATGACAAGGTTTATGCGGCTCAAGGGTTGGATTTAGAAAAAATTGGAAAAATTTTTGTAGAAAGACGTAATAAGTATGATCCTAGCGAGCCTGGACGGATCGATGAGATTGAATCTGAACGTGTGAGAGAAATGTCGTCCGAAGACGTGGCTTTGTTAGAAAATATTGCGGGGGCGCTAGAATCTGTTTTTGGAAATGAGTTGCAGATCAAGGAGGATAAACTCCTTACGAGTGAAAAGAAACAGCCAATCCCTAAAAAACAGGTGAAGAAAGCATCTTCAAAAAAAGTTGTAAAAGAACCAAAAACTTCTACAACAAGATCTTCCACAAAAAATATGAAGAAAGATCTTGTTCAGGCTGAGCGATTAGCTGTAGAGGATCATCGCACCAAGCAGAGAAAAAACGAGAAACTTTCCAAGGAACTTGATGAAAAATTTTCTCAAAGATTGAGAAAGGATATTAAGCTGGAAAACAGACATCAAGAAATTGCTAGGAATGATCATTTAAAAGAAGAAATATCTTCAGAATAACCTATGAATTTTTGAAGGGGGGTTTTGGACGCCAAAATCCTCCACTTTAATGCAGAAAGTAGGGCTCATTTAGACTGTTTGCCTCTTGACAGTTTATCTTACTCTTTAATCTTTGCGGAGATATCTCCCTAAAATGTTTGAAATACTATTATCTGAATGTTCGATTATAAATTAAGATGAGTGAAATCATGGTAAAAATAACCAAGAAAAATGCGTCCTTTGACTATCCCGAATATAAGGAGGCTAGAGTCAAAGAATCTCCACCAGAATCCCTATTTGCTCAGAATAGCTTGCTAAAACGTTTGGCACCCTCCAATAAACATTCAAAATTCTCGGACGCCCTTCATCATCTGGTAAAGAAAATTTTCGCCTATATCATTCCCAAAACCCCAAGCCGTTTTCAATCCTACTTGATACGTCGGATTCAAAAACAGGGGGGAATATCAAGTGAGCAAACCTCAGGACATTATAGAAAGTGGTTGGAAGCCGATAAAAGCTTTGCTAAAACCAAACCTGCTCTGCATCAACATGAGCAGTACGAAAAAAAACTTGCCGCTCTGCATCAAATGCGCGATCCCAAAGTACAGAGCAAAGCTTTAGCCCGCCTTAAATCCGATCTAGAAAAAGATTTAGGAAAGCTTAAGGAAGGAGAATCGAGAGTTTTTGCAATAGACCGTACTCTACATGGGAGCACCTGGCATACCGATCTCTTTTGCATCCTGACTAAAAATAAAGAAAACTATTCTCTTGTGTTTACGGGCTCAGGATCCAAGATGGCCCACTTAGGAGGGCAAGAGCTGCAAGTCGGTGAAAAAGCCAAGGTCTTAAAAGAAATTAAATTTACAGGCATCCCCCTAGAGGTGATTAAAAGTGCCCACTGGCTAAAGGTTTTTACACGTGAGGAAAATATTAAACCTACAGAGGAACAAGCTAAGGCTAAGGAATCTGTTAATGAGGTAGAATCCCCCGCGCTTGCATGGGAGGAGGCCCTAAAATCTATTCAAAATTATGCTGTTAAGCAAGATCAATACGAAAACTTCACTAAAAAGACAGATGTATCCTCCAAAATCTTTTGGAATGTAGTGCAGAGCCTTTCTAAAGAAAGATCATTGGAATCCCCAGAACTTGTCCATCTAGATGTGAAACAAATGCGTCTAAGAACACACGTGGTTCAGCTCTTTGAACTTTATCAGAGAACTCGTTACCTGCTGAGACCTCATTCCAAAGACTATCAGCATCTGCGCTTAACCTTTGAAAATGTATCGCGTGAAGCCTCTAAAGCTCTTGAAAAAGGAATTATTTCCCCAGAGGATATGCAGATCTTATCCAAAGAACTAAAGATCATTGAAGAGGCCTTATTAAAAGCCAAAAAACAAAACAAGAAGACTTTTTCCGCGCAAGCGCCAAAGCAAAAGTTTTTACTATTAGGAGTGCAAAAAGAGGAGTTCAAAACCAGCTCGCTTTCCGCAAAAAGTATTGAAGGCAAGTCTCTTGAAAATCAAAAAAATGCCAGTCGATCGCTAGCACCTCTTAGTTCTCAGAAACTTGAAATACCAGCCCCTTTAGCCCTTCTCCCTGGCCAGCTCATGCAGACAAAGGCAGAAGTGTGGAACACGTTGAAAGCTCTTAGGGAAGAGTGGGTGCATCGTCCCGAGAAACGCGAGATTGTCCATGAAAAATTTCTACAACTTTTTTATGAACTTAACCTTCAGTTTTTTGATGATAAAGGAAAAAAAATAGGGTTGTGGTGGGATTTTACACTGCAAGAGCAGCATGAAGTCTCTGACTGGATCGAAGAGTGGGTCGATGCAATTACCCAAGATTCCCGCTTTAGAGACCATCCCAAACAAACCTATTTTGAAGCCTTAGCTAAGATCCAAGTTGTACACTATCTATGGGAGGCGGAAGAAAAGAAGTATCGGACACCTATATTTGATCGATTGTATGATAGTTTTAGCTTATATAACTCTAGGGTTGCCCCTTTACAATGGTCGACACAACATAAAAAATATAAATATAATTCTACAGGGATTTATGAGCATTTTCAATGGATGCCCTATCTAAACGCCGACAAAATCCTTCATAGACACCACAAATTACAGGGCATCATTGGTCGCCTAAGTTACAACTTTCGCGATTATTTTGGAGTTCATCTCTTATCTTCTTACACCAGACCCGTGAATCAACCTTTTCTGAATTCTCTCGTGCAGAATGCAACAACAAGTATTGCATTTAACTACCAAGAAGAGAATGAAAAAAACAAACTGGATTCAGCTACGACCCATGAAGCTTTTCAAACTGAGCCTGAAGGTGTTTTTAGTTATTTTTTAGACCATCTTTACCAACAGTTGGAAGATTTGCAAAAAGTGGGGGAGAACGCTGTCATTCCACAAACTGTTGATCAGCCCTTCACCGTTGAGGAGCAAAAAAGGATCTTGCATTTGTTAAAAGGGAACAATCCTTACAGTGAAGTGATGGCATTTATGGAGGATTATTCCTATCTCATACCAAACCCGGATATCCGCAATTTTATACAAATCATCCTATTCGGGAAAGCTTTACGGTATTCTTATAAAGATAAGACATTCTCCCTTCAAGTTTTTGAGGCCTATTTACAGAAAAAGATAGGTACAGAAAAAGAAAAGCTTCTCAAGGCCCTGAAAGAGCAACCAGAAGAGCATAAGCTCATTAGGGGACGTTTTGAAGTCTTAGCTTTTTTAGCAGAAACATATAAAAAGAGCAAAGGATCTGAAGCCACTGCTGAAGTGGGAGCTGTTTTTAATGAGCTCCTGCAACTGACCGAAGCACATCCTTATCTTAAAGACGAAAAAGGCTACATTGCCCAGCTTATTTTAGCTAATGCCCTTTTGCCTGAAACTGTGCAGCCTGAAGCTGTAAAGAATTTAGACCTTTTGCAGCTCTACACCTATGCCTTTGCGACTGAAATTCCTGCTTATCAAAAAGATCCTTTGCTGGAGCAAGATTTAACTAACGCCTGGCAACGCTTACTAGAGGCTGCAAAAAACAAATCTGACATTTTTAAGACCGAGAATATGGCGGGGCTATTAGACCGGTTAGTGGTCAGTAAAAAATTGAATTTAGATGACAGCGCGTGGGAGTATTTGGGAGAGAATATTTATCAAAACGGTACCTATACCGTAGATATCAGTCGCTTTCAAGTCAGGTTAAGAGAATTAACTGGTGACCTAGAACTCATTCCAGAACAAATTTTAAACGATAAAACATTCCATCAGCTTTTTCCAAAAATGGAGAAGAAGCCCTTTGCTGTGCAAGTGCTCAAGGATGGAGGAGCGACCCATTATCGCTTTAAGACACCCGAGGGACTGCCTGTTTTAATCAAAAGTGAGAAGGGCCAGCTCTTTTATTTTCAGCAAAATCAGGCAGGCGAATGGTTGCAATATCTTTCTCCTGGACTATTCTCTCCGAAGACCGCGGATGCAGTCCTTAAACAGAGACAGAAGAAAGGGCGTGGGCAAATCGGGCTCTTGATGGATTTTTTAAAACTCATGAACAAAAAAGAAGCCAATCCGCCCCATTTCTTAGCCAAAGGCCTTTTTGTAGATCCTAAAGATCCGTTGAAGGCCCAAGTGCTGGATGCTCAAGGCAAGTGTTTATATAAAATCCAGTTTAAGCAGCAATGGCAAGGTTTAGAGATTGACAAAATCGAAGATTTACGTCAGGGCGAAAAAGGAACCTACCAGCTTAATTTAGGTGGCGATTTATCGACGTCTGAGCTTAAAGCTTTAAGTAGCATTGAACATGTCAACAACATGTTTTTATGGAGTCAAAAGGGACGTTTAAAAAAGGTAGAACTGCCTCGTTATGGACTCATCTTTGAAGTCCAAGGGAAACAACTCGTGGTCAGCGAAGGCCCCTTAAAAGGCTATAAACTGAAACTTAATCCTTCTGCAGAAGATAAAAGAAAGTTACTAAGTGGTTTAGTGCTCGAGCCCACCGATCCTAAAAAACCCACTAAGCTTCTGCTACCTCCCAGTCGGACTTTAGAAAGTTCGGAATATGAAATCAAGACCAAGGCCAAAGGGTTAGGAAAACTCTTCTACTTTTTCCAAAAGATACGTCAGTTCATTGAACTCATCAAAACAGGAAAAATCCCGGAGATCTTTTCAGAAACTAAGATCCAACCCGATCCTAATCTAGAAAAGCTGAGTTATACAACAGTAGATTTACGCCCCTTTACCCAAGAACTTGTGCTCAGTAAGCAAACTCCTGTAGAAGTTTTACTAGAGGTGGCAGAACACTATGCGGTGGCAGAACAACCCGCTGAAATGCAAAGAATTTTGCAGCTCATCCCCTTAGATAGTCCTAAAATGGATAGTGCTAAACTGCAGAAAATCTTTAACTTTTTAGACCATAGTCCCCGTAATCTCCCTCATCAGGGGGCTGCTACCATTAAGCTTAAATTTGCCTTTAACTTAAAAAACAGTTTAAAAAAGAATGCGGTCGAGAAAAAGTTTATTCAAGCTGTCAATAAAGCGATTGTTTCCTTAGGTCAAACAGCATTAGAAGAAGGCCCCTCTTTAACACCCGATGTGGCCTTAAGTAAACGGGAAAAAGTCGAGCTTGCGAAACTGGCGGAAAAACTCAACGCTCCCTATTTAAACACGCATGTGGCCCCTCTGGTGGCGGAAAAAGGGACCGCATGGTCGCTGGATGAAGACTTTCCGGAACAGAAGAAAGTTTTAGAAGAGGCCGTGAAATCCATTAAAGATCAGCGACCTCCCCGCGATTGGAGTCAGTCGATTCAAACGCTTGAAAAAAATATTCATCCTGAGGACCAGCTTAAAGAAGCAGATCTTCAATACACCGTTAAACGCCTCCCTGAAGATCAAGTCTTTTATCGCCTCTTCCAACCCAAGGAAGTGGCAGGCCTTTTCCGCGAAGAAGAAGTCGTTCTCCCTGCGATTGATCTAAAGTCGGATAGAAGCCAACTGGAAGAATGTGAAAAGTATTCGTTAGAAACTTTGGAAAAAGATCTAGAAAATTACAGAAAAGCCGAAGATCACAAGAAAATCTATGTCCTTTCAGCCTCCCCTGGAAAAATCAAACAATTTCTCCAGCAGAAGGTGCTGCCTAAAATCGCACAAAGTGAGAAAAAAATTGAAAACAATCGTCTGAAGATCGAAGAAAAGCTGCGCTTTTCTTCGCAACCTGAAGAGCAGTTAGCCATCTTTGCAGGACAGCAGCCCAGCGCCTCCTTTGATGAAGTGAAACTCGCCTTTATGAAAGGACAATTAGAAGAATTAAAAGCGCAAAAAAGACTCCCTAGCACGTTAGACGTTGAGGCCTTAAAAAAAGATCTCATCGATTATTTTGAAACCCAAGTCCAACGCAACGCGTTAGAATCTGCTGCTAATCTTTTACAAGAAGCCTTAACTTCCCGTAAGTATACCAATCCCGAGCAAAGAAAAATTCTTTCGCAAGCCCTGCATCATCTCCTGACGACACGTTGTCAGTATGATGCTAAAGAAGACCCCCGTTTTCTCGTCTTTGAAGCCCAACAATTTTTACAGTTTAAACATTTGGATGCTGGCCTTGAACAGTTACAACTCCTAGAGGCGCTTCTCAATGACCCCCACGCCATCGTCCAAGCCCCTACAGGTTCGGGAAAAACAGCTGTCTTCTCTGTATTACGCTCCTTACTCAAAGCCAATGGAAAAAATTTGGTGATCCAAAAAGTTTTACCTCCTCTTTTCCAACAAACCTACGATAAGTACAAGGAAGTTCTAGGAGATCTTTACGGCACTTCTGTCTATGCCTTGCGCTTTAATTTGAAGATGCGTCTGGTGGAGTCGGAGTTTGTTAAAGAAGCCAACAAGGAAGGACAAGTCGTTGAGAATAAGAAAGAAGCCTCCATTTTTAAACGCATGTACCATGACCTTTTAACGACGATAGAAACTAAAGGGTGTGTATTGACCGATTATAAGTCTTTACCCTTACTGGAAGAACGTTTCTGGAAATTAGCCCAAGACCTTTCAGAAGCTAGGGACTTAGGACAAGAAATTGAACCCATTCAACTAGAACACTTTGCATATCTACGCAAGATTTTGATCCTCATCCAGAATAAAGCCGATGAAAATATGGACGAGTTTGATCAGCCTAACCGTCCCATTCATAAAATTCAGATCGATCTAGGAGTCGGGGCTCAACCCGTTTCGCCTGCCTTAATCGATACCGCCCTCGATATTTATGATTATCTTTTAGCAGATCCAGAACTAAAGTTAAGAAAAAATGTCACCGCCGATTACAAAGAAGAGATGAGGGAAGCCTGCATCCAAAGAGCGGCTAAAAAGATGGCCAAAGAGCTATCTCACGGTGATTCCTCTCTGGAACTTAAACTCTATGAGTATTTTTCGAATCAAAATGAAGACGTGCTCGCTCTCATAGAATCCCGTGAAGGCACCTTTAAAGATCGCGTGGCACTCTGCAAAGACCAGTTTGCCATCTTCTTACCCTTAACCTTACGAGGAAAAGAGGGCGGACGTTATGCCAGAAGTGATGATGGGCTACGTACCCTTCCCTGCCAAAATGGAGAGAAGCATGACGCTAAACCCGGCACCCTTTTAGAGCAGCTCAACTACACCATTCAGGACTACTACCAAGCAGGCATCACGCCCGTCGACCTAATCCATTGGTTTAACATCCTGAAAAAAGCAGCAGACTCCACGGAAGATGCCCAACGCCACAAACAACTCACCGCGCAATTACAGGAAGTCTTCCCCGATCTCACCCTTTTGGATTTAGGGGATATTCTCGATCACCCTGAAAAACAAGCTCCCTTAGTGGCCAAGGTCAATGAAGACGCTCAGCTCATCAAACATTTCTTAAAGTATCGCCTATCGGAAATTAAGACCAGTGGGGCTGTGGTTTCCATGGATCCCCAGCAGATCATCGATATGAGTGCCGCAGTTTCTGGCATTTCAGCCACCATGGGTGCAGCTGATTCCCTCCATCCTCAATTTCATGTCAAACACGACATGATAGGAAAGATTCGTGCCCAGATGACCTACCGTATTGTCGGCCGAGCCCTTGAAAAAGCGCCCGTGCTACATTATGATCCTGAAAATCCACAGGAAGTTTTAAAACAAATCAAAACGCCGGTACAAGCTATCATCGATGGCGCTGGAGCTTTCCGTAATGGGCAAGAAGGCGCTCAAACTGTACTAAAAAACAATCAAAACCTCTTGCAAGTCGGTTACCATCAAACCAGTGAAAATATTGTCTTTGAAGGCACCCCCACAGGCGATAAAACTAAAACCGGCTTTTTCTTTAGTCAACCCTATACAAGAGGAACAGATATCCCTCTACCTAAAGATGTGAAAGCCTTGCTCACGCTTAATGAAAAAGACGGCCTTCGTGATTATTTTCAGAAAGAAGGGCGTTTAAGGCTGCCCGGTCAAAAGTATCAACTAGCCGTCTCTAGCTACCGAAAAGACGTAAATAATCTCGAGACAGCCGTCATTCAAGCAGCGACTCAAGATGCTAAGGTAGATGCCCAAGACATTTTTAAAGCCACCGCACAACGTCTGCAAGCTATTCTCCGTCATGAGGCTAAAAAGGCGCTTCTAAAAAAAGAAAATCCCCAGGAATTTTTAGATCTCTTTAAACAAAAAGAGATGAGAAGTCTCTTCATCAGTGAAGCCCAGGCAAGCTACCAAAATCCAGGAGAGTATTTTGAAAAAAATAAACTCTTACGCAAAGTCGATAAAAAGCCGGATGAGGCCTTAAACGACTATAAAGCTAAACTGATGCATACAGCCGAAAAACTAGGTCTTGAGACAGCCTCTGAAGCCTTAAAAAACTATGCATTTTCCACGGATTTACTCCGCCAAATGCCGACCCAGGTTTCCCCCATTGTGAAAGACCAAGATTTGGAAATGGAACTCCAAGTTGAGCAAGAAGAAGATGTCGAAGCCGAAGAAGAGCTAGAAGTGAGCCTGGAACGGGGAGTTGAAAATGAAAAAGCTTACGTGAAAGCGCCCCTCGGTGTGTATCCCTTAAGAAAAGCAAACAAAATGGATCATTCCGTCAAAGGGCGTATTCATCCTGCCTATAACGAAAAACTCTTTGTTTCAGATTCTTTCCTACCCCTATCCCGCGAAAACACCTCTTCCCTACGCAAGCGACAAGCCTTTGATGCTGCGACCTATCGGGTAGGAACGGTTTGTATTACTATAAAATTAAAGAATTTATTCGGGAAAAAATATGAAGTACGCAACACGGAAGATCGTTTAAAACTCACAGGCGTATATATCGAAGATCCTTTGGGAGAGGAAGATCGCCTCCAGGATAGAGGGTCTTCCTCCCAAATTTCAACAGATAATGAGCTCCATTATTTTGATCGGTCCTTTTGGTGGGATGTACGCACTAGACAAATCACTAGCAAGGGGTTGTTTTACTTTCATGATGATGAGCGAGAAGAATGTTTAGAGAAAATTTTTGCCAGCGAGGAATTCAATACACTCATCTCTCAAGTTAAGTTTTTAGATGGACAGACGAGCGGCTACACTGAACTCGAGTTATTAGCTTTAATGAAGTGGTTGAAAGAACAAGGGCCAGAAAAAATGCGCGATCATCTGTTGAATAAAGTCCTACAGTATCGATCTGTTCAAGAAAAAAAGGACTTTGTAGGAAGTCAGATCGATGAGCTCTTTAAAAAACTGACAGAAGCTCCCTGATTTTTGCATTCTAACGACAGGAATTCTGCCTCTAAAAGGGGCAGGATTTTCATTTGGACGTCATCGATTGTTTTTCACCTATATTTTTTTATCTTTTTATGCTATAAATACCCTTATTAACTAAAAATCCAATGATTGACTATGCTTAAAAGTATGACGGCTTATGGCCGCAGTTCACAAGAGACGTCTCTGGGACATTTTACAGCCGAGATACAGTCCGTTAATCGAAAATTTTTAGAGATTAACGTTTTTTTACCACGCGAACTGAGCCGTTTTGACTCTGAAGTAAAAAAATGGGTCTCTGCTCAGGTGGATCGTGGGCAAATCACCATTAAATTTTCGGCGGTTTTTTCTAAAGGAACTCCGGTTTCTGTGCTAGCTAATATTCCGCTAGCCTTACAAATACAGCAAGCTGCCCACCATTTAACAAAAGCCCTCGGAATTGCAGATAAAGACGAATTAACCTTACGCCTTTTAGCTAAAGAACCGAGTGTCTTACTCTTTAATGAGCAAATGGAAGATGAAGCTTTATATTTGGAGAGTCTTAGGAATGTTTTTGAGGGAGCCTTAGAACAATTTTTAGAGATGAAAACGCAAGAAGGAAGAGCTGTCTACATTGATATAGCCCATCGTCTGGAGTTTTTAGAGAAAGAAATTCAACAAATCGCTTTCTATGCACCTCAAGCAACAAAGCGCTACCGGGACAGGTTAAGCGAACGCTTAAAAGAGTTTACTCTCGGATCGACGGAAAACGAAGAACGTATCCTAAAGGAGATTGGCATTTATGCCGAAAGAATTGATATTTCAGAAGAGATTACTCTCTTTGAAGCCCATCTAAAGCAATTTTCTGAAACTCTCTTATCAAAAAATGCGTCGGTGGCCAAAACATTAGAGTTTATCATTCAGGAGATGAATCGAGAGGTTAATACAATCGGATCTAAATCCTCAGAAATAGAAGTCTCAAGGCGAGTTGTGGAAATGAAAAGCGCCATCGAGAAAATCCGCGAGATCATCCAAAATGTTGAATAAAATGGAAAAAGGTTTGCTATTCATAGTGAGTGCGCCAGCGGGTACGGGTAAGACGACCTTGGTGAAGAAATTGACTCAAGAATTTCCACATGTAATCTCAAGTCTTTCTTTTACAACGCGAGAACCCCGCAACGGGGAGGCGGATGGAATAGATTATAATTTTATTTCAAAAACTGATTTTGAAGAGAGAGTAAAAAGAGGCGACTTGTTAGAGTTTGTGGAATTGTATGGACACTATTATGGCACTTCGAAAAAATGGGTAGAAAACCAGCAGGCTCAAGGAAACCATATTGTGTTAGTGATCGATACCCAAGGAGGCCTGCTTCTTAAGAAAAAAAATGTTCCTGCTGTATTTATTTTTATAGAACCTCCTTCCTTAGAAGAGCTTAAAAGAAGATTACTGGCTCGCAAGACAGAGTCCTTGACCGTTATAGAAGAACGTCTCTCTTGCGTGGTAAGAGAATTACAGCAAGGGGCAGAGTACGATTACAGAATTATTAATGATCAACTCGATGTGGCTTATCAGGTATTAAAGAGCATTTTTATTGCTGAAATGCATCGCATCAGAAAACCTTAAATTTAATGGAGAAACTAAATGGCTTATAAATTTATCACCAATGAAACGTTAAAAAAGAAGTTTCAAAATCAGTTCGAACTTGTTAGCTATGCAATTTCCCTAGCAGAGAATATGATTGTGACTGGGCGCGATCCAAGAGTTAAAACCGATACGCAAAATCGTGCGATGCAAGTTTTAGAAGAAATTGTGGCTGGAAAAGATCAATTTGAACCCGTGATCCCTGAAAAAAAACAGGAAGAGCGTTCTCAGCATCATTCGCATGAAAATGACGGAAGCTCACACAAAAGTGCGCCGGAGAGAAAACGTGCACGTAAGATTCTTGTAGATTAATAGGTAGGGGAGTCTTGGAGAATTTTCAAAATGCAAATTACATTTATGTAATTTATTTATCTTTGTCAATTCTGCTTGCTCTCGTGGTGACATTCGTCAGCTATATCATTGGATATAGGCTTTTAAATCAGCCTGCAAGTATAAGTCCTTATGGTAGAATGCCCTTAAGAAGGGCTTCAGACTTGTCTTATGACAGTAAAGAACGTGTGTTGCGCTATCTTTTTGAGATGCACCAATATGACAATCCTATGTTTGACATGGAAAAAGCTGCTTTTTGCCGCGAAACAGGGCGAGTTTTTTCTCATGCCTTGACTTGGTATGGGATTATTAAGGTGGACTGGTCGTTTTTGCAGAAAAGGTATCCGGGAATTTATGTGTCATGGGGGAGTCTTTCGGATGATCAAAAAGAAATGATACGTTCTTCGCATCATTCTTTGGACGGTTATCAGACAGAATATTCTAGTCCTGAGCCAGCACCGAGTCGAATTGAACCTTTTTATTCAATGGCATCGCCAGGACCTTTATACGTGGATTTAAATACGAGGATTCTTTTGGGTTGGAAAAGGGTTCCTCTTTCAGATCTAGAGGTATTGGTCGTACAAAAACCTAAGGGGCTCTTTGAGCTACCGCAATCATTACAATAATAGGGCTTAGGATTCTATGAAAAATAAAATACTGATTACTTCCGCTCTTCCCTACGCAAATGGTCCGCTTCATTTTGGTCATATAGCTGGCGCTTACTTGCCAGGGGATGTCTATGCTCGTTTTCAACGTTTAATGCAAAATGACGTCCTTTACGTGTGTGGTTCAGACGAATATGGAATTGCAATTACTATAAGTGCAGAAAAAGCCGGCAGAACACCCCAGGAACATGTAAATATTTTTCATGAAGTCAACAAAGATTTTTTCCAGAAACTGAATATGTCCTTTGATAACTATTCTCGTACGACGTGGGAAGGACACCCACCTCTAGTCCATCAATACTTTACAGACTTATTGAATAATGGCTATATTGAAGAAAAGGTGACAGAGCAGCTTTATTCCGAAGCGGATCGAAGGTTTTTAGCAGATCGATACGTGGTGGGAACCTGTCCGAAATGCGGATTTGCCTCTGCTCGAGGAGATGAATGTCCGCAATGTGGAGCAAGTTATGAGGCTACAGATTTAATTAATCCTCGTTCTAAATTGTCGGACGCTCCTTTAGTGCTTAAGCCTACTAAGCATTGGTTTTTACTTCTCGATAAGTTTAAAGACAAGCTGCTGGGTTGGCTGGAAACAAAAAATTGGAAGCCTAATGTAGTCAATTTTATCAAAAGTTATATTGAAGATTTAAGACCTCGCGCGATCACAAGGGATATGACCTGGGGTGTTTCGATTCCTTTACCAGATGCTGGAGAAAAAGTTTTGTATGTCTGGTTTGATGCGCCTATTGGCTACATCTCCGCAAGTGTAGAGTGGGCTCTTAAAGAAGGGAGTCCGGATCTGTGGAAATCCTACTGGTGCGATCCACAAACCAAACTTGTCCATTTTTTGGGAAAAGATAATATTCCTTTTCACGCAGCTATTTTTCCTGCGATGACCATGGGACAAAATCAGCCTTACAAGCTGGTGGACGAATTGCCTGCTAATGAATTTTTCAACCTTGAAGGACGTCAATTTAGTAAGTCGGATGGATGGTACATTGACTTAGAGGATTTTTTTAAAAACTACAGCACCGATCAGATTCGCTATACGATCGCAGCTAATGCGCCCGAGACTTCGGATTCAGAATTTACATGGAAAGATTTCCAAACTAGATGTAACACAGAGCTCTTAGGTAAGTACGGCAATTTGGTGAACCGCGTCCTTGTGTTCGCTAGAAACAATTGTGCTGGACGTGTGCCTTCTTTGCAGGATTTGCAGCCGATTGATGAAGATTTCTTGAAATCCATTAAACAGTTAGTCCGCGAAGCAGCTATTTGTTATGAGACTTTCAAAGTACGGCGAGCAAGCCAAATTATCATGGAGCTGGCGCAGCTCGGTAACGTCTATTTTGATGCTAAAAAGCCTTGGAAAGACGCGAAAGATCCCGATACAAAACATAGTATGGAAACCACTATTGCCTGTTGTTTGGAGTGTTTAAAGGCTTTAGCGTTAATTTCTCAGCCCATCATCCCTGAATCGGCAGATAAGGTTTGGAAAATGTTAGGCTACGTCTCCCAGCTTGAACATGGTAACTGGCCTCAGATTGTAGAAACTCCCATTCCGGCACATCAACATCTGAAAGACCCTTCCATTCTCTTCAAGAAAGTAGAAGATGAACAGATCTCTTTAGAGTTAACTAAACTTAAGGAAATGTCTAAGAAGGCTGAACTTCCTCAGACCAAATCTATTCCTGATTATGCCCCTCTTAAGGAAATGGTGGATATTGAGGATGTGCGCAAGCTGGATTTACGCGTGGGAGTCATAAAAAGCGCCAAAAATCTTCCTAAAAGTAAAAAACTACTCCTAGTAGAAGTAGATCTTGGATTTGAAGTTCGCACAGTCATTGCAGGGATTAGTCAACATTACCAACCTGAAAACTTAATGGGCAAAAAAGTCATTATCGTTGCCAATCTAAAACCAGCAACCCTGATGGGGCATACAAGTCATGGCATGCTTTTGGCAGCTTCGGAAGGAGATCATTTGGAGTTGATTTCTGTTGAGGAAATTCTCCCTGGCGCCCAAGTGAGTTAATAGACTTCGTTTGAAACCCCATTTGGTTGTTAAATCGCGACTTTTGGCACCTTCATTAGCAAATTTTGCGACCCTATGCGAACATATGCTCTCAAAATTTGCTGATGAATCTATTCTAATGTCATCAATCTTTCCAATCCAAGCGAGTTTAGAACGAAGTCTAATTTATTTTTTGACTTCAAATATAACAAGGTGATATCAAAATGCTGATTAGGCCAACGCTAAGGTGCCTAAAGAATCATGTTAAAGAATCGATTGTCATGTGCTTTGGGTTGTTTAGGAATGGCAAACTTAGATGGCAATTTATCAAAAAGAGAAAAAAACAATTTTACCGCATTTTAAGGTAGGGGTGGTGTATGAGAAATTTTTTAGTCTCCTTTATATCCATTCTTTTATTCATGGTGGTTATTGATGCATTTTGGCTGACTACCATGTATAAGCGTTTTTATTTGCCACAAATCGGGCATTTACTCAATGATTCTCCAAAGTTAATCCCTGCGGTAATTTTTTATTTAATCTTTGCTTCATGTCTGTCTCTATTGGTTATTTTACCTGCTTTTAATGATCAAGTTTCTTATCAAGAGGTGATCATAAAAGGTATCTTATTCGGGTTAGTCACATATGCAACCTACGATTTAACTAATCAAGCCACTCTTCGTCAATGGCCAACCCTAGTCACTGTGGTGGATTTAGTCTGGGGAGGTTTTTTGACAGGTGTTGTCAGTTTTCTTTCATATTGCGTACTCAAATACTTTAATCCTTAAACTGAATTGCGCAAGAACAGGGGCCCGTGTGGGTGTAAACCTATGAAAATACAAGTATGCTTGCTGCTGTTGTTTACTTTTCTGCTTACCAGTTTTTTGCCTGCCCAAGAACAAGATACAGAGTATTGGGAATTCATCACCTGGGATGCTTGGAAATCACAAAAGTTTCGATATTACGTTATCCAGGAGACTCGCTTTGAAAATAACATGTCTGATTATTCCCGTTTTAGACTTTCTCTGAATTTAGCTTACCGAACGCGCTGTAATCTAGATTTAGAGGCACATTTGACAGTGATTTACGCTAAACCTATAGATGCTAGACATTTTATTAGTTATCCACGTCTTGAGCTAGAGTTTAACCCTTATATAGCTTTTGACAATGGGACCCTCGTGACTTTTCGTAATCGTTTAGAACTGGAGCACAGACCTAATATCAAGTATGTTTTCTTTGTTTTTCGTCATCGCAGTATGGTTTCGTTTCCTTTAAAAAATTGTGGAAAGCTTGTGGGGATAAATATCTACGATGAATTCTTTTATCATTTTGATAGTGATCAGGTGACCCAAAATCGATTTTACCCCTTAGAGATGGCTTTTGCATTGAATGAAAAAGTCAATTTAAACCTTTTTGTGATGATTCGAGAAGTGCTAAGAAATAATGAATGGCATAGAAGTTTTGTTTTGGGTTCAAATCTGTGGTTTTGAGTTTTTAGTCCGATAATGAAGAAACTAAAAAATCCAAACGCAAGTGATTAACTTCTTTCAAAAAACTTTAGGACGTGAGAATAGATGATTGAGCTCAGAGCTTATGTTTCAAATTTAGATGCCGTTAGGAATACACTTTTAGAATTGGGAAGTGTTGCAAAGGGGGAGTATGCCTTTCAAGATTATATCTATACTTCTCTTCAACATGAGGGTGATTATAATTTAAATAAGGAATTTATCAGAATTAGAGTCTATTCCGAAACACAATGGAATCAAAAAAATGTTGAGTTAATGCATAAGATTAAATCTTTTCAAGGTCTTTCTGGGATGGCAAAAATAAAAGAAGAGTTTGATAAATTTGAAGAAGCTGCCAAGACTTTAGATGGGTGTGCTAAGTTACTTTTTTCTTATAAAAGAACTGGTTGTGAATATGCGTTAGAGGGGGCTAGAATTTTTGTAGAAAATGTAGATTATCTACCTCCTTCCGTAGAAATAGTGGCCTCTTCTCAGAAAGAAGTCGACACTATATTTGAACAAGTTAGAATAGAAAAGATTGTCTATGATTCTGTACCGAAACTAGTGGAACAAAGCCTTGAGATTAATACCAAAATAAACTCTAAGTGATATCTAATGGGAGTTTAGAGGAGCGATGATTATCACATTTTGTTTTATATATTAAATTAACTCGAAAGCTAAAAAAAGTCTTCATAGGAGAGTCATGGAAATACCTTTACATACACGTTTAGACATGCGGAAGAATCCAAATGAAATTCCTATTCTCTATCAGGAGTGGAGGGATCTGCTTTTCTTGCATTGGGAGTATCCCATCGATCTTATCCAAAATTCTTTGCCACCCGGTTTATTTGTGGATACGTACCAAGGTAAAGCGTATGTGGGTGTAATCCCTTTTCTTATGGATCGAGTGTCTTTGCCTGGATTGCCCTCTATACCGGGTTTAAGCCATTTTCTAGAAGTGAATTTGCGTACCTATGTTTATGATAGGCATGGGATGCCCGGTGTATGGTTTTACTCTTTAGATATCAATAGTTTTTTAGCGACCTGGGCGGCTCGTCAATTTTTTAAATTGCCTTATTATCAAGCCAATTTAAGAGTATCTAAGGATCCTGCGGGTAAAATCGACTATAGCGGGAGCCGTGCCTCTGAGCCTAATTCTACGATGCATTTCATTTATCAGCCCCACTTAGCGAACACCTTTCTGGCGGAGCCTGAATCTTTGGAGTTCTTTTTAGTCGAACGATACGTGCTATTCACTTATGAGAAAAATCAGTTATTTTTTGAAAAGGTCCATCATGCTCCTTATCCTCTATTAAAAGTGGGGCTAGAAAAGATAGAAAATCGTCTATTTGAGATGAATGGATTGGAGCAACCGCAAAGGGTAGCTGATCATCAAATCTTTTCTCCTGGTGTTAATGTAGATATATTTAGCCGTAAGCTATTGAAAAATCAGAAATAATCTAAAGAAAATGAGGGGAGCAGAAAGGACAGAGTCCTTCTGCTATAAGTTGTAAACCGTAGATAGGGTTCTTAGACTGTTAAACCTTGTGCTCTTAAACGTCTAACAATAGTGCCAATCCCTACTTTGTCAATCGTACGGAGGGCGTTTGTTGATAAGCGTAGTGTAACAAAACGGTTTTCATCACTGAACCACAGACGTTTTGTCACGAGGTTTGGTTGGAAACGTCTTTTGGTTTTTCCAGTAACTTTAAGACCAATCCCTTTTTTCTTCTTGGCAATCCCTCTGATGGTATATTTGTATCCACGAGCAGGTCTTTTTCCTGTAACTGTACAGACTTTTGACATAGCTATAACTCCGATGAAGCGTAATTATTTGAAATGAAGATATTAGCATTTATGAACGCTTTCAATCAAGGGAAATTCGTCGTTTCTCCCTCATGATCAAAAAAAAATATTTTAGCACTACGTGGCAAGATCACTATTGCGGAAGGATTAGAGATTTTATCATGGTAACAATGAGCGACTTACTCGTGGAGCTCAACCCGAGATTTTAATCGATTGGGAGCCATCTTTCCTGAATATTAAAGCGTTTGTTAGGCTGCTTTTCTCTCTCTTTTTGGATCAATTCTTCATTACTGATTTCTTTAATCGTTTTTGCATAAGCTTTCTTATAAGCTTCGATTTTGTCTTTTAATTTTAAAACACTCTTCCATTCTTCTTCGGAGAGTTTGAGAGGGTGTTCTAGCAATTTTTTTAAATTAGCGATATTAACACCTAACTTGTTGTAAATGCGCTCGTCTCCTTTATGTAGACGTTTGATTTCAGAAATGAGATAAATGGCTATTTTTCTCCTGTTCAGGCGGAATTCTTCTTCTTTTTCTTTTTCTGATTTTTTACTATCAGTTGAATCTACAATTTTTTTTATGGCTAACCTATCAATGCCCTTTTTAAGAGAATCTTCGACTTTAGTATAGTTAGTTTTTGCCATAAAAAAACGACCTTTTTTAAGAAAACGCTAATAGCGTACAGACCCTAATCCTTTATTACTTTCAACTATTATTTTACCACTAAAAGTTATATTTGACAAACAGAGAGGTTTCCTATATCTCTCAAGGATTGAAAGTTTGGATGAACGAGAGACGCAGTACAGACAATAGAGGAAACGAAACTATGGAAGAATTAACGGTCGATTTAGTCGTCATTGGAGCTGGACCGGCGGGCCAAAAAGCTGCTATTCAAGCAGCAAAATTCGGAAAAAAAGTGATTGTAGTCGATAAACTTCCAGAGCCTGGGGGAAATTGCTTATACACTGGAACTATTCCTTCAAAATCCCTAAGGGAAGCCATCATAGATTTAACGCGTTTTTATGAGCGTGGATTTAACAGTGGGGAATTTGCCTTTCAAGAAGTCAGTATTCCCCAATTAAATAAGCGACTGCACAAAGTAATCGAAGAAGAAAGAAGTACGGTCTATCGTCAGTTGAAAAAAAATGGCATTCGAATTCTAAACGGGACTGCACGTTTTGAGAATCCTCACATGCTGATTATTGTGGATGAGGATTACCGTTTGCTTTATCAAATTAAAACTGATTTTACCATAATTGCAACAGGTTCAAAACCGCGTAACCCTAATAATGTCCCCTTTGATAGCGATGTAATTTTAGATTCTACCCGGTTATTGAATATCGAGAGGATTCCTAAGTCCTTAATTGTTTTAGGAGGGGGAATTATTGGTTCAGAGTATGCAAGCTTTTTTTCTGCATTGGGAACGGAAGTGACTGTTGTGGATAAAAAAGACCATATATTGCCTCTGCTAGATCCTGAGATTGGGATTGTTTTGCAGACAGCTTTAACAGATTTGGGATTGCATTTTATAGGAAATAAAGAGCCTATTGAAATCGCGCGTAAAGATAATCAAGCTTATGTGAAGTGTAAGGATGGAACGGAATTAACTGCTGATGCTCTATTATACGCCCTAGGCCGCTCCGCCTATGTAGATGGACTTCACATTGAAAATGCGGGGTTGAGTGTCAATGATAAAGGTTACATTCCGGTAAATGCCTTATTTCAAACGGATCGGTCTAATATTTATGCCGTAGGAGATGTGATAGGAGGCCCGTGTCTCGCATCTACTAGCATGGAACAGGGGAGGTTAGCGGCTCGTCATGCTTTTGGCGCACACCATAGTCTTTTTCCTGCTTTATATCCAATTGGTATTTATACTATTCCGGAAATATCTAGTTGCGGGTATAATGAAGATGACCTTCGTGAAATGGGATTCCGCTATGAGGTAGGACGCGCCTACTACTATGAAATCGGACGTAGTCACATTGTGGGTAGTAACACAGGGATGTTTAAAATCCTCTTTCATGCAGAAACTTTAGAAATATTGGGAATCCATATCATTGGTCGAAGTGCCACAGAGGTGATCCACATTGGTCAGGTTGCCATGAGTTTTGGTGCTAAGGTTGATTATTTTATCGATCAAGTCTTCAATTATCCTACCTACGCAGAAGGATATCGAATTGCAGCTTTGAATGGATTTAATAAAATTAAATATAAGAAGTAAGAAGATGCCTGATTATAAGCCCCCTCATTCTAACGATGAACCGGAAATAGTGGATCCCTATGAACATCAAACAGAAAGAAAGATTCCCGAGTTTGTTTTTGTAGATCACGGGCCCAGAGACGAAAAAGAGAAAATAGGGGCCACTCCCCACGAAGATACTAAACAAATGTTTAGTTCCATTCAGACAATCGCAAAAGGCAAGCAACCTTTTCACTTGCGTATTCTTGCCTTTTTAGGCACATTTGTGATGCTTTTGGGGTGTGCGATTATCTTGTTTTTCACTTTAATTTTCGCACTCTTCTCTCTTATTTTTCTTCGACAATCGCGTTATATGAATGAACAAGTGTCTATCGCTTGGAGAATTTTTAAAAAAGCCGTTGTGTTTACCTTAGGGTGTTTTGTTTGTGTATTTAACTTAAGTTTTGGAATGGGCATTATCCTGATGTACTTTATGCTATCAGGAGAGTCGATTAATCAACGATTTATGCAAGAATTTATGCGGAAGTGATGGTTCCTTAGCTTGTTTTAGTGTTATCCAAATTAATTTTGTCGCGCACATCTAGCAAATCAAATCACTATTATCAGAAAGTTTCTAACTATTTTTTTTGAAAACTTCTTGTTTATTTAAGATGAAATAAAAGATTAATTAATATATAATAATTAATTAATTAGTTAATGGTTTTATTATGACGTGGAATCCAAGGTTACAAAAGGAATCGAATTCATTACAGTTTAATGTCTATCTAAAAGATAAGGATTGTTTAAAATACAATGAAAATTCAGGCGAAGATGTTTTGGGTATTATCTCTAAGAGTATTAATCAACCGTATGCAGTAAGTAGAAAACGCCTCTATAATTTTAAAGGCAATGTCAAAGTTTTAAAAGAACGTGCACAGCCCTATTTTACGGTCTACGAAGCTGAGAGAGGTGACCCGACCGTTGGACCTCTAGAAAAATGCAGAATAGAACGCGAAGATGGAATGACAAGAGTCGAATATATAAATGGCATTGTTGAAGAAATGATCCATTCTAGACATCATGAGTTCGAAGGTAGACGTAGATTTCCTAGTGGAGTAGAGGAAGTAGGGATCTTTTGCGATTATACTTTGGAGCTCAATGAAGGAAAGCGTATTGAAAATATGCGCACTGTTTATGTTCGTGGTGTCAAAACGCTGCATGAGTTGTTTATAGAGGGAAATTGTAATTTGTTATTTGGCCTGGTTAACGAGGAGCTGCAAAAGAAAGTTTATGTTTTTGAAGAAATCGGGACTAACGAATTTGTGATGTACACCGATCAAAGGCCAGAATTTGCAGCTTCCTTGCTGCTAAAAATGGTATTGTCTGATGACAAAATGCGTCCTTATAGTTATAGAACGATTCTTGAGTCTTTAGAAGACCCACGTGCTTTTATCTTATCACTTTTAGAATCGATTCAGCCCCAGAACACGTTGCCTATTTTTTCCCTAGACAGTGATCTTTTCTTCTCTACTTTAAAAAAAGCCCAAGAATTAAGTATTGAAATAGATTTGATAACGCCAGATAGCGCAACGGGCAGCAATTTATTTCATAAACATCTAAAAAGTAGAAACTCTGAGCTCAACTCTCTCATGATAGAAAGCGATCCTAGAGTTCTTTCAAGGCGCTTAAGTCATGAAAAAACGCCTCTTACCTCTGCTTTTCTAGATGGAAATAAAGAAAAAGCCAAAGTCTATTTAGAAGCCATGGAGAAGCATCATCTTCAACTTTCGCTTCAGGAAGTTTGGCTGAAACGGGTTTTTGAAAATGATCTTGATTTTACAGATGATGAATTTAAACAGTTAGCCCCCGCCACGCAAAAACGCGCCTACCGTGTGGCGCATGCGTTTAATTGTATCGCATGGGTCGAGCGGTTGAATAGATTGGGGATGGCTGTACCAAAACTTCAAAGGGATGAGACGCGTTTATTTTCCATCGATATGGATGCCGTAGAGTTAAATCAAAGTTTACAAGCCTACTTGTATAAATTACGCGCTGCTCAGAGAATTTTAACACAGGATGAATTTGACGATTGGAATAAGAAAAACCAACAGATGGGGATTTCTAAAGATTATGCGGGGACAACAAGAACCCATGCTTGGATTAAAAAAGGCAGAGGCATAGACCGGTTGATTGGGCGAGATCGCATTGAATCTGCGATCCACCAGTTGGGGGTGAAATCTGTTAAAGTTCCTTCAAAAATTGCTGTTATCCCTTCCTCGGAACATTTGACCATGCTTCTACATGTGGAGATGGATCAAACCTACAACCTTGATGTCTTTGCGCAAGATGTAGAAGTTTATGCCCAAGAAATCAAGAGGTCGTCGCGAAAAATTTCTAGGAAAGAGATGGTAGAATTGATTGCTGTGATGCAAATGGTTCAGTATGGAGATATTCACGATTTTAATTTTGTGGTGGCAGAGGATGGAGTTTACTTTATTGATACAGAAAGCAAGTCTTTTTATGGCACGTTATGGGAAAAAGTAGTACGTCTTATCACTCTTTTAGATTTTCAAGATCATCTATGGTTTAGAGAGTTAGTACAAAAAAATCAAGACTTGCAGTCAGCCTCCCGACAGACAGTGAACCCATCAAGTTCTGCCAAAGATCCAAGAAAAAAAATCGCAAAATTTGCCGGCTTTAACTCCCAAACTAAAAAAGAATATCAGATCAATTTACGCTAAATAGAGACATCACATAATAGGCGTTTAATCACCCGAGCTTTGACTTTTGGAGGCTTTGACACAATCCAAAGAGCTCAATAGTTTAAAACTCAGGTGAATACTACTTAGCCACTATTTAACCTTTTTCTTTTCATGCTTTAGTCGAAAATGGATTTTGTTATTCTCCATGTGTAATTCAATCTGGCTTTCAGAAGGAATTTTTCCTTCGAGAAGAGCTTTGGATAGCATGTTTGTGACTTCGTTTTGAATATACCGTTTGAGGGGTCTCGCGCCAAAGACTGGGTCATATCCTTCTTTTGCTAGATGGGCAAGGACCTCTGGCGTCCAGGACAATGTGATGTGACGATCCCACAAACGTTTAGCTAACAAGTGCAGCTGGATCACAACGATTTTTTCCATATCTTTTTCTTTTAAAGGCAAGAAGGGAAGGATGTCATCCAAGCGATTGATGAACTCTGGGCGGAAATAGGTTTTGATGACCGGCTGTATCAGGTCTAAAATTTCTTCTTTAGATAAACTACTCTTACTTTTTTCTAATTTATCGAGTAGCAGATCCGACCCAATGTTGGAGGTCATGATAAAAATTGCATTCTTGCAGTTGACGGTACGACCTTTACTATCTGTGATGCGTCCTTCATCAAAGATTTGCAAAAGAATATTAAATACGTCAGGATTGGCTTTCTCAATTTCGTCGAAGAGCACGACGGCATAAGGTCTTCTACGAAGAGCTTCAGTTAATTGACCACCTTCTTCATACCCAACATACCCTGGAGGGGATCCGATCATTTTGGAAACACTATGTTTTTCCATGTATTCTGACATATCAAGACGGATGATCGCATCCTCCTGGTCAAAAAGCTGCTCTGCAAGAGCTTTTGCGAGTTCTGTTTTCCCTACACCGGTAGGACCTAAAAACAGAAAAGCCCCCACAGGTCGATTAGGATCACTAAGGCCGGAACGAGAACGTCTAATGGCTTCACTGACTGATTGAACCGCCAATTCTTGACCGACGACGCGCTTTTCTAAAACCTCTTCTAATTTAAGTAATTTCTCGGCTTCACCTTCCATCATCTTGCTGACAGGAATGCCAGTCCATTTAGAAACAATATGAGCGATGAGATTTTCATCAACTTCCTCTTGGAGAAGACGATTGGATTTTGAGTTGAGCTTATTTTGAATTTCGCTGATTTCTTTTTCTAATTTAGGCATGCTATTATAGCGAATCTCTGCCACTTTATTATAATCAGCTTTGCGTTCTAGCTCTTCGGCATGAAAACGCATCTGTTCGAGTTCATTTTTCTTTTTTTGTACTTCTTCAATCAGCTTCTTTTCTTGATCCCATTGTTGACGTAAGACAGCCAATTCTTCTTTAATTTGCGCGATTTTTGCTTCAAGCTTCTCTATTTCAGTTTTTGCTGAAGGGCTGTTTTCTCTTCTTAAAGCCTCTTGTTCTACTATTAGGCTACTAAGTTCTCTTTCTTTACGGTCGATGGGTAGGGGGCGGCTTCCAATTTGCATGCGTATCAAGCTGGCCGCTTCATCAATAAGATCGATAGCTTTATCCGGGAGGCGTCTATCAGTAATATAGCGATAAGAAAGGAATACCGCGGCATGAATAGCAGATTCTGTAATGCGCACGCCGTGGAAAATCTCAAAGCGTTCTCTTAAGCCTCTTAGGATGGCAATGGAGTCTTCTAGAGAAGGCTCTTCGACCATGACTGGTTGAAAACGTCTTTCTAAAGCAGCATCTTTCTCAATATACTTTTGATACTCATTAAGAGTTGTGGCTCCAATACAATGTAATGTTCCTCTGGCTAGGGCTGGTTTAAGTAAATTCGCAGCATCCATAGAGCCTTCGGTTGCGCCAGCACCTACTAGAGTATGGACTTCATCAATAAAAAGGATAATACGCCCTTCATTGCTTTCGATGTCGGTTAAAATCCCTTTTAAACGTTCTTCAAACTCTCCTCGATACTTTGTTCCCGCGATTAAACTTCCCATATCAAGGGCTAAAAGTTGTTTATCTTTCAATGACTCTGGAACATCTTCTGATACGATTCGCTGGGCAAGACCCTCTGCGATGGCCGTTTTTCCGACCCCTGGTTCACCAATAAGCATGGGATTGTTCTTGGTACGACGACTTAAGACCTGCATGGTACGGCGGATTTCCTCGTCTCTACCGATCACAGGGTCTAATTTCCCTTGGCGTGCTAAATTTGTGAGGTTTTTGCAGTATTTATCGAGGGTTTGTAAGCTTGATTCTGCGTTGGGTGAGTCCATATGGCGAGTTCCACGTATTTTCTTGATTTGTTCTTCTACTGTTTTAAGAGCAATTCCGGTTGCTTGCTTCCATGAGACGAAAGGCTCTCCTCCATTTTTCCAGTAAGATAGGAGGAAATGATCACTACTCGTGTAACTATCATTCATCTTTTGAGCAAGACCTTGGGCATCCGCAATGCGCATTTGCAAGTTTCTAGATGTTTGAGGCGGCTGCGGTGAACCACTAAACGTGGGTTGTTTATTGACCGCACGTTGAACATCTTCTTGAAGGGATCGAGGGTCTGTATTCAAATTAGAAAGAATAGAATAAAAATATCCTTGAGGATCGTCTAAAAAAGCTTTTAATAGATCATTTTCGGTAACTTCAGTGCTGTTGCGCTGCTGTGCTGCACTAAAGGCTTCTTGGAGGGCATTGGTCACTGCTTCAGTAAAATTTTGAGGCATAACACTCACCAGAGTAGAGTTAATTCAAAATTAAGATACCTCGATAGAGAGGAGTCGTCAAGTGAAAAATTCTTGAAATTTGTTTAATCTAGATAGAATAGCACTACTTGCAAATATTGATAATGTTCGTTAGAATTAACGACTTGAGTTTTATTGTTCGAAGCTTTTTCAGAGTCTCTGTTGCAGCAGAGTTTGTTACGTGAGCTAAATAAGTAAAAACGAAACGTATATTAATGGGTTTAGACACCTTATAATTTAAAGAGAAGCTTTCCTATGAAATACTGTGAATCTACTTCCCACATTATTAGAAGACCTACCCGTGAGGTAATGGTGGGTAAAGTAGGGGTGGGAGGAAATAACCCTATTCGCGTCCAGTCAATGACTACCTCAAGTACAAGAGATCCCGAGGCGACGATCCAGCAGATTATGCGTTTAGCCGATAATGGATGTGAAATTGCCAGGGTCACTGTGCAGGGAATGAAAGAAGCAGACACATGTGAAGCCATTAAAAATGGCTTAATTCAAAGGGGGTATGAAATCCCTATTGTTGCAGATATTCATTTTTTTCCTCCAGCTGCTATGCGGGTGGTGGATTTTGTAGATAAAGTCAGGATTAATCCGGGAAATTTTGTTGATAAAAGAGCGTCTTTTAAAGTCATTGAGTACGATGATAAGTCTTATGCTCAAGAAATCGAAAAGATTGAAGAAAAGTTTACCCCCTTAGTCCAAAAATGTAAAAAATTAAAACGCGCAATGCGCATAGGAACCAACCATGGGTCTCTTTCAGATCGGATTTTAAATCGTTATGGGGATACACCTGCTGGGATGGTTGAATCAGCTTTAGAGTTTGCTAGGATTTGTCGTCAAAATGACTACCACGATTTTATATTTTCCATGAAATCCTCCAATCCTCAAGTGATGATTTTGGCTTATCGTCTATTAGTTTCTGAGATGTACAAACTAGGTTGGGATTATCCTGTACATCTGGGCGTAACAGAAGCTGGAGAAGGGGAAGATGGAAGAATTAAATCCGCCATGGGGATAGGCGCTTTGCTTTTAGATGGAATTGGGGATACAATTCGCGTTTCGCTAACGGAAGATCCTTGGTATGAAATAGATCCATGTAGTCGCCTGATTCGATTTGCTGATCACTATGCAAAAATGTCTTCTCTCAGCTTTGAGGAAAAGCATCGTCACTTTGATCAAATAACTAGAAGAGAGGTTTCTTATCCTCGGCAAATAGGGATGCATAAAAATGGTTCTGTATGGGTTTCTGCACCAAAAAAAGAACAAGAACATCCACTTTTTTATCAAAGATTAGGCTGTGAAGTGCAGTTAGGACGTCCTAAGCCCAAAATATCCTCTGTGGATGGTGTTGTTTTTAATGAAGGAAGTCATTCGACGCAAATCTTGCAAAGTTTGCATGGGGCAGGGATCGGTCTGTTTACTTTAAAACCCTTGCCGGATGCTCTGCACTTATTGACACTGGCTGAGACACGCTTATCTATGAAGCAGAATCGTTTTCTATTGAATAACAAGTCTCCTGTGGCCCTCATCATTGGGGACGAATCTATAGATGAGTGGAAAGAAATTCTTTCCCTACAACCTGCTTTATTGGTTTTTCGTCCCTCGGGTCCCCGAATCTTTAAAGCCAGACAATTTTTTGATTGGTTGAAAGCAAACGATGTGACTGTTCCTGTCATTCTTAATTTTAGTTACGATTGTTCCCCTGAAGATCTTGTCATTCAAGCCTCTTCAGAATGCGGTTCTCTATTTTGCGATGGTTTAGGAGAGGGGATTTGGCTTGAAGGACCCTATGATATGGATTATCTACGTAATCTTAGCTTTAGTATCTTGCAGGCAGCCCGTATGCGTATTTTTAAGACAGATTTTATATCCTGCCCAAGCTGTGGGCGCACTTTATTCGATCTCCAAGACGTGACCCGAAAGATTCGCGATCGCACAGTGCATCTCCCGGGGGTAAAAATAGCTATCATGGGTTGCATTGTCAATGGGCCAGGTGAGATGGCTGATGCTGACTTTGGATATGTAGGTTCAAAACCTGGAATGATTGATCTATATGTAGGAAAAGCTTGTGTACAAAAGGATATCCCATTTTCCGAAGCGGTGGATAAACTTGTTGAATTGATCAAAGAACATGGTAAATGGCTGGAACCTGAAGCTATCTTATAGACCTTAGTCTCTGGATTCATTTCTGTAGACTGCTTCGAAACTTATTGGGTCGTTTAAATAGCGACTTTTGGCACCTTCATCAGCAAATTTTTTGACTATTCGCTCTCAAAATTTGCTGATGAATCTGCTCTAAAGTCATCAATTTTTCCAACCTAAGCAAGTTTTGAAAAAATTCTTCTTTTTCTAATGATTCGATTGGTGCATATGCATGACCCAAAGTGTTTCAGGTTGTGCACAAAGATGATTGACGTAACGTGAGCACACAAAAAGATAGTCTGACAGTCGATTTAAGTATATAGTCACGTTTTTAGACACATCTGCATTTTTGCTTATGGGGATGACTTCTCTTTCAGCACGTCGACAAATGCTTCTGGCTAGGTGGAGAAAAGCTCCAGCTTGATGTCCTCCAGGAAGAATAAAGGTGCGGAGTTCAGGGAGCGTCTGTTCCATCTCATCGATCCAATTTTCTAATTGTTCGATCCCTTCGTGGTCGAAACGTGTCCGTTCAATCTTATTAGCTCCAGCTCTCGTCCTGGGTGTAGCAAGAGCTGCCCCTAAATCAAAAAGCGTATGTTGGATGATCTCTAATTGATCGCAGGTGGATTTTAATGAGGGGACTGAGCGCATAAAGGAAACCGCCGTTCCAATAGCCGAATTACATTCATCGACTGAACCCAATGCGATGATAAAAGGATCATCTTTAGAGACTCGTTGTCCAGAGTAGAGTGTTGTTTCTCCGCTGTCCCCAGTTTTCGTATAGATTTTCATTTTTCCCATCGTTTCCATCCTTAGAATTATTTTAAGTCAATTTCCTTCGATAAGGTGACTTTGTGTTGCTGTTGCATGGCCTCTTTTACTTGTTCACGGTATTTATTTACAAGGAGTTCTAGTTGATCCTTAGAGAGAGGATGAGAGAAAATAAGTTGTTTAACTAAAATCTGAAGTTTGCCCAGAAATTCATGGATTTGACTCGATGCAAAAACAATGTGCAAATGCCAATGAGGAACTGTTTGACCTGCGTACTCTCCTGTTTTATGAAAGATATAAGCGACTGGAAATCCCTTTTTTTCGTAGTACCCCAAGAGGTTTACAGTCATTTCTTGAGATTCTAAATACTCCTCTAACGTAATTTCTGGAAAACCTCGACGATGTTCTTTGGGAATAATAAGAAAATGAATTTTTTCATCACCCACACCAATAGGAGCATAGTTATAAAGAATGTCCATCCTTTTGCCAGAATAAAGAATTTGCGATTGAATCACTTCAGGACGACAAAATGGGTCTGTGGCATGACAAGAAGTTTCTGGGGGAATGGGTTGATAGGGCTGTCCAAAAAAATTAAGATAACGATGATATTTTTGTTGAATCTGTCTGCGCTCTTCTTTTGATAAGCAGAAGTTGTTAAAAATTAAATGCCAGACCACTTTAAAGAGCTCTATTCGGTTGAATCTGTTTTGAGAGAAGGGCATAATTTCCCAAAAAAAGTTATCACTTTGCATGCGGGGAGGAATTGTACCCATGATCATAAAGTCTTCTATGGATTCATTTTCTCTCCATAGGGCAGCAGTGTTTTGGAGCAAATGGTAGGCGGCTCCATGTTGTCTTTGTGTCCATAGTGAGAGAGTATTTTTATTAAAAAGAGACTCGACGCTCAATGAGCCCTCCTTCAAAGGGCATGAAGACACTCGGATTTCAACCGTATCTTCCCGATAAATAACATCCTGAGGTACATTGACAATATGTTCATTATGTAGATGATAGATGAAAAATGTAGTGATACTCACTACAGCAAAAACAGAAATGTAGATTGTTTTTTTTAATGTCATAGGATCAACTATTATTCGGGGCTTAAAAAAGCTAATTCTCTTCTCAATTCTTTAAGAGCCGTAGGGTAGTGATCACGTGCGTGGACTATTTTTTCAGCCACCCTCAGATGTTCCCAGGCTTTATTGTAATGCATTCGTTCCGCATATAAGGTAGATAAGTAATAGTTTGTCGTGGGGTCGGAAGGATCGATCTCATGACACTGTTCTAGGATTTCTAATGCTTCGCCTTCTCGATGCAGTTGGAGCCATGTAGTGGCTAACGCAAAAATACCAGCACGAAATTCAGGATAATTTTTAAGACACGTACATAAAGCTTCCTTTTTTTTAAGAATGGAATCTCTTTTTTCATCTACATGCATGAAAATGGCTTGAATGCCATGAGCATCCACTTTTCCTGCGAGGTAGTCTTCGACCATGCTATCCTTAGTGATAGAAAAATCAGGTATATCATCTTTGATTTCCAATAATAATTTTTGGCCTTTTTCCATTTCCCCTATAAATATATAATTAAACCCCAAAAGCTCTTTTAATAAACTGTCATGGGGTAGGTAGGGGAGGGCTTTTAAATAGCAATTTAAAGATTTTTCATATTTCTTTTCCTGTAAAAAAACGGAAGCTTGGTTTACATGAGCAAACCCGATGACTTCTCCTAAATGCCTTTGTTGTAATTTGCAGGTATCGATACTCAGATATTCTTCATTATCAATATGAATGCCTCTCGCAGTTGTTTCAATATTTATAATCTTATCCCCTTCGTGATACCTTATGTAAATATGTCCAGGCGGGGTAATCATTTCTAAGGGCAGCTCCAAACGTTGTGCTAGGCAGAGATAAAGGATAGAAACACCTAAACAAACCCCTTTTCTAGAGTCGAGAACAGAAGGCAGAAAAGTGTAAATGTCGATGTCCTTTGCATATAAAGAGTGAGGAGGAAAACGAAAGCCCATTTCAATAAATACAAATTGATTGATCGCTTTGATCATTTGCTCAGGCGTAGCTTTCTGGGGCAGCTGAGTGAGGATTTGAAGAGCCATTAAATCAATCATCGCCTCGTATGAATTGATTTGATTGATTGTTGAAGGACTATCTCCTAGCTGGGATAAAAATAAGCCGCGTGCCAGATCAATTTCTTCTGGTTTCAAACCCATGACTTGCCTCTCCGAGGAAGCTTTGTAGCCTTTTAATTTTCGATTTCCTAAGTGGGCGCAGAGTTGATCCACGAGTTGTAGGTCTGTCAAAGAGAGCAAAGGTGTTTCTTCATTAGGTTCCTTGTTCACCATGGTCACTAGGGAAGAAAAGGCTGTTTGAATATTGGGAAGCTCTGAGAAACGTACCGTACTTCTATATCCTGTTTTATTTAACAGTTTCCAGGCATCTTCTAAAGCTAATTTTCCTTCTTTAGTGTGGGGGTATAATTGAGAAAAAGCAAGATGTTCGGAAATAGAGGATGGGTTTAGGCTATTGTATAGCATTTTAATTTTGGCTGGAGAAGTCTCTCTAGCACTTAACGGCAGGAAAAGCATCCAGCCACATAAAATTGAAATAAATAGGGAAGACTTCATTTTACAAAAGATTTCATCAGATGTTCAAGTTGTGTGTTTTGCGCGATTTCTTCAAAATTCATACGAAATCGATACGTCCAGTTTTTATTGTCTTTTGAAGAAGGATCATTGATGCGTTCATCTTCTAATAGAGGCCATGTCATTGCAGGGATTAAATGCAAATATTCGTTTAAGAGATTAATATGAAAAATGCTATTGGAACGATGACTATCCTTTAAAATGCTGATATTTTGTTCAGGTGAGAGTTGTGGAGCGTAATCCCATCCTTTCGATTGCGCATACTCCTGCGCTTCTATAGGTTCGTTTTGCCACCACTGATGGAGAGTTTCAGAATCATGGGTAGAAACAGTAGTCATACTTTCTGATGGATAATCTTGGATAGGAATGTAGCTTTTATCCCCTTCCCAGTAACGTTCCCAGCGCATGACTTTAGTGCCGCAAATTCCTAATTTTTTTAAACATTCTCTGACTTCTGGAGGAACGGTGCCTAGATCCTCACCTATAGGCAGCATGTGACATCCTTGAAGCATTAGGAGTAGATTTTTTTTACCATGATCAATCCAACATCTCTCATCTTCAGGGATGTAATGTCCTTCTACCCCTTTTTTACCGGGGGGAATAGCCCATATGCGGAAAAAGCCCACCACATGATCTATACGGAAAATATCATAAAGATGACTGGCGACACTTAAACGCAACTTCCACCATAAATAATGCTTTTTTTCCATTTCAGCCCAATTATAAATGGGAAATTCCCAATTCTGTCCTTCTAAACTATACATGTCTGGAGGGGCTCCTGCAGAAAATGCAAGAACGAAGAGATTACGATTACTCCAAACATCCACGCTTTCACGACTGATAAGGATAGGAATATCACCTTTCAAAAATACTTTTTTTACTTTTGCGTACTTTTTAACTTCTGCAAACTGTTTAAAACAGAGGTATTGAAGAAAAATATGATAGGAAACTTGCGTGGAATACTCATTTTGTAATTGTTCCAATTCAGCGGGACTCGGGTCTTTAAGTTCTTGAGGCCATTGACTCCAAGGTTGCCAGTCTCTAATAATTTTTAATGTTTTAAATAGTGCAAAGGCGTGAACCCAGTCATTATGTTTTACAAATTGAATATAGTCTTCCGAATGGCTTTCTTTAGGGTAAGTGTATTGATAGTATAAGTGTAAAAATACATCTCTTTTTTTATGCAATAGGGGGTAATTTAAGCGCTGCGTATAGTTAAGTTCTTGTAGGTCAGCCAGTAGCACTTGTAGATCATCATATTGATCCAAGCCAGGTAGCGCATGTAAGCTGATGTGTAAGGGATTTAAGGCAAAAGCTGAGATGGCACTATAAGGACTGGGTTCTGGACCTGTATCATTGATGGGTAGAATTTGCAAAACATCATATCCGATCTTATGGCACCAATCGATCACGTGTTTGAGGTCAAAAAACTCACCGATTCCACCACTATTCAGAGTACGTAGGGAAAATAGAGGAAGATTGATTCCATGATGATGTTTAACCCCTATATGTTTCCACGCTGGAGCTGAAATAGAACTTAACAGCAAATCTTGGGTTAAGGGGGGTATCATATTCATAGTGTGAAGAATAAACTATAAATAAATATAAGGAAAAATAAAAAACTCCAGGGAGTAATAAATCGTTGTAAATCTCTTATTTGTTAAGGTCTTATGCCGAAAATTCCCCCGCCTGAACGTGCCTGGGAGGATGGGTCGATCATGGGAGTGTTGCCACGATTTAAGGCTTCTTTCCATAGGCTGACCTTTTCGGATAGAAGTTGCATAATACTAAAAACCTGGTCTGCAGAGATGTCGCTAAAGGGAAGCATCTCAAAAAGAATGAGCTTTTGCTCTTTTTTACTAAAGGCAAATACACCTGCATGGAGTTGATTTAATGCATTAAATTTAAGAGCTTCTCTCAGTAGGTTTTCCCTATAACGTCCAATAGGGATTTCGGCAATTTCAAACGAAATGATCAAGAAGGGCTGTTTCGAATCTTTTTGAAGAACGACTTCATTATCTTTAAGCTTTAAAGATATATTATTGTTAGAGGATGATTCGAGTGGTAATTGAATTTTTTCACTTAGTTCGCGCAACAATGATTCAAATGTATGAGCAGGCATTTAGTGACCTCACATATCTTTAGGTTTAATGTGGAGTTGTTCTTCTTCTTCTTGGCGCATGAGCTCTTCCTCGTATAAATCTTCAAGGTCGCTCAGAGTTTCTAAGATGGCACTAAACATTTCATCTCGATGTTGGACGGATCGAAAGATATGTAAGATAGAAACTTGGCGGATTGCATCGCGCATCTGACTAATTAATTTTATCTTTTCCTCGATGGTGACAGCACCTGCCTTGGCTGCAGCAGCCATGATTTTATCAGGAGAGAGAAAGCGTTCTGCTGTTAAATACATAAACTGTCTAGCAATGTCGTGTGCATCGAATTTTTTCATAATGAACAATAGATCTTCACATACAGTTTTGAATGATTATTTTTTGAGCCCTCTTGATGATGTTTGTTCAGCCCTTGGGTTTCTACCTTCAAAATATTTGTCTACAAATAGGATCGCCTGTAGTTTTTTCAAGAGGAGCATGGCATTTTTGATATGGGCGATGTCTTCTTTATCTTCCAACTTTTTTAATTCGTTAATTTGAGCTCCACAGTTTTTCATCAAAAACAGCTCAATTTTTTTGAGGTTTTTTCCTCCCTCTTTACTGCCATAAGCATCATCGAGCAATTTAAATAAACTAGGCGCATCTACTGTGGGGGTGGCCATCAGATGTTCTAAAAGTTTTCTAGGATCCCCCCCGCCTTGTACTAGCCTTAAAGCCACTTCATTGGCTTCCAGAGCAGCTTGTGTGGCTTCGGCCTCTACTTTAGCAGCGACCTCTTTTTCCCTTTTATCAATGATTTCCTGATTTAAGTCCACTTGAACTGTCTGAATCATATTTTTGTAATCATCGACTGCTACAGACATTAAAAATTCTAAGGCTAAACCAGCTTCAAAAGAATTGGGATACTCCTCATGCACGAGTTTTAAAATTTCTTCTTTTGACATTCCATCCTTAAGCTTGTCGGCCAAACCTTTTAATTTATCTGAATTAAGTTGAGGATAGCGACGTCCGAATTCTTGAGCCGCGTCTTTGATCTTTTCTTCGGAAAGAAGATTTTTTTTGGTCGCTTCTTTGCTTTCCTTATTTTCTTCAACTTTTTTGACGCGCGCTTTTGTGACAGGCTTGTTTTGTTTTTTTAGAGCAGCAGCTAAAGGATTAGCGGTAGTTTCTTGTTCTTCTAGATTGTTTTTTTGTTCAGATAGACGGATGGCAGATTCGTTGGCTCTATCTGCTTCCTGATTTTCTATCATCCCTTTCAAAACTTGAGCCAACCCTTCGGGTTGATTCATTGGACCTACATCTATAGACATTGTCTACCTCCTTAGAGAGTTTAGACTAAAGCCTTTTTAGATTAAAAGGCTGATTAAATTATCCTATCTGTATTCTTCCCAGCGGTTGTATGCGGATATCTGATACGATTTCTTGGTAGGAGACCACTGAGATATCAGAAAACTCCATCTCTACAAGTTTACGCACAAAACGTCTCACATCAATGGCTGTCAAAATCACAGGGGGCTGTCCTCCGGGAGGAGGAGGAGCTACCGTATTTCTTATCCCTTGCAGGATGAGTTGAACAGAGTCTGGATCTAAGGCTAGGTATGAACCTGCAGAGGTTTGTTTAATTGCGCCACGGACCATATCTTCAATCTCAGGGTCCAAGATATAAACTGAAAGGACGGACTGACCTTGAGAGTATTTAAAACTTATATACCGCTTTAGAGAAGAGCGCACATACTCTGTTAATAAAACTGTATCCTTTTCTGTTTGGGCCCACTCACTCAAAGATTCCAAGATTGTGCGTAAATCTTTGATAGAGACCTGTTCTTGAATGAGCCTTTTAAAAATATCTGTCATCTTTTGAAGAGGGATCAAACGTGTCACTTCTTTCACAAGATCGGGAAAGGATTTTTCCACAAATTCTATCATGGACTTCACTTCTTGTATTCCTACAAATTCGTTTGCATAATGTCTAAAAAAGTAAGATACATGTAAAATCATTACCTCGAGGGAATTCCAGTATTTTATACCAGCTTTGTCCAAGAGTTCCTTATTTTTAAAGTCGACCCATAGAGAAGGCATGCCGAGCGAGTTTTTGTAAGAAAGATAACCCAGATTATAACGTCTCAAATTTTCTTCGCTTTCATTCGTGAGGACATGATTTTCTAGGACCTTTCCTCGGATGATGGGGACCTCATTTAAATGAATAGAGTATTCGTCAGGTTCTAGAATAGGGGAGTCCGTACGGACGTGTACCCCAGGAAAACGTACGCCCAAATCTGCATACAGAGCTTGACGCATTTTGGGGATCATTTGATCTACAAAGCTTTGTCCCTTCTGTGCTTTTTGGATTTCTCCACTTAAGTTTTTTCCGCATTCCAGGATAACTGGTAAAGTTAAGGCGTAGTTATCAATTCCGCCCCCAGAGATCACTTTATGTCCAGATACAGACGTATCTATACTGGGTCCCGCGGCGGAAGAGATGGTTCCTCCTCCCGCTGTTGCAGTTCCCCCGCCAGACTCCATTCTTTTTTTAGCCCCGGCCATCAGAGCATAACCAATTAAACCTAGACCTGAAGATAAAATTAAGAATGGAGCTGTGGGAAAACCTGGCATGATGGCCATGGCCATCAAGAAGCCTGCAGAGAGTAGCAACGCTTTAGGTTGCTTTAAGATTTGACCTGAAATTTCAGATCCTAAATTAGATTCACTTGTTTCATTTGAGACGCGGGTCGTGACTAGACCAGCCGTGATCGTAATCAAGAGAGAGGGAATTTGGGAGACCAAGCCATCCCCAATAGAGAGGATTGAATAGGTTTGAGCTGCTTCAGCCATCGTCATTCCATTCATGGTATTACCAATGATGATACCCCCAATGATGTTAATCAAAGTGATCACGATACTGGCAATGGCGTCTCCCTTCACGAACTTCATCGCACCATCCATCGCTCCATATAATTGGCTCTCTTTTTGGATGGCTAAACGCTTTTCTCGGGCTTGATTTTGATCTAAAATACCGGCTCGCATGTCCGCATCAATACTCATCTGCTTACCAGGCATCGCGTCCAACGTAAAACGAGCGGCCACTTCAGCCACACGCTCAGCACCTTTCGTAATGACTATAAACTGTACCAAGGTGATGATTAAGAATATCACACCCCCTACAACGAAATTACCACCCACGACAAAGTTTCCGAATCCATAGATGATATCTCCGGCATTTGCATTTAATAAAATCTGGCGTGTTGAGGCAATATTCAACCCTAAACGATAAAGAGTGGTGATTAAAAGAAGGGAGGGGAAGATCGATAAGTGGACCGCGCTTGGAATGTACATCCCTACCATCAATAAAGCCACCGATATAGTTAAGTTAATGGCTATTAGGTAGTCAATCACATGAGGGGGGATTTGGATGATGATCATCATGATGATTCCGATGATCAAAACAGCTAGAAAAATATCACTAACCCGAGAAATATTTTCTAAAGATCTATCACCGCCTAGTCGTGCTGTAATTCCATCCAGTATGCGTCTAATAAAATCCATTCTTACTTATCCCCTGTGTATTCATATTGAGTTTCAGTGTTTAAGGAATTAACCCAGCGTAATATTTCTGCTAAGGCCTCGTAGGTATCCTCTGGTATATATTGATAAATTTCTCCAGATTCCCATAAGCGGTGAGCAAGCCTTATATTTCTCACAACCGGAACATCATATTCATCAGCTAGTTTAATAATTCTTTCCGCCATTAAATCTTTTCCCATGACTAAAACATAAGGAGCGGCGTCTACTTCGCGTTCGTAGCCTATAGCAATCGCAAGGTGAGTAGGGTTTGTAACTACCGCCTTAGCTCTTTTTACTCCCGCAGCCGGACCATCAGAATAAGCAATCTCTTGTGCGATTTGTTTTCTTTTACCTTTAATTTGCGGATCGCCCTCTGTGTTTTTATATTCTTGCTTAACTTCGAATTTTTCCATACGCATTTCTTTAGCAAAATTCTTCTTTTGATAAATAAAATCGGCTACAGCAATGATAATAAAAAATAGGCCCACTTTTAATACAACTTCCATAAGAAATGCGTTAAATACCATGAGAGCAGACAGCATAGGAAGGGACACAGTGTGTGTAAGTACAGGTAAACTGCTCATCATTACTTGGTAAATGATATAACCCGCAATGATCAATTTTAGTGTAGATTTTATAAGTTCCACCAAAGTGGCCATCTTAAATTTAGATTTCAAGTTTTGCACGGGATCAAATTTTTTGGGGTCAAACTTGAATACTTCTAATGCAAAAACCGGGCCAACTGTTAAAAAAGTCACCAAAACCCCTATAATTGTCACAATGGCCATTAGGGGAATACTAGCAATAAAAATAACAATAGCAGACTGATAATAGAGTTGAGGAATCACCACATCCAAGTTGGTATTAGCAATCATTTTAAATGTGCTAACAGTAAAATCTCCCATTTGGTGATAAAGCATTTCACTTAAGGCAATTGTGGCGTAAACAGAGACGATAAAAGTAAAAGCAGATGGCAGATCTTGAGATTTAGCCACCTGTCCCTTTTTTTTAGCATCCCTTAACTTTTTTGGGGTTGCTTCTTCGGTTTTTTCACCCATGGCCGTAGCCTCCAATTAGGAATAAAAGGGCAAAAATAGAGGAATTTGAGTCAAATTTCACTATAAATCTTTGAATACTTATCTCGAGTTGTTTAAGTCGCAATTTCCACTACTTCTCAAGTATAGTATAAGTCCTTTTTCCCCACATTGTCAAGGGATTTCCAGACGCCTAGTCTTGTATAGAGAGCAGGCTCTGCAAGCGTAGATTTGTCTTTTTCAGCAACTTACAAGATTTTGCATCTGAAGGAAATGAGCCGTTTTTAGTCAAGAGCCTGTCTGTCCTATAAACTTGTATTGTTTTTTTAAGACTTATATTTTATCCTATTTCTACTAATAAAGAGGTTATTATGGCAGCTGGTCGTCTATCTTGTGGCATCGTAGGGCTCCCCAATGTGGGTAAATCTACACTTTTTAATGCATTAACGTCTAATCAAGCTCCTGCGTCGAACTATCCTTTCTGTACAATAGATCCCAACGTAGGAGTCGTGGAAGTTTTTGATCCACGTTTACCTGTTCTTTCTGAGATGTCAAACAGTCAAAAAATTATTTATGCGACTATGGAATTTGTGGATATTGCAGGATTAGTCGCTGGAGCTTCTCAAGGAGAAGGACTAGGAAATAAATTTCTTGCCAATATTCGAGAGACCGACGCTATTGTTCATGTGGTCCGTTGTTTTGACTCTTCGGATATTGTTCATGTGGCGGGGCAGATCGATCCGATCAGTGATATAGAAGTGATTAACCTCGAACTTTGTCTAGCAGATTTGCAAATGATTGAAAATGTGATTCCCAGGTTGGAAAAGCAGTTAAAAGGTAAGAAAGAATTGGGTCCTACATTAGCTGTATTGAACCGAGTTAAAGAGCATTTAAATGCGAGTCGCCCTGTACGTTCACTGGATCTCTCGGCTGAGGAGTTAGAAATATTAAAACCTTATCCGCTTCTTACGATGAAAAAAGTCATTTACGCCACCAACGTATCCGAAGACGATCTTCCCTCAATGGAGAATGCTCACGTAAAGCGTGTGAGAGAATATGCTGCAGCAGAAGGAAATTTTGTGATTCCTATATGCGCGCGGATTGAAGAAGAAATTGCACAACTCAATCATGAAGAAGGAAAGGAATTCCTAGAGAGTTTAGGTTTAAATGAATCGGGCTTACAACGTTTGATAAGAGCTTCTTATGAAATGCTTGGGTTGATTAGCTATATCACAACCGGGGAAATTGAAACACGGGCTTGGACTATCGACAAAGGAACCTCTGCCGCGGAAGCTGCAGGCAAAATTCATAGTGATATTCAAAAAGGTTTCATTCGTGCTGAGGTGGTCTCCTTTGACGATATGGTGACCTATAAAGGTCGAGTGGGAGCGCGTGAAGCGGGTAAAGCACGTTCTGAAGGAAGAGAATATATTGTAAAGGATGGCGATGTCATTCTATTTATGCATAACTAAGAGAGTGTAACGTGCAAGATGAAATTAATCATTTGTTTATCACCTGTGGCGAAGGTTTAGAACCCCTATTAATACAGGAACTAGCAGAGCTGGGGTTTAATAATGTCCGTGAGGGGTTTCGTGGTGTATACGTTTTTGATAAAAGTTTTAATGCCATTTTTCGTATCAACTACTGTTCCAGACTTGCGGGTAGAGTCTTGCTGCCGCTAACTCAATTTCGTTGTTTTGATCAAAAAGGCTTATACAGAGGAACTTCTCAAGTCGATTGGTTAAAATATATTCCTAAAGGAAAGAATTTTGCCATAGATGCTAATGTTTCGCATCGTCAGTTGAGAAACAGTCTATTCGCTGCACAGGTAGTAAAAGATGCTATCTGTGACCAATTTCGCGAGAAAACTGGCAATCGACCGAGTATCAACGTACAAAAGCCTGATGTGCAATTAAATCTCTTTATTCATAACGATCAAGCGGTGATTAGTGTGGATACGTCGGGTATACCCCTGCATAAGCGCGGCTATAGGCAAGACGCCGGTGAAGCTCCTTTACAAGAGTCTTTAGCAGCTGCTCTTTTACGTTTAGCTAAATACACTGCTGACGATATTTTACTTGATCCCTGTTGCGGGTCAGGCACTCTTTTAATTGAGGCTGCCTTGATAGCGTCTCGTACAGCCCCAGGTTACCTACGCCAGAAATGGGCTTTCATGTTACTTCCCCAATTTTCGTTTGATGAGTGGGTAAAAGTCAAATCTGAAGTCGATGATCTACGTCAGCCGATTCCTAAAAATCATCTTTTTGGATTAGAGATCAATAAAAACACAGCCAGGATTTGCCAGGGGAATTTACGTGCTGCAGGATTTTTGAAAGACGTTCTTGTCAAACAAGCCGATTTTCGCGAATTTAAGCCCGAAATTCTTCCCAATGTGATTATTACCAATCCTCCCCATGGTAAACGATTAGATAGTGTCGAAGGGTTAATTCCTCTTTATAGATCGCTTGGTGATTTTATGAAACATGAGGTAGCAAAACCCGCGAGGGGATTTGTCTTTACTGCTAATACACCTTTAGTTAAAGAAATCGGTTTATCGGCCAATAGACGACATGTCCTAAGTAATAGTGGAGTAGATAGCCGCTTACTCGAATTCGATCTTTATTGATTAATTATCTAGCATCTATAGGAAGAGATATGTGTAGAATTTCTGCTCTGCCCAGTATGTTTGTTCAAGTAGATCGTTGTATGGAACGGATTCCTTTTGCCAGCACTCTTTCCAGCTTGGTAAAGATTTTTATTCGAACTGTTTGTTGTTGTGTGAACCCCATCCACTATAATAAAAACCGCTATTTTTCTTACGTGAATAAACAGCAGGGCTGTAGAGTTTTTACTCTATTATTTCCCTTCGCGGGGAACTTTTGTGTGTGGTTGGTGGATTTTACTTCAATCGAGGAGCCTTCCTCCAAAGGTTCATTGATTCCTAAGACTCCTTCAACTCCACTTCCTCAGACGTCTATGCTATTTCCTAAGCGATACACAGCCGAGGAGTATTATGAAGAGGCAAGAAAGGCGGCTAAAGATAAAAACTATCAAAAAGCAGTAGAGCTCTATATAAAAGCTTCGGAAAATGACCACGTGATGGCGCATTATCGTTTGGCCAAATGTTATGAAAAAAATAAAGGTGTGAAAAAATCTGAAACGAATGAATGGTTAAGCAGATCTTACTATAAAAAAGCTGCAGAACATCATCATGAAGAGTCCGCTTTGATTTTAGCCCAGCAAGCTCTAAAAAATCGTGAGATCGACAAATTTAAAAAGTGGTTAGATTATGCGGACACGCATAAACGAAAGATAGGGGGAATGTTTGATACTTGCCAATCTACCCAACAGCCTCTTGTACACCTTGAGCGGGCGATAGAATTCTGTATTTCTTCAGAAAGACATACCAGGAAAATGGCCTGTGTAATTGCAGGGAAGCATATTAAAAATAGTTCTGAGATCAGTTCTTTAGTCAAACATCCCTAGATTCTTTAGAGCTTTCAGACAATACTTAGAATCCACAAAATCACATAAGTGATGACTTCTCGCTTTAACGCGCTAATGGCTTCATGCTTAGAAGATAGGCACCCAAGGGATCTTAAGACCTCTTGGGTACACATTCTTTACGATTTAGACTTCCTCATACTGATCTTTGAGCGTTTGTTCAAGATCTGGAAAAGCAATTCTAAATACCTCATCGTAGTGTTCGACAAAATGGATATTTAGACCTTTTTTAATGTAATCAGGCAGTTCATCATAGTCCCTCACATTATCTTTGGGGAATATCAAGGTTTTTAATCCAGAACGCCTTGCTGCCACTAATTTTTCTTTGACACCGCCTATCGGTAAGATACGGCCGGTTAAGGTTAGCTCTCCTGTCATTCCTAGATTATCTAGAACAGGCGTATCCGTTAATAAAGATAATAAGGCTGTGACCATAGTAATTCCAGCTGAGGGACCATCCTTAGGCGTAGCTCCTTCAGGGATATGGATGTGAACCTGACCTTTCTCGAAGAAACTATAGCTCGGAGCGTATTTATGAAGAGCGCTATGTAGGTAACTCCAAGCAATTTCCGAAGATTCCTTCATGACTTGGCCTGCTTGGCCTGTTAGCTTCATTTCAGTTTTTTCGCCTGCCACTTTGATAGCTTCAATATATAATGTGGCTCCTCCCATGGACGTCCAAGCGAGACCTGTGCAGACACCAACAGGTGTTCTTTCATAAAAGCGGTCCGATGTAAAAATGGGCTTTCCTAAATATTCGGGTAAACTTGAAGGTGTGATATTGTAATGCGGTGTTCTTACCGGTGAAGTTTTTGCTTTTCTTCCCTTTTTGCTTTTTTGTTCTTCGATAGCAGACTCTTCACGGACAATACGAAGTGCTATTTTACGCATGATTTTTTTGATGTTATTTTCAAGACTCCTAACACCTGCTTCTCTAGCATATCCATTAATTGTGGTTCTCAAACCTTCTGTTGTAAAGGTCACATCTTTAGCTTTAAGTCCCATGAGCTTTCGATTGCGTGGAATCAAATATTTTTTTGCAATTTCAATCTTTTCCTGCATGATATAACCTGACAGGCGCATGATGTCCATGCGGTCTTTGAGAGGCTCAGGAATAGTATCAAGGACATTGGCAGTCACGATGAAGAGTACATTAGATAAGTCACAACGCACATCCAAATAATGGTCTAAAAACTCGCAGTTTTGTTCAGGGTCCAGAACCTCTAGAAGGGCAGAGGCCGGATCGCCTTGATAACTACTCCCCATTTTATCCACTTCATCTAACATAATGACAGGATTCATGGTTTGACAGTATTTTAAAGCCTGAATCAGTTTTCCTGGCATCGCACCTATGTACGTGCGGCGATGGCCCTTAATTTCGGCTTCATCTCGCATCCCACCCACAGAAAAACGATAAAATTTTCTATTTAAAGCTCTGGCTATACTTTTACCTATGCTTGTTTTTCCTACACCTGGAGGGCCGACTAAGCAAAGAATACTGCCTTTGACCCCACCCACAAGTTTTCCAACACCAATAAATTCCAAAATGCGCTGCTTAATATCTTCTAATCCGTAGTGATCATGAGCAAGAATCTTTTCTGCATTTGCAATATCATGTCCCTCTTCGCTATTGATCCCCCAGGGAATAATTGTAAGCCAATCTAAATAGCCTCTACACACAGCGTATTCTGCAGACTGCGGCTCGAGTACTGCTAGCTTTTCCATTTCATCTTTGATCACTTTGAGTACATCTGGGGGCACTTTACGTTCTTTTATTCTTGAATCAAACTTTTCCCTGTCTAAAGACTTATCATCTTTCTCTATTCCCAATTCTTTCTTAATCGTTTTCAGCTGTTCTCTTAGGAAAAAGTCTTTTTGACTTTTAGAGATAGTCGATTCAATTTTTTGATTAATGCTATTCTGTAGCTGACTGATATCCAACTCTTTTTTCAATAATATCAAGGCTTTATCAATTCGCTTTTGGATATCATATGTTTCAAGAACATCTTGCAATTCATCTCTCGATGCAGTTGTCAAGGCTACAGCAAAATCCGCCAACTTGCCAGGCTCCGTAAAATCCGAGTGACTTAAAAATATTTGAAGTTCTTCTTTAAAAAGAGGATTGAGTTTTAGAAGTTCTTTGATAGTAGAAATAATACTGATTGCATAAGCTTTCAGTTCTGGGGTAAGAGCGGGGACGTCTTCATAATAGGAGACTTTAGCTTTTAGGACTTTAGCGTCAACAATAGGTCTTAGAATGCGTAAACGTTTTTCCATATTAAGGATGACCTGCGCTCCGCCTTGTTCTAGAGGGATAATGCGCAATAGCCTCGCCATCACACCGACGGGATACAAATCATCAAAGGAAGCTTTGTATATATCTATATCTTCACTTCGGGTTAATACTAAACCTATAGACTTGTGATCAGATTTAGCCACTTGTTTCAGTGTATCGTAAAAGGGACCAGGCTCTATGACTATAGGTGCTGCCATGCCTGGAAAAAATGGGCGTCTAACTAGTGGAAATATGTAAAGCTCGTTAGGAGATTGGGCATTTTTTTCAGCCTTTTGTTGTTCCTCGAGAGTTTTAAGAACAGCAGTTTCTAGTTGCTGTGCGTAAGAGCTGTTTTCGATGTCTTCTGGATTCAAAACTTTACCCCTAAGATTTAAGTTTTTAATGTGACGATATTATGAAGGATAGGGAATAATCGATAAAGAACAAAATGCGATCTATCACCAAACAATCGGCCCCGCTTATACCGGACTTTTTGCTCAGTACCCCATCTTTAATTTTTTACAATCCGGGTAGTGTAAAAAACTCCTGATGTTAGGGGACTTGAGCTTCTGTGACTCAGATGAGGCAAGACATCTACAAGATCCTTGTTTTATATCGAATTTTTTACTATGATCATTTTATAAAATATAAGTCTACACAGAAATGGCCTTAAAGTTTTGTAGTTGTTGCTCTTTCTAATTAAAAAAATAAATATATCACTATAATGAAAACTAGCGAAGCTTCTCTTTCGAATTATCGACAAATTGCTATCGAGCGAGAAAAGTCTACCTTGCAAGCCAGCGCAGCTTTCTCTGAGAACCATTCACGCTTTCAGGGAGCTGAAGATGACCATAGGCTTCCTTATAAACGTGATGTGGATCGAATCATTCACTCAAAAGCCTATGCGCGATACGCGGATAAGACGCAGGTGGTCTATTTGGTGGATAATGATCATATCACACATCGTAGTCTACACGTACAGCTGGTGAGTAGTTTTGCTAGGGGCATAGCAGAAATTTTACGTTTAAATCTAGATCTTGTAGAAGCGATAGCTTTAGGGCATGATGTAGGTCATCCTCCGTTTGGACATGAAGGGGAGAATTACCTTTCTAAAATTTCTGAAGCTCATGGCCATGGGGTGTTTGCTCATCCTTGGCAATCCTGCCGTCTCTTTACAGATATCGAGCCCTTAAATTTGGGACTAGCTGTCTATGATGGGTTTCTTTGCCATGATGGGGGAATGAATAGTACAATATTGCGACCCCGTATAGGAAAAACGTGGGCTGATCATTTTGAGGATAAAAAAATTAAACTACAAGATCCTGATTACAATTTAATTCCAGCTACTCTTGAGGGCTGTTTGGTTAAACTCTGCGATACCATGAGCTACGTGGGGAAAGATATTGAAGATGCAATCAATCTGGGGATTCTTTCTAGGGATCAAATTCCAGAGACAATGCTGGGAAAGACCAATCGTGAAATTTTGAGAGTCTTAGCTAGTGATATTATTACGCAAAGTTATGAGCAAGACTACATTTCAATCTCAGAAGAAGCCTTTGCTTCTTTAAAGATTCTTCGCGACTTTAATTTTAAACACATCTACACGCACCCTCGTCTAAAGGTGGAATCAAGCAAAATAAAAAAGAGTTATGAAATTTTGTTTGAAATGCTGTTGGAAGATTTAGAACAAAGACAGGAAGAGAGTTTTGTTTGGAAAAATTATGTATCAAGCAAAAGCGATTCCTATAAAGATCAAACCCAACCTATACAGATGGTGATCGATTACATCTCAGGGATGACTGATAGTTTTTTTGTAAGAACCTTTGAAAAGCTTTTGGTACCTAAAAGGATAGAACTCATCTAATGCGATCACTGATTATTGATACAAGTACCGAAAGAGGGTGCGCAGCTTTTTTTGAGGATCAGAAAAAACGCTTTGCATGCGAACTCCCTCATGGACTTAATAACTCAAAGTATCTTTTACCTGAGATTCATCGCGCACTTAAGTCCTTAAACTGGGGTTTGCAGGATGTAGATTTTATTGCTGTTGGAGTGGGCCCAGGTTCTTACACCGGAATTAGAGTGGGTGTGATGGTGGCAAAATCGATGGCTTTTGCTTTGAAAAAACCTCTTGTATCTTTTTGCAGTTTAGAAGGTTTTTTACCCAGTCAAGATGGACCGTTTGCCGCCATTATAGATGCTCGCATCGGAGGGGCTTATCTGCTCAAAGGGGTTGCTTTAAAGGGGTGCGGCACATTTGAAGGAAAAGCCCAGATTGTAGAATTAAATCAGCTAGAACACCTTCTAAAAGATGTAAAATATTTAGTGACTCCTCAAGCGTTATTAATCAAAAAAAAATTGAATGAATTATATCCTGAAAGAGAATGGATCTGGGAAGAGAAAGATCCTAACCTCTTCTATTTAAATAACCTTGCTACATCCAGATATGTAAAGGGAGAGTTTGGAGATGGTAGACATGTCGAATTGCTTTATCTGCGAAAAACTCAAGCAGAATTGGAGAAAGAAAAGCAAAAAACGTAATCGTTATTGATAAATTTCCCAGATATAGTGTATGATACTCATATCTTTATTAAACTGGCGAATGATCGCCAAATTACAAATCATGAAAAGTAGGAATTGAGCGAAATGTCATTAGTTAAAGTTCGTATTGGCGAGCCCATTGATAAGCCCCTTCGTGCATTAAAGAAAAAATTGGATAAAGAGGGTGTCATGAAGTCTGTGAAGGCCCATCGGTTTTACTCAAAGCCTTCAGTGAAGATGCGTGCTAAGTCAAAAGCTGCTCTAAAATATAAAAGGCAACGCTAAACCTTTTTAGAAATAGCCTTAAGCTGTTTTTAAAAACATCTCCCTATTTATTATATAAATTATTGGTAATTAACAAAACGTTTTGCCTAAATAATTTTGAATCTCTATCAAGTGCCTTACAAGTTATTCTGTAAGGCACTTCAATATCGATGTGATTACTATGGCTGATTATTACGAAATTTTAGAAATTCCTCGCACTGCAACTGCAGACGAAATCAAAAAAGCTTATCGCAAGAAAGCTGTTCAGTTCCATCCCGATAAAAATCCTGGGGATGCTGATGCTGAAAAGCGTTTCAAAGAAATCTCAGAAGCCTATGAAGTTCTTAGCGACGAAAAGAAACGTCAAACTTATGATCGCTATGGAAAAGATGCTCTTGGTGCTGGTATGGGCGCTGGAGCTGGCGGTTTTTCAGGATTTTCTTCTATGGACGAAGCGTTACGTACGTTTATGGGGGCTTTCGGCGGCATGGGTGGCGATTCTATCTTTGAAAGCTATTTCGGAGGCAATGACTTCAGTGGTGGTTCAGCGCAGATGCGTCGTCAAGGGGCCAGTAAACGTGCCAATATCACTATTTCATTCCTTGAGGCTGCAAAAGGCGTCGATAAAGAGTTGGTGATTAATAATTACGTGGCTTGCAAAACCTGCCATGGTAAAGGGACACCTTCTTCTCAAGGTAAGAAGAAATGTACGCGTTGCGGGGGAGCTGGGCAAGTTTATGAGCAAAGAGGTTTCTTCAGTATGTCCATGCCCTGTCCTCAATGTCATGGAGAGGGAGAAATCATTACCGATCCTTGTAAAGATTGTCATGGTCAAGGGCTGATCAAAGAAAAACAGCATGTAAAAATTCATATTCCTGCTGGTGTAGACAATGGCATGCGCTTAAAGATGAGTGGATACGGTGATGCTGGCCATGGTGGCGGTCCAGCTGGAGATCTCTACGTATTTATCAATGTGGAGGCACATGAAATCTTTGAGCGTGACGGAAACGACGTACTCCTGGATCTTCCCATAAGCTTTACAGAAGCTGCTTTAGGATGTAAGAAAGATGTTCCTGGTCTTCACTCTCACTCCTGTCGGATTACCATTCCTGAGGGCACTCAAAACGGTAAAGTCTTCCGTCTTAAGAACGAAGGTTTTCCGAATGTCCATGGACAAGGTAAAGGTGATCTTCTTGTAAAAATCTTTGTTGAAACTCCTACTAAACTGACAGAACGTCAAAAAGAGCTCCTCAAAGAATTTGCCGAACTGCAAGGTCCTGCTAACCTACCTAAGGGTAAATCTTTTCTGGATAAAATTAAGGATATCTTTAAATAAATGTATCTTAGACCTAACAAGAGGCTCTGTTCAACCCTTTTGTTAGGTTATTCAAATCAAGCCTCTACAAGTAGCCTCTCGCTAAACAACGTCTAGTCAGTTCTTGCATCAATTCTTTTTGATAATTTTTAAATCTTATGTTTAAATCGCATACAGGTGTAAAAATGAGCTTTTATCACCCAACGCCAGTGAAACAACTCATAGAATTTCTTTCAATTAGGAGCTTCCATGGTCTTTACTACATCGTTTAATCTTCGTGCAGATAAAACCCAAGTTCAAAGGGAGTTTAATTTAGAATTTGTAAAGGCAGGGAGATGTCTAGACCAGCACTGCGCAGACGCCGGAGAAAAAGAGACCACTCATGCTTCAATAAGTGTTTCCCTCCATTTTACAGATCTAGCTGAGAAAACTCATGCTCATGTCTTTACCTACCTAAGTGATGTTGATTTAAGAAATATTTCTCAAGTTAATCGGGCGTGTCATCAGTTAGCAGGCAGGGCTACAGTTGATTGGATCAATCAACGAAAGAAACCCCTTGCTAAGCTCATGAAGCCCCTTCAGCTTGAAAATTTATTAAAGTTGCATGGAGAAAGACTTCAATACTGTGACTGCACGGGCATGCCCATTTCAGCAAATAAGGAAATACTGTATCGTATAATTGCTCTTTGTCCAAATATCACACATCTCCACTTAAAGGAATGTGGCTTAAGTGATCAGGACATGGACATCATAATCAAACACCCGAATGTTAAAGTTCTCAATGTATCTTCTAATGGCTTGACTTCTAAAGGCATTGAAAAACTCGTGCAATCGACCTTCTTTTTACAATTGACGCAACTCAATCTTTCTCAAAATTTTATAGGTGACGATCTTGGTAGCTTGATGTTTAAACAAGACGGGGAATTAGAAGTTTTGAATATCAGTCATGATCTTTCCTCCAAAAAAATTGGAAAAAAAACAGTAACTAGCATTGTGGAAAAGATGCGTTTAAAAAAACTCAGAATTTTACATTTAGATCATAATCATTTGGATGATGAGTGTATAGATTTGCTCTTCTCGAAGAAATCGCCATCCATCCAGCTTTATACAATTTCTGGGAATCCTGCTAAAGAGATGATGATGATGGAAATACCCTTTTAGCTGAAGAATAGTCATGTTTTCCTTAGTCTCAAAACAATTTTATTAGGGCTGTAGTATGGTTTTCCTCACATCTTTTGATCTTACAGATAAAGTTATTGAAGCGAAAAACATTCTTAATGAAGCTGGAGCGTCGGCCTGTGCGCTAGACGTAATTCTTGAAAATATCATTAAAAATATCGTTTTTGAAAAAGTTGATAATGTTCAAATGTCCTCCTTGTATGAATTAGAAGCCATTGTATTTGACAAATGTATCCAAGATTCTACCTGGAAAGGCACCGCATTAAAATTAAATGCGATCCTGCCGTTTGAATTTTCTCGTGTTTTAAACGAACATAAACCCCTTATATTTTCTTATTTTGATCCCCCCGCATTAAGAAATATGTCTCAGGTGAATAAAGAATTTAATCATCTAGCAGGTGAAGCCAAAATTTTTTGGATCAATACGCATCGACAGCCTCTTTATAAAATTATGCAATATAACCGTCTGCGTCACTTATTAAAGTTGCAGGGAAGTCGCCTCAAATATTTTGAATTCTCCTCAATAAAAATTCCTTATAATCGAGAGATGTTTTTTGAGTGGATTTCCTATTGCCCCCATATCACTCATTTAATTTTGAAAGACTGTATGTTGTCTGATGAAGATATCGATCCACTATTAAAACTATCTAAGGTAACTGTGCTCAACTTAAGTCATAATTCACTAACGCCGTTGGGAATAGCTAAGTTAGTCCAATCCTCCTTTTTTGCAGGGCTGGTTGACTTAGATCTATCCCATAATCAGATTGGTGACGAACTGGCCAGTCAAATCATAGAGAAAGGGGAAAATTTAGAGACACTTAATCTCAATGAAGATCTTATACCCTCTGGTAAAATTGGGAAAAAAACAGCAATTAGTGTGGCTGAATGCGTGCAATTAAAAAAACTCACCCATCTATCCTTGGAGAATAACCACATAGATAATGAAGGCGTAAATCGAATCATCAACTCAAGCAAGCTGGGTTCTTTAAGATCCCTATCCTTTTCTAGCAATCCTATTACACACGAAAATCTCAGGATTGATATAGCGTTTACCACTCCTGATTATGTGTATTATGAATTAAAAAATTCTTATCAAAATTGGATTCGTATGCGTTTTAATCACCCTGTGCATTAAATCCTATAAATTTTATTACCTAATTTTCAAGAAATGAAAGATTTAACCCCTCAAGTGTGTCGAAGTAACCACGAGCTAATATGATCAATTCAGCATCAAAAGCAATGATGGAGCAACAAAAAATACTACTATCTTAATTAGATACATAAAGTGTTGAAGCATAGAATATTATATAAGGCAATTTCATGCATTTTGGGCATGAAATGTGAACGCGATTTGACAGAGGAGACCTTTAGGATTATAATAAAAGTGGGAGACGCTTGTGAGTATCTCATAAAGGAGGTTTTTATGAGGATTGTACATGTGTTAGCCTTTGTATTCCTTGCTATCTGGTTAGTTCTAACAGGATTAGTAGGTTTAGCAGGAATTTCATTTTCGCCTGTCTTAGCTGTTATTATGAATGTTCTAGCTTTAGTAGCAGGGATATTCTTTTTATTATCCGTAGGAAAGTGCTGTGGAGAATGCGACCATTGTCATAAAGATGTAGATAAGAAATTTTAGCACGACCTATCTGAAGGCGTTGCAGTAATTGACTGTTTTTAATAATCTGCGCTTAAAGGCAGGTTATGATGGCAAAGATTACGACGCTCTTTCTTGATATTGGTGGTGTCTTAATGACCAATGGTTGGGATAGATATATGCGAGAAAACGCAGCCCAAGCCTTTGATCTAGACCTTGTGGATTTTGAGAAAAGGCACCGCCAATTTTATGACTCCTATGAACAAGGTTTAACAACATTTGATGATTATTTAAACAAGACCCTCTTTTGGACTGAGCGAAACTTTTCCAAAGAAAAATTTAAGAATTACGTGCTGGGTCAATCTAAGCCATTCCCTGATATGATTGCCTTCTTTGTACAATTGAAAAAAGACTTCGGGTTACGTGTAGCGGCTATAAGCAATGAAGGACGTGATCTAATAGAGCACAGAATTAAAGTTGCCAACTTGAAAAGTTTTATTGATGATTTCTTTATCTCTTCGTTTGTGGGATTTCAAAAGCCGGATCGGCGCATTTATCATATAGCCCTTGATGTAACTCAAACCCTTCCCCGACAATCTATCTTCATTGATGATCGAATAGAAAATGTGAATGCAGCAAAAGAGCTTGGCATTAAAGGCATTCATCAGACCTCATTATCCGCAACGCGTAAAGCCTTATTCTCTTATTTAAACCCCTAAATTTTGATCGTTGAGTCAGTAGCAAAGGGCCGAAAAGTAAATGTCTTACTAAGATTGTCGTGTTCGGACATTCCAGATTAACCCATCTCGATCACAATTTTTCCAATAGTCTTACCGGTTTCTAACAGTTGGTGGCCTTGTATAACATTCTCTATATTAAAGCCTGTAAGAATTTGAATAGGGGGAACCCGGATACTACGTCGATCAACGAGATGAGCGACTTTGGATAGAATTTCTCCCTGCTTTTCCATTTCGATTTGATAGAGAGAACGCGTAAACATAAATTCCCAGGCAAAAGAAGCACTCTTATTTTTCAAGACTTCCAGATTGAAAGGTAAAGTCGACTCAACGATGCATACAATTTTACCAAAGGGAGCAATAAGATTTGTCATGGGATAAAAATAAATATCAGTGCTTTGAGTACAAAATATATAATTAAAGCGTGAAATTAATTGAGGGTTTGAAATTTTTAAAGGATGATCGATGACTTCATCCGCCCCGGACTCTATACAAGCTTTTTGACTAGAAGGGCGAGAGGCGGAGGCGACAATCTTTAGAGAGGGAATCAGGCGCGCCAGCTGAATCACCATAGAGCCAACTCCGCCAGCCCCACCAATCACAAGGAGGAACTCATGGGATGATTGCGAATTCAAGGCTAAATGATTGTATAGACCTTCATAGGCTGTAAGACTTGTTAGGGGGAGTGCTGCTGCTTCTGTAAAACTTAAAAGACTTGGTTTAAGAGCGACTAAACGTTCATCCACCACTTGATATTCTGCATTACACCCTTGTCGATGAATATCCCCAGAATAATAGACTTCATCTCCTATTGAAAAGCGTGAAACCTTTTTTCCAATAGCCTTTACTATTCCACTCGCATCCCATCCTAAAATTTTAGGTTGAGCAGGTGAGTGTTGTTGCTTTCTTACTTTTGTGTCGACAGGATTTAGACCGATAGCCTTAACTTCGATTAAAAGGTCTAGCTCAAAGAGTTCTGGCAGAGGAAGATCTAACTCTTCTAATTGATCGCCCGTTTTTACTGCTATAGCTTTCATCTTATCCTCCATATATCCTGGGTCATTTCGAGATCGATTTAGGCTTAACGTAGAGACTTAATGAATAGATGAGTTTAAGGGGTCGGAATTGTTTCTCATAGAGTTAATCGAGGCTTTCCGGTCAAGAATAGGCCTAAAGACCCATAGGGCGTGGAAGGGGTTTATTTTCCTCCTCTTCATCATCGATTTCTTTCCCATTTTTATCTTTTTTCTTCTCTTTATCTTGCTTAAAATCTTTCTTTGTTTTCTCACCTTTTTGAGTGGCGTTGATGTTAAAAGGCTTAGGAGGAGCTGCTTGGGGATTATCACTCACATGAATATTAGGATCTTGATAAAGGTGTTTAAAATTATTATCAATAGGACCAGCCATTTGCCCTCCTTTAAGCCAGAGTTTATGATAATCTCGTTGGCATAATTTTAAGAAAAATTCTTCACATGATTTATCTCTATTATAAGGTTTTAAAATTATAATTACAACCTAGAGGAGGTAGATCAATTTAATTACTTAGGATCTGGTTTAGACAAAAAGTATAGGGATTTGAAGTGAAGTTTTGTATGCAGTCAATTAACTAAGGCCAGAGGGAGTTAGGGAAGCCCGAGGCGCTTCTATCCGTTGGCAGAAGGGATGTGGTGTTTAAAAGACTTTTGCCCTTTAAGACAAAAGTCTTTTAAACATGATGATCCAAATCAAGCCAAATCACTGTATTTTTCAATCCTTGCTTGATTTTCTAAGACAGCTTAGGCTTAGGAGAAGGTGAGGGATATGTTCACCAGACTTATCATGTGGGGCTGTGTGTGCGTTTTCGGACTCATCAAGACTCATTAAATGTCCTTCTCCATCACGTAAATATTTTTTATGTGGCACCACCTAGACAGGCACTGTTGTGGTGTTTTAATTTTCCATTTGTGCAGCAATCTGCTTCCACATGCCTTTTTTTTCCGGGGTATTATTAACAAGTTCTACTAACTTCTCGGATTCTTGTTGGCTCCATTTTAGTCCATTTTTTGCCTTAGAATTTATCCATACCCATTTTTTGGAAGGTAAAATCTTAGGTTTTTTCTTTTGGTTCTGATCTACTTCTTTCATTTGTAAAAGACGAATGACGGCTACATCTTCTTCTTGTTCATGTGTAGGTTGTCTACTGTTTTCCAATCGTATTTCCATGGATACACTGAAAGTGGTCATTAAGGGGGGATTAGGATTTGGACCAGAGATATTATTCATAAAAAACTCCATTATTAATTTTTAGAAGAGTGAAATCTTGTCTTTTAATTTTTTTTAGTAAATAATTATTGTTTTAAATGATTTTTTTTAACGTTTAATTTTAATTTGAGTTCAATCTTTAAGAGATAAGAAGAAGGAGGGGCATACTTACATAGTGATGAAGAGGCGCGTAGTACAATCTGATGGCTGGTGATGTAAATGTACTCAGCTTGAGCCGAATCTTACTCATCGAGAGGGTGTTGAGAGGCAGGGACAAATCTTAAGAAATCGTCCCCGCTAGGATTAGAGAAAAATTGAAGATGAAAGCAAAAATTTTTTAAAATTTTTGCTCACTATCCTCCACTAAAATTTTGGTTAGACTGCAAGGAGTCCTCAGAGTTGGTCACTTGGATTAGGGAGTTTAAGAATCCTTTCAAGCTCTGGTTTTAGTGTGCCTCTCGTTAACGACCGAAAGATTTCCCGACACATTTGGTTGGTGCGATTGGTACCCAACTGTTTTGCAATCTTTTTCCAGGGAGTTTTTTTTAATTCGTAAGCTTTGGCAAGTTCGTGAAGGTTTTTATATTCCTCATCCGTCCAGGGGTCTCTATTGATCCTAGGATCGAGCATGAGTTCATATCTCTTACAACAACTATCTCTGGTAACTCCTGGTCTTATAAGCCTAACCTTTTCAGCTATCTCGACCCAAGAAATGCCGTCTTTACACTCCTCTACGGCCTTTTTCAAAGCTTCATCTTCAACTTCTGTCCAGTATTGCTTGGGTTTTCTTTTTTTGTGGGTACGCTCCTCCTGGGCTGAGGCCGTTGAGGAGTCCGTCTCTACGTTTATGACAGGGGAGTAAGGTTTCTCAGGGCTTGTTTTTTGTCGTTTTTGGGGTACATATAATTCTTCTACAGATTTTCTCTTGAGCGAGCTCCATTCATCTCCTTGAGGGAGCTGATTTTCAGTACATAAAAGATTTTTAATAGCGACTTTTTTCACGGAATTTTCCTCAGGAGGTGCAGGTGGAGGGGGTAAAAGGATTCCGCTTGTCATTTGAAGAGAAAAACTGAGTGTTGCGCTGTAATTCATAAAAAACCTTAAATATTATAAAAGTTAATATTATGTTTGTTAATCTTTTATCAATCCATGTTGATTTTATTTTTTAAATATTAAAACAATATGTTTGGAATTTAATAAAGAAGATGTTTATAAAATATTAAGAAATTTTTTCAAGTCTTAAAATTCTGTGCCTTGTGAATTTTACCTTCTTAAAAGGAGAAAAAAGTAGAATGACCTAAATTTTAGTGCTTTCTTTAGAATGTTTCATCAGACTAATCTCAAAGTTTTATCTATTAAAGCTCTAAAATTTAGGGTATATTTTTTTCAAAAGTCTCAGATCCTAAAAAAGCCTATCGATCGTTTTTTTTGTAAAATCATATAGTTATTTTTTATGTAATCCCATCTAGACATACACTGTTGTTGTGTTTTATTTCCCATCTGTGAAGAGACGACTTTCCACATTCCTTTTTTGTTTTTGATGTTCTTCACCAGTTCTACTAATCTGGCAGTTTCTTCTTTCGTCCATATTTTTCCTTCAGGTGGTTCTTGATTTGCCCATACCCATTTTGTGGATGATAATTTTTGGCGTTTTGAAGGTTTCTCTATAGAATTTACATCTTTTGTCTTTTCTGAGAAATTTTGAGCCGCGTGCTGTGCAGCTGCGGGAGGGGTTGCGAGGAGATGCGGCTCCATCATCTGCATCAGACCCTGTATTGCTTCTGCCTCATCATCTTTTGTTTCTTTATCTAAAATATGTTTATATTTGACGCGGCAAGTTAGTGGTGTAACATCCGGTCTTACAGCTTTCACCTCTTGAGCCACTTTTTTCCATAACTTTTGTCCTGTTAAGCCCTCAAGCGCGAATCTATTTTTTGCTGCTTTTAAGATGGCTTTCTGTGGTCTTGTCCAGCGCTTGGCTGCATAGTCCTGGTTCGTGTCGCCTGGGTCATTGAGCTCCTCTGAGGAGGTCAATGCGTGAGAGCTATTTTTTGTCTCTGGGTTGATTTGGATTTGAACCGAGAAACTTAAAGAAGGGGAAGGATGTTAGAACATAAGTAAGCAATATTCATAAAACTCCGGTTTTTTAAAGAGGTAATTTATTAATTAATGTATTAAAGTAAAGTTTGTTGATGTGTATGTTTTTTTTATTTTTAATTTTTATAAAATGAAAAATTGAAATAATGAATCAAGTTTGGTACTGCGGAGGTTTTAAAGCTAACTTTGTTTACAAAATTTTTTCATCACTGCTCACATTTAGAGATTGCCTCATCTTGCAATTTTGTATCCCCCACAGGATTAACCTGCATGAGTCTATAATATTTTTTTTTACAAATTTGGGCTGTAGCGCTAGGGCGTATAGATCTAACTTGATCAGCCACTTTTTCCCATAGTTTTTCCCCTCGCATCTCTTGGTAATATTTCATTTTAGCATCAACTAAAACCTCGAGGTGCTTGCTAGACCAGGGAGTTTTTACATAAACCTCCCCTGACTTTAGGAGATTTGTTGCTGCAAGATTTGAACTGGAGACTACAGAATGACTTGAAGATTCCGCAATTACTCCTGTATTTTGAATTTGCAAGGACACACTAATCGTAGCACTGGATCCTAACGGACCTAAATAAGATATATTCATAAAAAAAAAATGTGATTTTGAAATTAATACTATATAAATTTATATTTACTATTTTTTATTAATATTTTTATAAATAATGAATGTTAACACAAAAAATGTGGAATAGATTCATTTTAATACTTGGAATTCGTTATTAATTTTTTTCAATATATGCTTGGAGCAGATGAGTGATGATTATCTATATTCTTCGGCACGTCACTCGCACCTGTGGAGCTTTAATGAACTCAGAATTAAGAGTAATGCTCACTCAACCAAAACAGGGTTAAAAGAAATTATTTTTTTTAGTACTTGCCATTTATTTTCGCATTGAAGCGGTGTTTTATCGCCCATATTTTCAGAGATTTCTGTCCAACGCCCTTTCTTATGACTTTCGGTCTGATTCACAAGTTCGATTAATTTTGAATTCTCATCAGGAGTCCATCTCGTCCATTTTTTTGAAGATATTTTTTGTCGTTTAGATGGGGAACTATTATTGATCAAGCTCTCAGATCTTCTTTTTAATGTTGTGTTTGAATCAATTGTTAATGACTCATTAACAATTGATTGTGCATCTTTAAGTTGCATAAGGCCTAGCATGGCCGCTGTTCCATCTTTATTTTCAAAAGTTTTATTGATCAACCTTTCATATTTGGTTCGACAAGACTTAGGTGTAGCTTCGGGTCGTACTTTTTTTACTTTCTCAGCAACTTCCTTCCATTTTTCCTCACGTATTTTTAAACACTGGTTGTGAGCTTCTAATAAAACTTTAACTTGTTTATCCGTCCAACGAGAAGACCTGGAACTTCTTTTTTCTACATTTGATGTAGTGTCAGCCCAGTTGTTTTGAGATGAATCAAAAACCCAGGCGTTATTTTGAGACTCATTGTCTAAATCTGAAGGTTGATTAATTAGCATTGAAATACTAATAGTAGTAGAAATTTGACTATAGGGACCTGAATAAATCATAGGACAATAAATCCAATTCGAATGAATAAAATGCAAATTATGTATAAATACTATCTGTTGTTAAATTTTTAAAAATTTTAAAGTTTTAATATTTTATATCCTTCGTTTTTATAAGTGAAGTTTTTTTATTAAAAAATTTCATTCAAATTAATTGTTTTAATGTAGTTTAATTGAATATTTTATAAATTTTAATGAGACATAAAGCAAAAAATGATGGAAATCTTGAATTGATAAGGAATGTCGAACGACCTCAGCAGAAATGTTAACCTTAGCTAGTGTTTCGACTTGTTTTTTTGGAAATTTTACTAAGACAGGACTGATGCGGACTATGTTCGCTATTTACAATCCAGATAAAAATTGGGACTATTTTCAGAAAAATACATGCGGTCTAGAATTTTCTTCTTAAGTATGTTGTTTTGGAACAAACTCAATGAGACAACCGATCTGACTCATCTAATGCCTCGCCAAGGAAGAAAAACCCATGATTTCGCCATCCCAGTTGTGCCGTTTTAATTCATTGAATTTGTGCTGGATTTAGGGAGCAAGTTAGATTTTAATGTCTAAAAGAAGAGACACATTTTAAAGTATCTCTTCTTTTCTATAGAAAACTTGATTAAAACTTCTGTCAGTGAAAGATAAATTCTTTCGTTTTTTTTGATAAATATTTTATGTTTAACAGTTTTTGATTTCTAAAGGTAAACTCAAACAAAAAATATTAAACACAATTATACCGATTATTTTATTAACTAAGCGTTATTGATGAAGTCGTTGATTTAGATGAAGTTTCAGTTTCTAGAGATTTTTTTATTGATTGCCATTTAACTCTACATTGTTTAGGCGTTTTATTTCCCATATTTTGAGAAACTTCTATCCAGCGTTCTTTACCAACTTTATTAGTCTTTACAACAATTTCCTTTAATTTCTTTGCATCTTCATGAGTCCACATTTCTCTTGAAGTTACGGGTGTTTTTTGCCGTTTTAATGGAGTTTCATTGGAATTATTAATAGCAGACATTTTCTCAATTTTTCTTTTTAAGGTCTGCTTTGTTGTTTCGTTGGTTTGATCTTGCGATAACAATTCTGTCTCTTGGATGTGGGAATTTTTTAGCAATGTGAGACCCAAAATGGCAGTTTCTTCCTCTTGCATCACTTTTTTATTTGTTTCACGCTGGTCTTTTGTAATTCGATTGTATTTGATACGGCAAGTTTGCGGCGTAGCGTCAGGCCTAACGACTTTCACTTTAAGGGCAACATTTTCCCAAAGTTCTGCACCTCTAAGATTTGCAAATTGTGCTTTTGCCTCTAACAAGACCTGTATTTGTTCTTTGCTCCATTGAGGAGACATGTATTTCCATTGTACTTTTGGTGAATTTTTAGTCTCTTGAGTTGGTTCAGTTGAATCAACCCCAGTGATAGAGTTATTTTGAGATTCAGAGGTTAAATCTATGTAATTATCATAAGTTAAACGTCTGGGATCATTCGTGATCTGCATAGAAAAACTAACCGAAAATTGAGGAATGGGAAAGATTGGATTCATGAAAAAAAAACTCCACTTATAATTTAAAAGAAAATGAATTATATACAAAAATTAATATAAGTAAAGTATGATTTTTTTTGTTTTATATATTAAATTTATTATTTTTTGTTTTTATAATATTTTTTTATAAATTAATTTATTTTAAATCTTCGCTCCAGGGGAGCGTGATATGTAGGATTCAAAGTTTTTTGTTGATAAGTAAATCCATGAAGATTCTCAACTACCGATAAAATCTATAAAAAATTTGAGGAATTACTGGTTAATTCCCAGAAGCTTAGGTTAGTGATGATTGCTAAATATAATACTTTTCTATTATACTATTTTTTTTCTGCGGGAGAAAACATATGAAAAAATTACTCACGACCTTAGTGGTTAGTTTAGCTCTTTTTACTTTTTCTATTGAGTGCGTTGTTATTAAAACAGACGATATACAGGTGATTAAGAAAGAGGTATCGATTGATACTTTGCTTTTACTGAATATCGCTGAAGTTTTGATGGATACAGAAATCAGTCTGGGAACTCAGGCTTGGAGAAAGTACATAAGAAAACGTTTAGATACAAAAACCCATGATGAGCTCTCGTTGTATGTCTTTAAAAATGTGCCACCCAAGGTCCCAGACTCTTCGACGCCTAGCCTTATAAAAGAGATGCAGGCACTAGGCGTGCCAGTTTTTGCATTTACATCTAGAGGGCGGCATGAGTGGTATAGCACACAGGCACCTGATATAGATATAATGACTGAAAAATTGCTTAACACTTTGCATATAGACTTTTCAAAAACACAACTACCTAAAGAACTTGATGATATAGAGCAGCATTTTGCAGAGTACTTTCATGAAGGGATTTTCTATACGACAAACAACTTGGATAAGGGACAGTTATTGACACACGTTTTTGAAAAAATGAACTATAAGCCCCAAAAAATTGTATTTGTAGATGATAAAGAAGAATCTTTGAGGAATGTGGAAGAGGAGATGGATCGTTTGGGGATAGAGTTTGTAGGTTTTGCCTATAATTGTACTGCCAAGCAGCATGCAGCTTTTGATCCTATGATTGCGCACATCCAGTTAGAGACTTTGCTAGACAAAGCAATAATCATCAATGATCAAGAGGCGTCTGAAATTTGGCAAGAAAGGGATAAGCCCATTGATCCAGAGCAGTATTTCCTAAAAATCATAGAGAAGTGGAATCAATTATATCCAAGATAACGAGCGAAAAAATAGGGGAATACTCTTCCACATGCCTTGATTTTAGTAGATCTGTATCTTACTCCGGCATACTTTGGATTTTATTCCCGATGTGATCAAGGGTGCCATTTTGTTAAAGATAAAAATTTGGCTCGTCGAATTTGTCGCTAATTTTTTTTGCGACTTCTTCCCATTCAACTCTCCTTGCATTCCTATCGACAAGCCTGAGAGGTTGGGTATATTTCTCCATTTCTAAAGAAGCACTACAGCTCTATTTTTATGGTGGGGATTTTTATACTATATATTCAAATTATTAATTTGGTTATATTTATGCTTACAAAGTAAATGTGTGTGATTTTTTATCTATATTATTCGACACGTCACGTGCATCTTTAAAGCGAAGCGAGATTTGTATGTGCGTATTGAATTTTCAAGGTATAGAGGTGAAATCAAGAAAAAATCTTAAGGACAATAAAAATGACTTTTTTATTTACAACGTAAGTATCGTAAAAGTCTTAGATAAGTTTTATTTTTTAGAGATCTTTCTTAACAAATACCATTTAGACTTACATTGCTCCGGTGTTTTATTTCCCATTTTTTGAGAGATTTCTACCCAACGTTCAGGACCTATCTTGTCCGTCTTATTCACAATTTCTTCAAATTTTTTTGCGTCTTCCGGATTCCATTTTTCTCTTGTGACTAGAGATGTTTTTGGCCGCTTTGGCGGCGGAGCGGTGTTGTTCGATGTGTTCTCGCTTTTTCTTTTTAAGGATATTCGGGGGGGGGTATCGACCTGATCTAACAAAAAGGAAGTGGACAAGGGCTGCGGACTTTTTAACTGCGTAAGACCGACCATTGCAATGATCTCGTCTTGTGTCGTTTTTTCATCTGCCGCCAAGCGATCTCTCATGAGTCGATTATACTTTAAGCGGCATGTTAGCGCCGTTGCGCTAGGCCTAATTGCTATCACTTCGTTTGCAATATTTTTCCATAGTTCGTGGATATCAAGCTTATGTTCCTCTTTGCTGATCTTTGACCATTTCTCATGTGCTTCTAGCAAAACTTTTATTTGTTCTTGACTCCATTGAGGGGATTTATATTTCCATTCTTCTTCCGATGAGGGGGTAATGAAAGAGTTGTTTTTAGGCTCAGAGGTTAAATGCGTGGGATGATGTATAATGTGCACTGAAAAACTGAGGCTTGCATAGAGATGAGGAGGCTGACCGGTATAGACTGGATTCATCATTAAACTCCATATAATATCAAATTGAAAAAATATATTATTAAAAAATTTTTAAGTAAAGTTTTTTTAATTATTTATTTTTTATTATAAAATCAGATCTAAAAAACTAACATTCATCTTAACAGTTTAGGGATGGATAGATATCTATGAACTTCAATGAAGCTTTGATAAGAGGTTTTGGGCCATCAGATTTTTGTCTGGGCTGAATGTGCTTACTTCAGAGAGTTAAGAATCCTATCCCCAATGGGTTTTAAAGTGCCTGATGTTAGAGATAAATGAGTTTGTCGACACATTTGGCTGGTCCGATTTGTTAGCAATTTTTTAGCAACTTGTGTCCAGGAAACTGTCTTATTAAACTCTCTCACTATAATAATGAGCTCTTTGTACTCATTCTCAGTCCAAGGGCTTTTATTGATGCTAGGATCGAGATTAAGTTCATATCTCTTTCTGCAAGCATTCGCTTTTACCCTCGGTCTCACAGCTTTAACCTCTGCAGCGACATTACCCCATAAGATTTTATTCATATTTGCATAAGGTTTTATAGCATTTAATAAAACTCGATCTTCTTCAATAGTCCAAAATTGATTAGGTTGTTTTCTCCATTGACGGCGACGCACACTCTTCTTCGTGTCAATCTCATCAACAGTATTATCAAGTGTATCTGCATCCATCTCATCCTCGGTGATGTCACTCTCATCTGAGATAGATTCTTCGACTTTTTGACGTTTTTGTGGGATATAAACCTGTTCAATTGATTTTCTTTTAAGAGTGCTGCTGTGAGGAGGGGTTTCTAAATTAGCAAGGTTTTCTATGACAAGTTTTTCTGTGGGTGTTAGGTGTTTAATATTTTCCCGATGATTATTTTCTTCTAGACGAACAGGCTTTTCCGGTATTGAAAACCTGTAAGGTGTGCAAAATGTCATAATAAACCTGATATTTAAATAATTATGAGATATTGTATTTATCTTCATTATATAAATCAATGTGGATTTTAGTCGTTTTTGTTAACAATTTATTGTTTGGTGCAATATAACCTAAACCTAAGGTTATCCAGAGCTATAAAAGCTGTTTCATTGAAAAGAAGCTAAAACACAATCATTTTTTCCAAGGTGATTAGTCTTTGCGTTAGCCAAAGAACTTTCTAAAAACACCTCGGCCAAGTTCATAACTTGACCTTCGGCACTTATCCTTTCACTTGGCAAGTTCGGCGATGTTCATGCGTGATTCAGGGGACAAATTAGATTTAAAGTATTTACAGATTGAAACAAATGGAAAAACTGATTAAAAAATAAATAAGATTAAGATAAAGCTCTAAGATCATATGTGTATAAATGAAGGATGTTATGGAAAATTACCATAAGCTTGATTCACAAGAAGAAAACGTTATCGTAAGAAAAGGCACTGAGCGTCCCGGAACGGGCAAATTTTATCAATTCTCTGAGCCGGGAGTTTACTTATGTCGTCGTTGTGATGCTCCACTTTACCTTTCTTCAGATAAGTTTGCTTCTCAATGTGGTTGGCCAAGTTTTGATGATGAAATTAAAGGAGCTGTAAAACGAGAGTTAGATGCAGATGGGGAACGTACAGAAATCCTTTGCAATCGTTGTGGAGCTCATCTAGGTCATGTATTTATGGGAGAGAGGCTGACAGCAAAAAATCAACGTCATTGTGTGAATTCTATTTCTATGGCTTTTACTCCTGCCTTTACAAAAGAGGGCTATGAAAGGGCAATTTTTGCGGCTGGTTGCTTCTGGGGAGTGGAACATTTAATTAAAAATATTCCAGGTGTGATTAGAACGAGTGTGGGTTACACGGGAGGAACTACCGTTCATCCTCGTTATGAAGAAGTTTGTTCTGGTAAAACAGGACATGCGGAAGCCCTAGAGGTGATTTTCGATCCAGAAGTGATTTCTTATCAAAATCTAGCAAAAATGTTTTTTGAAATCCATGACCCTACCCAAAAAAACCGTCAGGGTCCCGATGTGGGAGAACAGTACCGCTCGGCCATCTTCTATTTGTCAGAAGCACAAAGAAAAAGTGCAGAAAAGCTTGTCATTCAACTTAAAGAAAAAGGCTTAGCAGTGGTTACTCAGATTCAACCAGCGAGTTTTTTCTATCCTGCCGAAGAGTATCATCAAGACTATTATGGCAAAACTGGTAAAACTCCTTACTGTCATGTGTGGACAAAACGCTTCTAACCTTGAGGTGAATTTCTTTACGAGATTTTTAAGTTTTTACCAGTAACCCAAAAGACTCCACCATAGGGAGCCTATTCCCACCCAAATGCCAATAAAAACTAAACTCATGATAAAACCCATGCGCCACCAGGTTTTTAGATTCACATACTCGGAGCCAAACAAGATAGGGGCGCACCCAGTGCCATAATGTGTTAAGCAGGCGAATAAACTACTGCAAAACATTAAAGAAAAAGCAATTAAGTAAGGGGGAACCATTAAACCAATCCCGACCGTTAAAAAGGCTGCGAACATCGAGGTGACATGAGCAGTGTTACTGGCAAAAAGATAGTGACTATAAAAGTAAGAAAGCACAAGGATGGGCCAGGCGAGCCACCATACTGTACCTTCCATGTAGTTTCGTATATGTTCGCTTAACCAAGTCATTAAACCGAATGTATTTAAGAAAGTGGCAATCATCATTAATGTAGAAAACCAGATGAGTGTATCCCAGGCTTCGTGTTCCATTTTTATGTCTTCCCACGTGAGAACCCCGGTAATTAAAAAAATGCTGACGCCGATAAGAGCGACGGTGGTGCTCTCCATCCCAAAAAACTGTTCCCCATAGATCCATAGAGTCACTAGTAAAATAAAAACCCCCAAAGTGATCCATTCGTATCTAGATAAGGGGCCCATTTCCTCCAAGTGTTTATTGGCTAGTATCTTTGCTTCTGGAGTTTTTTTAATCTCAGGTGGATATAAGAGATAAACTAACCATGGAATTATAATGAGACTTAATAAGCCTGGAACACTGGCGGCCAAGGCCCATTGTCCCCAGGTTAAAGGAATTTCATTATCTAGCAAGATCGCCAAAATTAAAGGATTAGCAGCCATAGCAGTGATAAACATCGCGCTGGTGATCAAATTACAATAATAAGCGGTGAGGATAAGATAACTTCCCATGAGACGTTGGGAGTGGCGCTCAGGAGAACTTCCAAAACTGATAGCCAAAGCTCTTACTATAGGAAAAATAATTCCTCCTGCTCGAGCTGTATTACTGGGTATTGCAGGTGCTAAAAGAAGTTCTGTAGCTGCGACCCCATAACCGAGACCGAGAGTTTTTTTACCTAGTAATGCGACAAAAAGATAAGCCAAGCGCATGCCTAACTTGGTTTTTATAAAACTTTTAGAAATTAGAAATGCTGCTACAACCAGCCAAATGATTGGATTTGAAAAACCGCTGAAGGCTTCTTTTAAAGTCAGCGTATGCGTCACAATAAGAGTTGTGAGGGCTAAAAAGGACATCCCTCCCATAGGTAGAGCTTTTCCAATTAAGCCTACAATTAAACCTGCAAATACGGCTAACAATTTCCATGCTTTAGCCTCTATTCCTGCAGGAAGAGGCGCAAACCAGATACATAAAGAGACTGAGATTGCAATAAAAAGAGGAAGAAGGTTTGCCCCTTTAAAGACAGTTTTTAACGGTTGAACATGAGACATACGTAAATGCTCCGCATATAGATGGACGATGGATAATAATTGTTAGAAGAATTTTCACAAAATCATTTGTACGGCAAGTTATAATTATCCTGATCAATCTGATATCGCGACTCTACATATTTGCAATAGCTTTCAAGGATTTGTAGAAATTGTGTCGCAGGAACGAGAGGATGAGGACACTTGGTTGAATGATCTTTAGCCATGAAAAGTTTTAGTTTTTTTTAATAAACTCATGAGTGATATATTGAAATTTAGCAAGAGCTTTGAGAAAATATATCGAAAATCTTCCTTGCTAAGATGAGGGAAATGATGCCATAATGTCACCCTATCCAATAAACCCAAGAGGAACAAAGTCATGATTACTGATATTGAATCATTAAAATTTTTAGATTTAGATCAATTTGCTGCAGATATTGAAGAGTTAAAAAAAGAAATCCAAAGTGAAGAAATTGAAAGCGAAGACGAAGTCATTTTGGAAGTCATTAACGTCATACAAGAAGAAGTGGCAAAAAGAAAAGCTTCTAAAAAAACAGATTTAAAAGCTGATGTGAAGTTTTTAGCCTATATGAATCTATTCAACTCTATTATGGAAGGTGCTTTCGAAGAAGAAGAGTTTGAATACGAAGAATTTGAAGAGGGTGAAGAAGAAGAAGAAAACGAAAAATAATCTTTTCCTTCTATTGACTAGATAAGCGGTTGGGGTAACGATAAGTTTCTTCTAAGCCGCTTGTCCTTCCATTCTTAAATCTAATTTTATTATGAATTTACTTCTTAAAGATTCTTCTGGCTGTCCCTTTCTTCTATTAGCGCCCATGGAAGGGGTGGGTGATCGCTGTTTTCGACGAGCCATGGCGACAATTGGTGGCTTTAATGAAGCAGTTACAGACTTTATTCGCGTTCCAAGCAATGCCCACGTAGAAAGTTTAGCGCGTGTTTATGATAATCAAGAGACGACTCCAATTCCTTTAGCAGCTCAATTGATGGGGTCCCATTCAGATTTAATGGCTGCCATGGCGGTTGAAATTGAAAAGAGGGGAGCTCCTCGTATTGATTTAAACTGTGGATGTCCTTCAAATACGGTTACAGGTCGAGGCGCTGGATCCAGCTTATTAAAGGAGCCTAATCATTTATATGAGGTCGCTAAGGCACTTGTGAAAGCGGTATCAATTCCTGTTACTATTAAGATGCGTTCTGGATATGAAGATACCACACTTTTTAAAGAAAACTTACTGGCGGCCCAAGAAAGTGGCGCTTCTTATATCACATTGCATCCCCGCACAAAGGTGGATGGGTATGGACCTCCTGCACGTTGGGATTTGATTGCTGAAGCAAAATCTATTTTAAAAATTCCTGTGGTAGGTAACGGGGATATTTTAAATACACAAGATGCTCTAAAAATGCTTTCCGAGACGAATTGCGACGCTTTGATGATCGGCAGGGGAAGTGTGATTAACCCTTTCCTATTTCACCAAATTCGTGGGCATTTTTCCAAAAATACTCCTAAGTTTTCTTGGCAGCATTTAGAAGTGTATTTTAAGACCTATCTTTCTGAAATTCGCGTGGAAAGCCCCACACGCAACAAAATCAGCAAGATGAAACAATTGTTAGGATTCTTCTACAAGGCCAATCCCTTATTGCTTGAAAAAAGGCAAGAGATGTTAACTTCTCAGTTCGTTTGTTTAGATTCCTTTATGAATTATGCTTTCCGTCATCTTCAAGAGTTGTATATTTCCTGAAAATACTAGACGTCTTCCTTCTTTCATTTTTTCTTTGAAAGCCATCTTTTAATGCGTTATGGTGAATTTAACTTTCTAAAAGTTGTATTTTACACATTTCGCGCAGGAATATAAGCGCTTAAAGGTAAGATTTTAGTGAGTAAAGAAATTTCATAGATAGTGGATAAATATGACATCATTGAAAACAAAGTTTACAGAACAAGCCAAAGTCGAATACCCCATTATTTGTGGAGCGATGTATCCTTGTAGCAATCCGGAGTTAGTGGCAGCGGTAAGTGAAGCGGGTGGGTTAGGAATCGTTCAGCCTCTTTCGTTGGTGTACGTCCATGGTTATGATTTTAAGGAAGGCTTAAATTATATCCGGCACTTAACGGCTAAACCCTTTGGAATGAATATTATTGTTGAGAAGTCTTCTAAGATTTATGAGAAAAGAATGCAAGAATGGGTAGATATAGCTCTCTCCCAGGGGTGTCGATTTTTTATCACTGCTCTTGGAAACCCACGTTGGGTGGTAGACAAAGTAAAATCTTCGGGAGGGATTGTTTATCATGATGTTACAGAACGCAAGTGGGCGCTAAAAGCCTTAGATCAGCATGTTGATGGTCTTATTTGTGTAAATAACAGAGCCGGTGGGCATGCAGGCAGACTAACACCAGAGGAACTTTGGAAGGATTTACATGATCTAGGTGTACCTTTGATTTGTGCAGGTGGAATTGGTGAGGCCGCAGACTTTAAAAAAGCCCTGGATTTGGGTTACGCGGGTGTTCAGATGGGAACGCGTTTTATTGCTACATATGAATGCGCGGAAAAAGAGAATTACAAACAAGCCATCGTGCAAGCAGAAGAAAAAGACATTATTTTAACAGAAAGGGTGACAGGCATTCCACTTTCTGTCATTAAAACCCCTTACGTAGAATCGATTGGAACAAAAGTCGGTCCAATTTCTCGTTGGCTTTTGCAGAATCGTTGGACAAAATCCTGGATGCGGATGTGGTATGCGTTAACTTCTGGCAGGCGTTTTAAGCATATTACCCTTGAAGGTGGCTCTTCGAAAGATTATTGGCAGGCTGGAAAGAGTGTAAGAGGGATCAGCTCAATAAAACATGCAAAGGATGTCATCAAGCAATTCGTTGATTATGCCACTACCACAAACGATTTTAAATGATAAATATGGATCTAGTCTACAAAGGAGAGGGAGATGGATACAAAATTAAATCGTGAAATTCTTCTTGCGGCTAGACCCCAAGGAATGGTTGAGCTTTCAAATTTTAAGTTAGTCCATACAAGAGTTTCCAACCTTGAAGAGGGAGAGGTGTTGGTCAAGACACGGTATCTTACTGTGGATCCTTATATGCGGGGTCGGATGAATGACAGACCTTCCTATATTGAACCTTTTGAAGTCGATAAAGCTATCACAGGTGAAATAGTGGGAGAGATTGTAGAAAGTAAGAATGCCCATTTTCATCCTGGAGATTTAGTCATCGGTTTTATGAATTGGGCGGATTTTAATATTTCCGATGGAAATAATTTAAGAGCTTTAGATCCTCAGATTACCTCCCCTTCCACCGCTCTAGGTGTTTTAGGTATGCCAGGCTTGACAGCCTATTTTGGGTTATTAAAAATAGGTAAACCTAAAAAAGGAGAGACTATGGTGGTCTCAGGGGCAGCTGGAGCAGTGGGTAGCGTTGTCGGACAAATAGGAAAAATTCATGGATGCAGAGTTGTAGGGATTGCTGGCAGCGAAGATAAGATTCGGTATATAGAGCAAGAGTTGGGGTTTGATGCAGGTATTAATTATAAGTCAGATTCTTTTCTAAAAGATTTAACGAAAGCCTGTTCTAATGGCGTCGATATATATTTCGACAATGTCGGTGGAGAAATTTCTGATGCTGTCATCATGCGCATAAATTCCCACGCGCGGGTGGTTTTGTGTGGACAAATTTCCATGTATAATACGGAAAAAATCGAAACAGGCCCACGATTGAACTGGATTTTATTAACCAAGAGCGCTCTAATGCAGGGTTTTATTGTCACAGACTTTGCAGCGCACTATGGAGAGGGAATTCAGCAGCTTAACCAATGGGTCAATGAGGGGAAAATTAAATATCGTGAAAGCTTTATCGAAGGTTTAGAGAATGCCCCCAAGGCTTTCTTAGGTTTGTTTAAAGGAGAAAATATTGGAAAACAGCTTGTTAGAGCTTCTAGTTAAACCTTTTGTGAGAAGACCTTTCATAAGTTGAATCGTAAGCGTACGGTTTACAAAAGTAACAGTTCTCTTGCTCATTGATTAGATTTTAATTTACAGAGGATCATCTATATCTTTAATAGGTCTTGTAATGAGCCGAATGCGTCTTTGGTTTCGAAAATATAAATAAAACCAGTCCAGCATGACAATGAGGCGATTGGCAAAGCTAATCAAATAAATGACATGTATAAAGCACCACGTCAGCCAAGCAAAAAATCCTGAAATTTTCAATTTTCCTATTTTCGCTACTGCTTTAGCTCTTCCGATGGTAGCCATCATGCCTTTGTCAAAATAAGTAAAAGAAGGATGGTCGACACTACCTTGTACTTTTTTGGAGATAAGCTTCGCTACATAGCGGCTTTGTTGAATGGCTACTGGGGCAATCCCTGGTAAAGGTTGGCCATTCTTATCTAAAAACAACGCTGCATCCCCAATGACAAAAATGTTTGGATAGTCAGGTATGGTTAAATCAGGATTGACTTTGACTCTTCCAGCGCGGTCTAAAGGAACATCTAAGGTTTTCAGCAAGGGGGAGGCTTGATTGCCCGCAGCCCAAATGACATTCGAACAATCGATAAATGCATCTCCAATATACACTCCGTTGGATGTAATACCTGTGACTTGTGTATTGAGAATGACTTCGACGCCTAGTTTTTCTAAGTCGCGTTTTGCTTTTATAGCTAAATCTTTTGGGTAACTTGGGAGGACTTGATCGGCACCCTCAATGAGATAAACTTGAGTTTGTTCGGGCTGTATATTTCTAAAGTTATCTATTAAGGATTTATGTGCAATTTCTGCTATTGCACCTGCCATTTCCACGCCTGTGGGGCCTGCACCTACAACAACAAAGCGTAAAAAACGGGTGGCTTCTTGAGGGTTTGAACAACGCTCAGCTCTTTCAAAGCTCAGTAAAATTCTTTCTCTAATTCGTAGTGCATCGTTAAGTGTTTTTAGGCCTGGAGCTAGCTCTTCCCAATCTGTATGACCAAAATAGGCATGACTTGCGCCAGGAGCAAGAATAAGAAAGTCAAAGGCAAACTCTTCTCCATTTTCCGCAATAACCACATTTCTTTTTTTGTCTATGCTCACAATATTGGCCATTAAAACAGAGGTATTTGCCTGTTCTGCTAATACATTTCTGATGGGTGCTGCAATATTTCCAGGAGAAAGAGCTGCAGTGGCCACTTGGTAGAGAAGGGGTTGAAAGAGGTGATGGTTAGTTTTATCAATTAATAAGATATCAACAGAGGCTTTTTTTAAGCTTTTTGCGGCATTTAATCCTCCAAAGCCTCCGCCAATAATCACTACTTTAGGCCGATTCATTTTTTTTCCTCTTTAAAAACCGATTGATATTAAAATGTCATGTTGGGGCTTGAGGTCCATGTCAAAGCTCAGGTTTTAAATATCCTTTTATTGGAGTCTGGGATGATTGTCAAGAAGCGGTTTTTGTGAGGAAAGGATCTTGATTGGATAACTTGGAAAACTTCAGTTTTGTTGCACTCAAACATTCCCAAAAAATGCCTCCAGCTAGGAGGTGATAGTGGAGTTAGACATGATCAAGGGAAAAAAGATAAATCCTCTTGCAATTTGCTCCACTAAATACTATGGATATTTCTCTTGTGAGAATTACACGTGTGAAGAAACGATCAGATTTTTCGGAAAAAAATAATCAATCCATAGATGCAGGAAAGGAAAGTATGTATAGAAATAAATTTCTTCTTAAAATTTTCGTCTGCTTGAGCGCATATACACATTTAATGGCTGCAGATTCACTAAACCAAACAGATGCGCTAAGCCCTGTTCTTTCTGGTGATTCGCTCCCCTTTAAAATTGTCATCCAACAGGCCCATTTTGAACTTCCTGTAGGGATTCATTCGGGAGCAAGCGCTTGTCATGAAGGATTGTGGGTCTTTATTGCGGGGCGTATCAATGGGTTGCATGGATTCAACGATCCTCAAAATTTTCCGCCAGACTCTCAAAATTACAGCGTATATGTCGTGGATCCAAAATCAGGAATAACGGCATCACGCCCCTTAAACGATCCCACCTCCGGCCTGACTCAGCAGCAAATTGATTGGTTATCTGTTACTAGTCCTCAGTCTTATCAAGCGGGGCAAAAACTTTATATGACTGGGGGATATGGGGTGGATTCTGATACGGGAAATTACTCCACAAAACCTATTTTAAGTGTGATAAACATTCCCGGTATTATCGCATGGGTGTTAAATCCGCAAGGAACGGGTCAAACCGCTGCTCAAAATATTCGTCAGCTTTATCATCCCATTTTTCAAGTGACTGGTGGAGCTATGTTCAAGAGCGGAGATTTGACATTGCTTATTTTTGGGCAAGATTTTGAAGGAAGCTATACAACCAATTCAAACGGAAATTACACAGAAAAGGTCAGACGATTTTACATCCTGGATGAAGGGAAGAGATTGTCTGTAAAGCCTTTGAAACCCTTACCAAAAGTAGCAGACCCTTCTTATAGACGTCGTGATTTAAACATTGTTTCTGTTATCGATCCGACTAGTAACTGTTTTAGAACCCAATGGATCGCCTTCGGGGGAGTTTTTACTCTCGCCGGAGGGGTTTGGACGGTACCGGTAGAAATAAATAAGAAAGGGGTGTCGTTCATGAAAAACCCCCAGCTAGAAAAAACTTTTAAGCAGGCTATGAGTCAATATGTATGTGCAAATGTGGGCCTGTACTCAAAAAAACATCAAGCCATGTACTCAACTTTTTTTGGTGGAATTTCCTTAGGTTTTTTTGAAAATGGTGTATTTGAAACAGATTCCGAAATTCCTTTTATTAACCAGGTAACCACAATAAAATGGGATCATAAAGGACAATTTTCTCAATATCTCATGGAGGGCGAGTATCCTTATATCCCTTCCTCACAATCGACACCTTTATTGTTTGGCGCTGGCGCTTACTTCTTCAACGCTCAAGTACCCGCTTACAAAAATGGAGTGATTAAACTAGATAAGATTCATCATCCAATTCTTTTAGGATATATTGTGGGAGGGATTCAGAGCGCGAAGGCTAATACCGATTCTTCCTCTCAATCAGCAGCCTCACCGTATGTCTTTACTGTCACCCTAATTCCTCAAGATGATCATCGATAAAGGAGGACCATGTACGAAATTGCGTTCTATCCTATTCTTTATCATTCGTTTCTGGACTGATAGAGACGTTTTTTCTCGAATGCTCTCAATAATAGATATCATGTAATCCGCGCTTCCTTAAGCAGGGGGGCGCGATCACATGATGTCTATTATTCGGGGAATTTTTTCGGCTCTTTAATATGCTTCCAACCTTCACCACTTAAAGCCTTTAAAAAGCTAATGAGGGCTTTTTTCTCTTCAGGTTTTAGGTGCAGAGGTTGCATCAGAGGATGTAAATTTTTATTAGGAATGCCCCCTCTATCATAATAATCGATGACTTCTTCTAAAGTTTTTAAGCTTCCGTCATGCATGTAAGGATGTCTGTTAGCGACTTCTCTTAGAATGGGTGTCTTGAAGGCTCCCCAGTCCTTTTCATTATGAGTAATCATATAACGTCCAAGATCTGGGTTAGGGACGTCCATTCCTACGCCAATATTTTCAAAGGCCCCATTGCTAAAGCTGGTTCCATGATGGCAGTCCATGCAACCCTTGCTACTAAATAACTGATAGCCGTGAACTTCTTCGGGTGTCATCGCTGTGACGTCGCCTTTAATATATCGATCGTAAGGAGAATTTCCTGATAGAACTGTTCTTTCAAAAGTAGCGATAGCTTGTGCGATTTCATCGATAGAACAAATATCATTTCCGAAAACTTGTTTAAAGAGCTTACGGTATCCTGGGATGTTTTTGACACGTTCGTGACAATGCCAGTGGGCTTCATGGGGATCATTAAACAAAGTCATTTCTTTGGGGTTGGATAAGGGGCCCTTACACTGTTCTTCGAGGGTTTTAGCTCTTCCATCCCAGAATAGTATGGGTTGATAAGCAGAGTTGATAATCGTCATCGAATGTCTAGATCCCACTTGCCCTTTGATGCCTATGGACAAAGGACGCCGATCTGAAAATACTTCAGAGGGAGCATGACAGCTTGCACACGAAATAGTCCCATCTGTTGAAAGACGGGTGTCGAAGTAAAGAAGTCTACCCAGTTCTGCTTTTTCTGGTGTGTATGGGTTATCTGCTGGCCAGGGAATAGGCGGGAGCCCATAAGGAATAAAAAGATCGCGATGTTGGGATTTGGTCAGTAAAGGAGGTTCTTCTAATCCTGCCGTTTCACTTCTAAGGCCCAAAGGTAAAGATATACAGAAGACCAAGAAATAAACTAACTTCATAGGTGTATTTTCCTAATATAGATTATAGAAATTCCGTCTTTTGCCGTATAAGCGTTTGACTTCTTTAAACCGCCTGTTGGGTTTTTTTGTATTTTTTTGACTTAGCTCATGCGTGCTTAAAATTGATCAAAAAACTCAAAAAAATGCTTTTTATCCCACCTAAGCGAGTTTAAGAAGACGCCTATTTTATTGCGCATTTTGCATTTTGTCATGCAATTGTGCAAGCCTATTTGTATGGGGCTCTTCTTTGATTTGTAAAGAGTTGATAGGGTGTAATTTAAATATATATACACGTGAGAGTTTTGACTAAAATCTGTGATTGCGCCCTAATGCTTGAGCCCTCATCTGATAGCTGAATGTCATCTTTTGTCTTGGCAATGTAGGGAACATTTCCTTCGACAACAGCTAAGAGCCCTCCATCTAAAGCGATTGATCAAGGATTTGGGCGCAATCACGCATTTTAAAGATAAATTTAGGTTTTGTTTTCTACAACAATATTATTAACAACATTGTTGTCGCCTGCGATATCTTTTGCTACTGATTCCACATCTGCTTTGGTATCTGAATCGCTCACTGATCCACTTAGAGTGACTTTTCCTTGTTCTGTTTTTATATCTACCCTAGAGGCATCTTTTGCAAAATCTTTATCGCTTTGAATTTCATTCTGTATGGCTTTTGTAATCTCTTGGTCACTTTTTTGTTTTGTCACATCTGCTTGCGTGGTTGTCTTTAATCCTTCACTCCATATAAAAGAAGTGGGGGAAGCCGTCGTTAAAAAGAGACTGGCTGTGATCAATAGTAATAGTTTCAAACGAGTCATAAAGCACTCCTTGTCAAAACTTAGGTTCAAGACTAGGAGCTCCTAGTTTATATAAATCCTTGCATGTAACAAATTTCAGCTTGATTCCGAAGAATCAAGTCTGCAGTAAGTGGGGCTAAATTTAGAATTTAGTCTAACTTTTAGTTAACGTCCTTGTTCCATCTGTTGAACTTCATTCCAGTAAAGAGCATTTGATTCTGTTGAGTCAGGAAAAACTTGGCTATTAGGAGCGACAGGGCTCGAATAACCATAAACTGGCACAACAGGTTCTACAGGTGCTGCTTGATAGTAGGGATTGTAATTTCTATTGTTTTCTACTCCATTGTACATTCGATTCGATTGACCATAGGTATTATCTGTAGGGTTGCCGCTGTACATGCGGTTAGAATCAGCGCGATTGCTATCAGTCGCATTCCCACTATACATGCGATTAGAATCAGCACGTGTGCTATCATAGGCATTCCCACTATACATACGATTAGAGTCCATGTTACCTTGATCAAATCTGTTACCACTATACATTTCATTAGAGTGGCCATACCCACCACCTCCTCTTGCAGCAATCATATTTTCTGACGCTGAGAGTGGAAGGGCAACTAAAATAAAACCGACGAAGAGAGGGACCATTAGATGATGAGGCGAATACATAAAAACCCCCTGGTTACAATTTTCATTATAAACGTATTAAGAATTATTTGAATAACTGTAACTGGATTGGTATCACTAAGTGTCTAATAATTAGAATGATGAATCTTATACAGAATCGTCTTGAACACGCAGAAAGATCAAAATGACCTTTCTGCTTGAGAATTTATTGATTAGGCGACAGTCACATCCTTACAAAGATAAACATCTTGGATCGCATGAAAAATTTCTACCCCTTTTTTTAGCGGACATTGAAAGGTTTTTCTTCCACTGATAAGACCCATGCCACCCGCACGTTTATTAATCACCGCTGTGCGTACTGCCTCCTCCAAATCGTTTTTTCCAGTAGAGGCTCCTCCCGAATTAATTAAGCCTACACGACCATTAAATCCATTCAAAACCTGATAACGGCATAGATCTATAGGATTTTCACTGGAAAGGTTTTCGTACATTTTTGGAGAATACTTGCCATAACTTCCTTTATGCTCTTTATTTAATGCTTCATAACCCCCGTTATTGATTGGAAGCTTTTGTTTGACGATGTCAGCTCCTATGGTTGCACCCAGATGATTGGCTTGTCCTGTTAAATCTGCACTTTCATGATAATCTATCCCGTTGACTTTAAACGCAGAATTGCGCAAGTAACACCAGAGGATCGTGGCCATGCCAAGCTCATGGGCGTGAGAGAAGGCCTCTGAGATTTCTTGAATTTGCCGATCACTTTCTTCAGAACCAAAATAGACTGTGGCGCCTACAGCAACAGCTCCCATATCCCAGGCTTGTTTCACATTTCCAAATAAAATTTGGTCATAATGGTTAGGATAGGTGAGTAGTTCGTTATGGTTGATTTTTAATATAAAGGGTATCTTATGCGCATATTTCCGCGCCATCAAACCTAGAACTCCTAAAGTAGAAGCGACAGCGTTACATCCTCCCTCCAAAGCAAGCCGTATAATATTTTCAGGATCAAAATAGTCTGGATTGGGCGCAAAAGAGGCCCCTGCAGAGTGTTCAATCCCTTGATCGACCGGTAAGATAGATAGATAGCCGGTGTTAGATAATCGACCCTGATTAAAGAGTGCTTGAAGACTAGAGAGGACTCTTACAGGTCTATCGCTATTCAAATGAATGCGATCTAACCAATCCGGTCCAGGAAGGTGTAGTGCTTCTTTTTTGACTTTTTCACATTTGTGTGTAAGTAAACTTTCTGCGTCAGGCCCAAGAATTTTTTCGATGGCTTGTAAATTTGTCATGCATAACCCCTTAAGTTGTTAGTTTTGAGATTAGCAGCAATTTCATGATCGAGCAAGTGGATTTTTTATCAAGGAAAGGTTCGTAGTTCACCTGTTTCTTGAGTGGGGTACACTTAAAAAAAACAGGTGAGGAGAGGGGTCTGATCAACTTTAGCCTAATAAACGCTTTTAAGACGAGCGTGCCTGTGCTAAAGTCTTAATTTTTTTTCTTAGTTTCTCTAAAGAGCTTTTTATCATAGTGGGGATGTCTTCAGCTAAGGAATAGACGATAGGAACTATAATTAGTGTAAGTAGCATTGAGCTGATCAGTCCTCCAATAATTGCCATGGCCATGGGGGCTCTTGATTCCGATCCAGAGCCATTACCAAATGCAATAGGCATCATGCCAAACACCATAGCCAGTGTGGTCATTAAGATAGGACGTAGACGTGTGGGGCCTGCAGTTAAAATGGCCTCATCTTTATTCAACCCCTCTCTGATTCTCAAAGTATTGATGTAATCCACTAGTAAAATCGCATTTTTAGTCACTAAGCCTAGTAACATAATGATACCAATGATGGTGAAAATACTCATTGTCATATCTGTTAACACAAGAATTCCTAGGGCCCCAATAATAGAAAAGGGGAGTGAAAGCATAATAATCAGGGGTTGTAGAAAACTTTCAAATTGTGAAGCTAAGACCATATAAACGATAATAACAGCTAGAAATAATGCAAATAGCATATTTTGAAAGGATTCTTTCATGGATTCTGCTCCCCCCGTAAAGCTAGTTTTATAGTTGGCAGGGAGGCTCAGTTGGTCCGTAAATTTTGTAATTTCGTTGATCGCTTCTCCCAACACCTTCTTTCCTTCCTGGAGGTTGCTGAAAATCGAGATGATACGATATCGGTTATATCGATCGATCTGCACAGGTCCTTGCTTTTCATGGAGTTCTGTAACGGTATTGAGTTTAATCAAATGGCCATAGTCATTTCTTACAGATAGTGTAAGAATATCATTGGCTTTGTTCCTATACTGTTCATCCAGACGTAAACTGATATTAAAGCGGTCTCCTTGCGAACGAAATTTATTAATATCAGCTCCGCCAATTAGGGCTTTAATTTCTTGAGCGATAAGTGAAGGGGAAATACCAAAAGCAGCCGCCTCTTTTCTCTTGATGCTGATTTCAAGTTCAGGTTTGCCTTTTTCATAAGAACTATCCACATCGACATAGCCAGGAATGGATTTCAGATGATCGATGATCTGGTTTGCAATTTGATCAATTTTTGTTAGTTCAACTCCCTGTACATCCAATTGTACAGTGGCATTTCTTCGTCCCCCTCCTGATATTGTTGGCACGGGTTCGATACTCGTTTTAATCTGTGTGAGGTAAGCAAGATTCTCTCGGGTGCTTTTCATCGCTTCTTTTTGACTGATGCTACGTTGATCTTTAGGTGTCATTTTAACATAAATAGCACCTTCATTCACTTTGTTAAAACTATCACTCCCTACCGTTGAAAAAGTATATTTTACCCAGGGCTCCTTGGAAACGTTGGCAATAATTTGTTGAATAGCTTGATCTGTAACTCCAAGAGAAGCTCCTAAAGGCATTTTTACTTTTATAAAAAACTCGCTGCGATCTTCCAAAGGAATAAATTCTGAGCGGATGAATTTTCCTAAAAATAACGTCGCTACAAGGAGTATCAGAGCTCCGGAAAGGGTCAGTAACCGATGATTGAGGCTTTTAGATAAAATTTTCGTGTAAAAATGATCGATGCGACTGAGAATTTTTTCAATCCAAAGGGAAATTTTTCCCTGATGATGGTGCATTTTCAAAAAGCGTGCAGCTAGCATGGGCGTCAATGTAAAAGCTACAAAAAGACTGATGAGTACTGCAAATGTTACTGTCATTCCAAATTGGTAAAAGAAACGACCAATCATGCCTTTCATAAAGGCAACAGGTAAAAATACGGCTATGATGGACATTGTAATCGCAAAAGCAGCAAGACCAATCTCTTGCGTGCCAAAAGAAGCTGCTTCTTGAGAGTCTTTGCCTTCTTTAAAATGACGATAAATATTTTCAACGACCACAATTGCATCATCAATGAGGATTCCAATAGAAAGAGATAGCGCTAGCATGGTCATGTTGTTTAAAGTGAATCCCATTGCACGTAAGAGAATGAAAGTAGCAATTACACTAATGGGAATAGCTAAAGCACTAATCATTGTAATTCGAAAATCCCTTAGAAAGAGAAAAACGATAATCACAGCTAAAAGGCCGCCAAAGACAAGGTGAAACTCGATTTCTTCCATAGAATGTTCAATAAATACTGCCATATCCTGGGCAATCTCGATTTGTATGCCTTCTGGTGCTAAGTCTTTTTGAATTGTTTCTAGAGCTTGCTTGACATTGTTTGCCACATTCACAGTATTAGTACCTGATTGTCTTCTGACAAGCAAGGCCACAGCTTGTTGATTATTTAATCGAGCAAGCGTACGTTGCTCTTCTAGACCATCCTCTATCCGCCCTATGTCTGCTATCGTCAAGGGATATCCGTTTTGATGGGCAACCACAATATCTTTTAGATCAGCCGCATTTTCCATTTCAGCTTTTGTTTTTACTGAAATTTCATTTGACGAAGAGGAGATTCTGCCTCCAGGGAATTCGATATGCTGCGTATTGAGCGCGCGTGCGATATCTTGTGCAGTGATTGAGAGACCTGCCATTTTATAAGGATCTAGATAAACCCAAATATTTCTTTCCTGTTTTCCAATGACTTTAATTTGGCCCACACCCGTGACTTGCTGTAAGCGATCTTTAACACTTTTATCCGCTATGCGAGAGAGCTGTTGAATAGGTAAATCGCCTGAGACAATGACTGCCATAATCGGCGCTGAATCAATGTCGAATTTCTCGACAACAATTTCTTTAAGATCGCTTGGCAGTTCTCTTTTGATGGTTCCTAATTTAGCTTGAATCTCTTGGTAGGCGACATCGACGTTCTTTTCTAGATCAAATTCGACAACGACTTGTGAGATTCCTTCAGCACTTATAGAACGAAGATGTTTGATAGAATTGATGGTAGAAACAGCTTCTTCAATCACTTCTGATACAGTTTTTTCCATGGTTTCCGGATCCGCACCAGGTAAAGTGGAAACGATAGAGATCACGGGAAAATCTATTTTTGGGAATAAATCAACACCCAGTTCTTTGAAGGCAATAACGCCAAAAATGGTCAAGGCAAACATGATCATGCAAATAAAAATGGGACGCTTTACTGAGAGATCTGAAAGAAACACAGTGTTTTCCTATGGGTTAGAAGCTTGATCATTGATGATAATTTTTACTTTAGCCAACGAACCGGGACGAATCTTTAGATCCGAGTTATCTATGATTGCGCGACAGCGTAAAGAGCGAGTCTGTTCGTCGAGAGCAGGATAAAACAAATGAATCTTAGCTTCTGAATTATTTGCCTCCACACCCTCAATTTCATAAGAAACAGTAGTATTCTCTTTGAGGACTCCGCAATAATTCTGAGGAAGATTGAATTCTAAATACAGGGGCTGAAGAGTTTGGACTTCTAGGATATTTGTCACAGGCTGCGCCGTGACAGACTCTCCAACTTCAACATTTTTTTTAGTAATAATCCCTTCAATAGGACATTTTATCGTGGTCTCTTTTAAATTAAGCTCTGCCTTATTTAAATTTTCTTGAGCTTCTTTGACAAGAATTAAAGCTCTTTCATATTTAATTTTAGCTTCTTCATAGCGCTTTAAGGGGATAGAAGGCGCTTCTCCTTCGGGTTTTTCCCACAATTTTTGCATGCGTAAAAAGTTTATTTTTGCATCTTCTAACTCAATTTTTGCTGCATCTAATGACGCTAATCTTAAAGCTTTTTCGATCTCAAAAGAACGACTATCAAGTTGTACAAGTGGTTGGTCTTTTTTGACACATTGACCTAAGTCGACGTAAATTCTTTCGATCTTTCCTGTCACTTGCGTATTTATCGTAGAACGCGAGGAGGGATAAATACTCCCCGTTGTACAGAATTCATTGTCAAGGGCCGTCAAAGAATTTTGTGTGCAAAAAAGCATTAAAAGTAAAAGCAGTTTATTCTTCATTATTTTTACATCCTCGCGAATAAATGGAAACTCCAGCGGTAAAGACTAAATCCGCCTTTGCTTGATGATATTGATACAGGGATTGATAGTAATTATAGCGCGCTCGGATAAGCTTCTCTTGATCGGTAATCACCTCTACATTTGTGATTAACCCCTCCGCAAAATGTTCTTGTGTATTTGTTAAATTGCGCTCAGCTAATCCAACGCTTTTTAAAGCCACAGGAATTTTATGAATGGTATTCTCTAAAGTAAGATAAGCCGTTCTTATACTCAATTCTATGTTTTTTTCCTCTGCCACGTAGCGTTGTTCAATCTCCGAGACTTCTTTTTTCAAACGTCGCAGTTTTGCCCATGTTGTTCCTCCATCATATAGAGAAAGTTGCATGCCAATGCCTGCGTCTAATCCATGCCGGTACGGAAGAGCATAATCATTAGTGGTACTGTAATTAGTATAACCATAAATGGCTGGATATAATTTGCCTTTTTCTGCCTCATAAGTAAAACGAGCGGCTTCGATTTGCGCTTGTAGAGATCTTAGCAAGGGATGATTGTTTTTTGCATGGAAGATTAAAGTGCGCAGATCTTGATGATTTTCGAGACGTTCATAGATATCCTCGAGCTCAAGCGGGAGATCCATTTCTCTTCCGATCAGTCGATTGAGTTTTATTGTGGCCACGGCGACTCGATTTTGCGCCTCAAGTAATTCTTGTTGAATGAGAGATAACTCGACATCGATGAGTAAAAGTTCGTTTTGATGCACAAGTCCCTGATCCATAAAATCTTGAGTGACCTTCATTTGTCGATTCAGTCTTTCCGCTGATTCTTTAAGGATCATTGCAATTTTTTGTACTTCGAGTAGCTGATAGTAGGCTTGATGAGTCGCATATAGCACTTTCTGCTGGGTTGTTTCCACATCGAAACTCGCGGACTCTTGCCGTTTTTCCTGAGCGTAAATTGCATTACTGGCTCCCCCAAAATTATAAATTGGAAAAACTAATGATACCTTGGCATTTTTAGTTCGATTGTGATGATGGATATCCTTTGCATCTCCTCGTGTGATAAAATCTGCACTTGCAGAAAGTTGCGGGAGTGCGTAACCCCATATCTCTCGTGTGCGATCTTCTTCGATCAAAGCCCTTATATCTGCTGAAGAGAGGGTCTCGCTATTTGCTAAGGCGAGGCGATAGCAATCCTCTATATTTAAGGCTTGAGCGTATGTTGTTAACCCCCATAAAATGAGGTAAATCCATTTAAATCTAAACTGCATAATCTTGTTATATTTTAAAAATGAGTTTTTAATTTTAAGAGCATTAGAGGATAAAGAACAAGCAAAAACGAAGGGTTGTATGATTATATGTGATCATCGATAAAGGTTATTTGAATAATTTCATGATTTTTACGTTTCGCATCGATTATGTTCTAAACGGCTAACAAAATTAATAATCGGGGTAGAAATAGGATAGCAGGTAGGGAAACTTTTAAGAGGGGTGATTAGAGTTCAAACCAAATAGAACAAAAGTCGTATTTGGTTTGAACCGAAATTATAAGTTAAGCACGTTTAGCGCGTTTAAAATGTGGCTTGAACGGTCTTTTAGGGTTAAATGGAGGTTTTCCTGGCTTGGATTTTGGTTCCATGCCGGCAATCACAGAAGGTGTAATTGAGTAACCTGTAAACTTTTCAATTTGTTTCACAAGACTCATATCCTTGTAAGCTGCAAATGAAAGGGCGATCCCTTTCGCTCCCGCTCTTCCTGTGCGTCCAATACGGTGTACATAATCTTCTGCATTATTGGGTAAGTCAAAATTAATGACATGACTAATGGTGTGTACATCAATACCACGTGCTGCTACATCTGTAGCTACTAGGACCCGAATTTCTCCCCGACGTAAACGCTCTAAAGTTCTTGAACGTTGACGTTGATTCATATCGCCGTGAAGAGCGGCTGCGTGATGACCATTTTTGTATAAAATTTCTACAAGCTGATCTGCAAAACGTTTAGTCCCCGTAAAAATGATCGCTTGATTAACGAGCGGATCGCTCAGTAGATGATCAAGCAAGCGGTTTTTGTGATTGACGTCGTCTACCAAATGTAAGCGTTGTTCAATATTCTCATGTCTAGAGTTTTCGCTTATGACAGAGATTTCAATAGGATTATTCATCAGACGGTTCGATAAGTTTAATACGCTTCCTTTTAATGTAGCTGAGAATAAAAGAGTTTGACGGTCTTTGGGTGTGGCCGCTGCAATTTTTTCTACGGGCTCGATGAATCCCATATCTAACATACGGTCTGCTTCATCCAAAATGAACATTTCAACGTTGGATAGGTTAATACGTCCGCGATCTAAATGATCAATCAATCTTCCGGGAGTGGCCACTAATATTTCATAGGGGCGGGAGAGTTCTCTATTTTGTTTAGGATAGGGGGCGCCTCCATAGATGCAAACGGTTTTCACGCGAGATAACCCACGACTGAATCCTTCCGCTTCTTCGGCGACTTGCATAGCTAATTCTCTTGTAGGAACTAATATTAATATACGAGGTCCTCGCCAGGGGGCATTTAATGGAGCGGAAATTCGGTTGAGTGCAGGGAGAATGAATGCCGCTGTTTTTCCTGTGCCTGTTTGAGCAGATGCTCGTAAATCAAAACCCGCCATTACCTTAGGAATGGCTTTTGATTGGATCGGTGTGGGATGAGTAAATCCTTTCTTCTCAAGAGTTTTTAAGAGGATAGGATGTAAATTTAATTCACTGAAAGTCATGTATTACTACTTTGTTTATGGTGTAAACTAAATACAATAGCAGGTTTGATAAATAAAAGATATGATATTCTAAGGATTTTTATAAAAATAAAATTTTATTAGTATCAAGGGTTTAAATAATTAGCGATTATTCCCACGTAGTCGTGGGGTTTTTCGATCATAGGGGAGTGACCCACGCGATGAAATTCCACAAATTTTGCATCATCGATGTGGCTAGCTAGACGTTCTGAATCTAAGGGACATAAAATATCTTCATCTGAGCCAATAATGAGGGCAGGCCCTTGAATTTCCTGAAACCAGGAGGTGGAATTGAATTTAAACAGTGCTTCAAGTTGTGTTTTAAATCCGTTGAAAGTTTGGGGGTGCGGATAGTTGAGCTGTAACCGCACCAGCTCGTCTATTATTATTCCATTTTCAAGGTAAGCGCTTGAAAAAATCCATGGAACCTTCGCTTCTATGAGGGTTTTTCGAGAAACATTTTCTCGTATTAAGTGTAACATGAAATTTTCAAAATAAATAGCTGTATTGCGCAGTTTAATGCAGGAGTTGCTTATGATAATTTTGCCCAACTTATCGCGATCGTATCTTGCCATTTCTTGTAAAATACACCCCCCCCATTGAATGGCCCAAAACATGAGGTTTGTGAAGTTCTAATTTTGCGATCAGATTCCATGTATCTAAAGCCATATCTGATATTGTGTAGGGTTGACTTGGAGAACTACTTCTACCTACACCTCGATTATCAAAAATGATGATTTTAAAGTGTCGTTTAAGCAGATCCAGAATGGGGTCCCATATTGACATATCACAACCTAATCCAGCAATAAGCACCAGAGGATAACCTTCTCCATGAATTTCATAATATATTTCAATTTCATTGCAGGTAAACTTCGGCATAAAAACCCTTTCCTTAGAGATTTTATAAATTTTCTTTTGTAAAGTCTTGAAAATTAAATTTGGAGATATAGCTTTTTGAAATAAACCAAACAATATTTTTTAATCTTTCGAAAGAAAGTTTTAATGGATCGCCTACATATTGTTAATAAATCAAATTCTAGAAAGCTAACAGTTCCTTAGCCTTTATTGGTTGACAATCAATGTATTATAATTATTTTTTAAAACATTAACATAAATTATTGTTGGATAATAAGATATAAAAAAATATTTGGATTATTAAAAAAAATATTTACACAAATATAGAAAATTATCAAAGTGAGGTTTGATGTAACATTAATCGCACAGGCTGCAGGGTGCAGTTTGAGCGAAGATTCATCAAACACTGCAGGATAACAGATCCTGTTAGTGTCAACTTTAAACACTGTCTGGAGGAATGTTATATGAAAAAGCTTTTTCTTGCAGGTCTGTTAATGTGTAGTCTTTTTGTGGCACAACACAGCTTTGCACAAGATTCTGCATCTGGTGCTGATTATGCACAGAATGCAATGGCTCAAGATTCAAGCTCTGAAGGTAGCGAGCACTACTGGAGCCAAGATGGACGTCGTTGGGCTCCTGGTGCATGCTCTTTAGAAGGCTGCGATACTCCAAGAGCTGATGCTCCTTGCGGCGACCAAGCAACTGGCGAATGCTGGTGCAAATATGTTCACTATGAACCATGCTACTATTACACAAAACGTTGTGTAACAGAGAACAAATATTGCACAAAAAAATGCACTAGACAAGTTCCAAGATACTACCAAGTTACAAAATGCAGATATGTACCTCAGTACTATACTGAAACAGCTTGCAAGATGGAAACAGAGTGCTATGATGTTCAAGAGTGCATCCCTTGCAAAAAATGGGTTTGCGATCGTCACTGCAAATATGTTCCAAGATACTACTACAAACATGTTTGTGGACAACCAAATTGCCCAACTCCATGCCCATCTAACTAAGATTAGTTCGTGATTCTTTTCGTAACTGTCATCAGATTTATCTGGTGACAGTTTTTTTTTATAAAATTGCGGCATGAAATTTGAGCCTTTTATAGCATAAAAGCTAGTAGACCATTCTTAGCGTTCTTATTTGAAACAATGGATAAAGTAAATTCTATCAAGTCAATTTCTGGAGGAGTATGACCCTGAAACCCAAAATTTTAGCGTTTGCGGGAAGTTTAAGAAAGGATTCATTAAATAAAAAGTTAGTAAAAATTGCAGCTAAAGGAGCTGAAGAAGCTGGCGCAGAAGTGACGCTGATTGATTTAAAAAACTATCCTTTACCTATTTACGATCAAGACATTGAAGAGGCGCACGGACTACCCGCGCATGCTTTAGAACTCAAAGAATTGATGTTAAATCATGATGGATTTCTTATTTCATCTCCTGAGTATAATAGTTCTATGTCGGCTGTCCTTAAAAATGTGATTGATTGGACATCTAGAAAAGCCAAACAAGACGAAGTGTACCTATGCTGTTTCATAGAAAAACCTATCGCCTTACTAAGTGCATCTCCCGGTCAACTAGGGGGATTGAGAGGCTTAGTGCATGTAAGAGCAATGTTTAGTAACTTATTCAGTCATGTGCTCCCTGTACAAAAATCAGTTCCTCAAGCAGATCAAGTTTTTGATGCAGATGGTAAAATGAAGGATCCTAAAATGCAAGCTGAAGTCGAAAAAATTGGTAAGAACTTAGTAGACTTTATCGTTAAATTCAAAAAAAATTAAAAGCATGAGTAAACTGAGCGTCGATAAAGCCATTAAAGTACGAGAGCTAAGTCATTATTATAACTCTCATCCCGCCGTAGATCATATCTCATTTGATGTGGAAAAAGGATTAGTTTTCGGATTGTTAGGACCTAACGGCGCTGGAAAGAGCACGACCATCAAAATGCTTACAACTCTGCTACCCCCAACTTCAGGTCAAGTGGAGATCATGGGACACGACATTGTAAAAGAATCATCAAAAATACGCGAGGTGATAGGTTATGTGCCACAGCTTTTGTCAGCCGACGGGGAATTAACAGGCTATGAAAATCTCTTGCTTTCTACCAAGTTGTATGGCGTGCCTCGTGTAGAACGTGATGAGAAGATTAATCAAATTTTGCTGTTTATGGGTTTGCAGGATTATGCAGATATCCTGGTCAATCAGTATTCAGGCGGAATGATTCGCAGGTTAGAAATTGCTCAAGCTTTAGTGCATAATCCCTCTGTCCTATTTCTTGATGAACCCACTGTGGGCTTAGATCCAGCAGCAAGAAAAATGCTTTGGAAAGTCATTCAAGCCTGGAAACAGGAGTTTGGAATTACCATCTTACTCACTACCCATGATATGGACGAGGCAGATCGTTTATGTGATCGTGTGGCTTTTATGTATCAGGGAACCTTAGTAGCTCTGGATTCCCCCTATAATTTAAAAAAGCAAATTGGTGAAAATGCTAGTTTGGATGATGTCTTTGTAGAACTGACAGGAACTTCGATCAAAGAAAGTGGAGATTATCGCAATGTTAAACAAATTAGACGTACTATCTCTAACTTGGACTAAAATTTTATTAACCATCGAACAGACCTTAGCGATTGTTGGAACGGATTTTCGTAAACTAAAACATGATCCGTATGAAATATTTATGCGTATGGTTCAACCTGTTGTTTGGCTGGTGATATTCGGAGAATCCTTATCACGGACTAAAGCCTTGAACACAGGTGCAGTTCCTTATATAGATTTTATAGCGCCAGGGATTCTAGCGCAAAGCATGCTTTTTATATCGATTTTTTACGGCATTGCATTGATATGGGAAAGGGACATGGGGGTATTACATAAAATATTGGTCACACCTACCCCTCGCGCCGTTTTAGTTATCGGGAGAGCTCTGGCTGCTGGCGGAAGATGTCTCATTCAAGTTTTTGTTATTTATCTACTCTCTTACATTCTGGGAATACAATTGCGATTAGAATTTATTCCTTTTCTAGGAGTACTTTTAGTGGTTCTCATGGGGGGCGCTCTTTTTTCGACATTATCTCTTATTATTGCATCATTAGTAAAAAAAAGAGAAAGATTTATGGGGATAGGCCAGGTACTAACGATGCCACTTTTTTTTGCAAGTAACGCTCTTTATCCCCTTGAAATTATGCCCCAATGGGTGAAGGTTGTTTCCAAGCTTAATCCCTTAACTTATATTGTGGATGCGATCCGTACGATGATGATCCAAGGCGAGGCCTCCTTATTTGGTTTAGGTAAGGATTTTTTAATTATAGGCTTCGCAATTACCGTTTTGATAGTGATTGCAACGAAGCTTTATCCAAAGATTCTCTATTAAATATAGATGAGAAAAAAATCAGAGAATCCTATTTCTTACTGTTGGCATAAAAAATTCTGGAAATGATTGGGTAAATACATTTAATTAAATTTGCATAAACGTCCTTTTCAGGATTCTGTATTTATTTCTTAGCTCATTTAAAGACTCAATAGTTTTAAGGCCTTTTTTGAAATTTGTCATGCATGATCAGAATATCTTAAAAGTTTTCATCGCTCATAAATCAAATTTTTGGTATCCTATTCCTTTTATAACCAAAAAGTTAAGTATATTATGTTTAGATGGATTCTATTGTTTCTTTTTACATTAAATCTTTGTGGGGCACTCCAGGCGGATGATGTTCCAGTTTCAGAAATTTTTTTAAAACGGCATAGTGGGAAATCATTTGATCCCTCCCGAAATGTTCCTATGGAACATGTAATGGCACTCGTAGAGGCGGCAAGATGGACACCTTCCAGTCATAATGATCAACCCTGGAATTTTATAATCTGTGAGCGTTCTCTCACTCCTGAGGCATATCAGAAAGTCTTTGGCAGTTTAAAGGCAGAAACACAACAGAAGTGGGCGGTTAACGCGCCTTTACTGATCGTTGTAGTCTCTCGTTCTAAAGATTTATATAAGGGCAATTTTAATCCATGGCATGCTTACGATACAGGTGCAGCAGCGATGAGCCTGTCTTTGCAAGCTGCGGATCTGAATCTGATGACACATCAGATTGGTGGTTTTAATAAGCAAATGATTGTTGAGGAATTTCATTTACCTGAAGATTGTCAGCCACAAACAATCATCGTAGTTGGATATGAATCCGCAGATGCGGATGTTTACCCGCGCGAAAGACGCCCGAAAGAAGCTAACTTCTTCTTGGGGCAGTGGGGAGTGGGATTAAACGATACACCTGCATCTGATTAGATACCAGCCAAACTTCTTATTAGTGCAAAATAGAGGTCATTTCGGTAGTAATTGAAATGACCTTCTTCTATTTATAAAACTTTTTCCAAAATTTATTCTGGAGCCGATGATGCCCCGAGCTCCATTTTGCAAAATACTCCCTTCTACAGATACATATCTAGAAATAGCCTAAAAACTCACACTTAGCAAATAGATAAGATTCTGCGATTCCATAATTGAATCCTGTCCTGGCTCACGTCTGTACAGGCGTCAAATTTTTTTAGATAGGACTACTTAAAAAAAGGAAATTCCAAACATATGCAAGAAAGTTTTTTGCATAAATTATAGCAAAGGTCAAAACTTACTTATTGTTCCTCTTCAAAGCTCTGAAAACGTTTTTTATCAGATGATAGATACACTCAATTTCTTTCTAGGATATAAAATTATAGAGAATAGCGTCCTTACCTCGCTTTCAGGTTAATTCAATCCATGCAGATGCAGTATTAGAATTACCCAAAAAGCCGTTCAAATATTTCAAACAAGCAATCATGAAATGTGTATTCATAAAGCGTTGAAGAATATTTTCAAGAAGGTTTTTAGCTTCAATATTATTTCTTAGTCTTGTCATTTATAGGACAGGTGTTTTTTCCAATAAGTTGATAAAGTACACACCAACTTGCAGCTGCTTCATAAAGTGTAAACAGTCCTACAAGAGCTAAAATCCAGCTTTTCTGCCATAAGGCTAAACCAAAAAATATTAATGCTATGGTTAATCGGAGAATCCTATCAGAAGTGCCTATGTTTTTTTTTATCATGCTTCATCCCATTTTTTATTGTGTTTAATTTATTAATTTCTACTTTTAACCTCTTTTGGAGCCTCTATGACAATATCAAAGGATAGAGGACCTGGTCTTGGAATAGGCTTATAGATGATGCGAGCAAAGATTTCTAGTTTATTCGTTTTAACCAAATAGCCATTTTCTTTTTTGCTGATTTCTTTGATAGAATCCGCCGAATCCAATAAATTTATGAATTTTTGATCATCCAAAATTGCTTTAATTTCTGCAATATCTTCAAAAATTGGAGGAAGCGCTGCAAAATTTAAGCAGGGAAAAAAAAGAAAAGCTAAACACATACAGAACTTAGATATGGACATCTTATCTCCTTGATATTTAGTGTGCAGGTAGTTTTTTCAATGTACAAATGCAACTTTTACTTTCCCTTAAAAGCCTGTTTTTTTTAAGAAAAAAATATACAAATGAAAAAAAATTTAATTTTCCCTATTGAAAAATTTAATTGTATTCGTTATGTTCACGAAATGTTGAGACATCCTTAAAACAACGTAACCAAGGAACTCGTTATGAAAAAATTTGTTCTATTAACAATATTGTTTGCTGCATTTCTCGTACCTCAGTGCGTAAAAGCAGTTGACATGGAAGGCTTCTATGTTGGTGCAACTGGAGCAGCAAACTTTTTGAGCAATACAAAAAGACATCATGGTAGATACGAAAGAGGCAGCAGATACCAAACAGGTTTCTTCGGCGCTATTGACCTAGGATACCGCTGGTGCAGTGGCTTCCATATGGAAGCTGAAGTTGCTTACAGATACAACAGAGCGAAAAGACATCGTGGATACGACTATAATGGTCTAAGCACACGCCGTCATCGTGGACATCGCGATGTTTGGGCTGCAATGGTCAACGTTCTCTATGATATCAATATGTGCTGGTGTGTAGAGCCATATGTTGGAGTTGGTATCGGTTATGCTCATGTAAGAAATGGCCGTAACAACAACTTCTATGGTTATGGACGTAGACACCACCATAGAGATGATAATCAATTCGCATGGCAAGTAATCGCTGGTGTTGCATATCCTATTTGCGACAACATCGATTTAGCTGTTGAATATCGCTTCTTTGATACAACGACAAGACGTCACGAAAGAAATGTTTACAACAATGACATTGGTGTAAACCTAAAATACTACTTCTAAGCTATAGCTTAGATCATTGTATGCTTGATGTGTCTTAGGCATTGCCCTAAGACACATTTTTTTTTATCGATTCTTTCACGACTTAGATCTACTACCCAATCCTTTTTAAAAACTCTTCATCATCCTATCGTAAGCATTTTATTATGGATGCATACAGGCCTTTAGTGTCTTTATCGTCTTTTTCAATTTGTAAATTGCTAAAATGGCAATAAATTTTCATAGATATTGCAAATTTTAAAAAGTCAATAAAACTTCAAAAACTGTCTAAGCCGATCAAGTTGTTAAATTTTTGAAAATTGATGAGACTCTAAGACTTATTATTAGTTACTTATGAAACGCAATAAATAATTTCAATTTTTGTTTTAAATTATTTATATTAATAAAAAATTATAAAATAAAGATTACGAATTGTAAAAATCTGTTCTTATCAGATAAGCTCACCACAGCGAATATGACTAATTCGTTCGCAGATTAAAAAAGGAAATGAATATGAAAAAACTGATCTCTCTTACATTATTATTAATTGCTTTAATAGTTCCACAAAGTGGAAAAGCATTCGAAGTTCCATTTAATACGAATGGATTTTATTATAACGGAAGTGCTTCTTGCAATATCCTGGAAAACGCAAAATTCCACGGTGCAAAAGCTTCTTATAGTGCAGGCTATATGCTCTCTTCAGCCATGGGTTACCGTTTTGCTAATTGCTTAAGAGCAGAAGCAGAGTTTGCATACCGTAACAACCATGTAAAAAGATTAAAATTTGACGATCAGAGTCAAAGAGCGGGTGGCTACCAGGAATCATTTTCAGGTCTAGTGAATGCATACTATGATCTACCAGTATGCTGGACATTAAGACCCTATGTAGGTGCTGGTATTGGTTATGGATACGCAACTTTAAAATTGCGTCATAATGACGAAAGAGAGAAAAGTCACCGCGATGGGTTTGCTTGGCAAGCAATTGGCGGAGTGGCATATGCTCTTTCTTATAATGTAGACCTAGCTCTAGAGTACCGCTTCTTTAAAAATGAAAATTTAAGCCATTTTCAAAATCATAATGTAGGCGCAAGCTTAAAGTACTTCTTCTAGTTAATCTAAGGCTGAAGAATTTCTTCAGCCTTTTTCGTTAGACTACTTTCAAAAGCCGTGAATGGAGTTTTGAAAGTAGTCTATTATATCATTTATGTAATCATCGGAACATAACACGCATCCACTATAGGCTCGGACCTAGCATTTTAGAAGGATCGACAAGTTCTTCAAATTCTTCTTCTGTTACGTATTTAAGCCGTAAACAGGCTTCTTTCAAAGTTAAATTTTCCTTAAAAGCGAGATGCGCTACTTCAGCAGCTTTATCATATCCAATTTTCGGGGAGAGGGCAGTGACAAGCATTAAGGAGTTGTTTAAATGTTCCCGAAGTTGACTGATGTTGGGTTCAAGACCTTCTAATAAATGTTCAGTAAACGATCTACAACAGTCTGTCAATAAAGTAATCGAATTTAATATATCATAAGCAATGAGAGGCTTAAAGACATTCAGTTCAAAATTTCCTTGAGACCCAGCCATTGTAATCGCCAGGTCATTAGCAATCACTTGTATGGAAACCATAGTTAATGCTTCGCACTGCGTGGGATTAACCTTTCCTGGCATAATGGAAGAGCCTGGCTCATTTTCTGGAAGGCGTAGTTCATTAATCCCACAACGAGGACCTGAACCCATCCATCTTATATCATTAGCAATTTTCATTAGTGTACAGGCTAATGTTTTTAAAGAACCACTGACAAAAACTTCTGCATCATGCGAAGCCAATGCAGCAAATTTGTTTTTTGCTGAGGTAAAAGGTAGATGAGTTTTTTGTGCTATTTTTTGAGCCATCCGCACTCCAAATTCTGGATGCGCATTTAGTCCAGTTCCTACCGCTGTACCTCCGATTGCAAGTTCATAAATATTAGGTAAGGTTTGTTGGATACGTTCTATATCCGCTTCAAGCTGGGAAACATAGCCAGAAAACTCTTGACCTAACGTCAGAGGAACAGCATCCATCAGATGTGTTCGACCCATTTTAATGATGGAAGAAAAGTCTTTTTGCTTTTTTACTAAAGTGGCTTTCATTTTTTCTAAGCAAGGAATTAGGCGTCTGACGATTTCTTCTGCTATAGCTATGTGCATAGCTGTAGGAAAGACATCATTGGAGGATTGTCCCTTGTTGACATCATCATTGGGATGAATAGGATTTTTGCTACCTAGAACTCCACCTGAAATTTCAATGGCCCGATTAGCAATGACTTCATTAATGTTCATATTTGTCTGTGTACCGCTTCCTGTTTGCCAAATGCTTAAGGGAAAATGATTATCAAGTTTGCCATGAATCACTTCGTCCGCAGCTTGGGCAATAAGTTGTGTCTTGTCAATCGATAATAAATTCAATTCTTGATTAACCTCTGCGGCAGATTTTTTTATAAGTCCAAAAGCGCGCACAATACTTTTTGGCATACGTTCGTGGCCAATATTAAAATGAATCAATGAGCGGGCGGTCTGGGCTCCATAATAAGCATCATGAGGAACATCCATCGATCCCATGCTGTCAGTTTCACTTCTTTTTTTTAGGGGTGTAGTCATTTTAACTTCTTTTTTTTATTTTGAAGACGTGCATATAAATAGAAGTATTTCGCGATTTTTTTACCTAATGTTCGTATGATCAAAGGATATTTATGACAAAATCTGATTTCGAAAAAACTTCTATCTGGCTTTTAGCACATGATTTTATTCATGTCTAGACCCAATGCTTTTGATGGAGGTGGGCAAAATTTCTTCTTAAAACTTTTGATTGCGTCCTTATCTCGCTTCTAGGCAAATTCTACCCACGCAGAGCGTATTTGAAAAAGACGACATTCAGCTATGCGATGATTGATCAAAGATTAGGGAGTAATCATGGTTAAAAGCGTTAAGATTTTTCAGTCACACATTTCTCTTGAGTTGTCCTATTTTAAACGTTATATATAAATTTTTTATTAGAAATTAGAGAAGTATTATTCAAGTATTTATTTTTGCAAATCTCCCAAACAAAAGATTTATTTATGAGCGAGAAACTCGATGTCATTATCATAGGAGCGGGTTTAGCAGGATTATCTGCAGCCCTTCATCTAAACGCAAAAGGCAAATCTATAAAAATATTTGAATCAAAAGGTTACATTGGGGGAAGGGTATTTTCAGAATTTAAGGAAGGATTTTGTCTAGATCGTGGATTTCAGGTATTACTCACGGCTTATCCTGAATGCAAACAATTATTGGATTATGATCGCCTTCAGTTGAAAAATTTTGATAAAGGGGCTTTGATCTCTCAGAAGAAAGAGCTTATTCGTCTAAATTATTCCCATTCCTTAGCATCCATCTATGAATTGTTCTCATCCCCAATTTTTACAAAAAAAGATCTATGGCGTTTGTTTTTGCTCTCTCGCAAACTGCATCGTTCTTCAGGAGAGATGCTACTAAGAGAGGATAGCCTGAATGCGCTTACTTGTCTTGAAAAGGAAGGTTTTTCTAGACTCTCCATTGAGAGCTTTTTTAAACCTTTTTTAGGTGGCGTTTTACTAGATCGCAGCTTACTTTCGTCTGGAAATATGGTGAATTTTGTTTTAAAGATGTTTATGGAAGGGGACGTGGCTCTTCCTGCAAAAGGTATGGGAGCAATCCCCCTACAAATTGCAGAGCAGCTACCGCCCGGAACCATCCATTTAAACAGAAAGGCTGTGCACATTACGCCTGAGAGAGAAGTTCTACTTCAAGGAGGTCAGCGAATTAGTGCAGAGACTGTGATTCTTGCCACAGATCCCTGGTCTGCTGCTAAATTGATTGATCTTCCTTTACCTGCTCCTGGTCATAGCGTGGCTTGCTGTTACTTTGCTGCAGATAAACCTCCTTTTCCTGAGGCTATGTTATTTTTAAATGGAGAAGAAAAAGGTCCGATCAATCATTTAGCTGTTGTTAGTAATATAGCTCCTAGCTATGCCCCCTCAGGAGGACATCTTATAAGTGCGACAATACTGGAAAAATATATGCATTTGAATGATGAAGGGCTCAATAATGCCGCGATAGAACAGTTGAATCAATGGTTTGGTTCTCAAGTTTTTCAGTGGCAGCCCTTGCAAACTTACCGCATTCAGAATGCTCACCCTGCTATTTATCCTGACCGCTTTTGGCATTCGCCTTATCCTTTTAAAATCCGTAAGGGACTTTATGCTTGTGGAGATTACTTAGAAGCGCCATCTATTAACAGTGCTCTTGCCACTGGAAGAAAGGTTGCTGCAGAGATCTTAAAATAACTGGCGTTATTTTAAAGAAGAGGGGTTTGGGACCTCAAGCATTGAAGGAACTTTAAGAACTACGGAAAAAGATGTAGTAGCAAGAGAAGGAGTCTTTTGATAGAGATGCACGTTTAATTTGGAGAAAAAAGTGTCTTCAAAAATCCATGCTAGATTGCTCTTGATCGTTTGTCTATTTAGCTTTCATTATGCAAAAATCTTTTCAAACGAAACTCTTACATTTGATCAAGCGGTTCTTAAAACATTTTCATCATCACCCAAACTTAGAATAGCTAATCGCGAGATTGTTGAAGCTATCGGTGCGCAAAATCAGAGCTCGCTGTATCCAAATCCTGTGGCATCCTACAGTGTTGAAAATGTGTTTGGAAATAGAAATTGGCAAGGATGGGAAGCTGCTGAGTCCCGCTACGAAATCGGCCAACTTGTTGAACTAGGGGGTAAGAGAGGGTATAGAATGCAAACTGCAAAATTTCAGCATTTTGCATCCTTAGCAGGATTTGAAGCTGAGCAACTTTCCCTGCTGAACCGTATACTAAAATTGTTTATTTTAGTTGTTGTGGCTCAAGAGAATCTAGAAATTGCGCTTGATCAAACCAGAATTTCAGAAGAAGTTTATAAGACAGTTGCTGCAAAAGTGGAAGCTGGGAAGGTTTCTTTAATTCAACAAAATAAAGCAGAAATAGCTCTTTCAACTTCAGAGATTAATTTAGATAAAGCTAGAGCGGAGTTTATTAAAAGCAAAGAAAGGTTGGCTGTACTTTGGGGAGGTACGTGTCCTGATTTTGAGAGAGTGGAATACCCCTTTTATGACATAGATTTACCCACTCCCATTGAGAAATGTTTATCTGATTTGCGTGCAAACCCACAATTACTTAAGTCTCAGATGGAGTATTTAGCCGCTCATCAAAATTTAAATTTGGTTAGAGCTCTTGCTGTGCCGGATGTAACGATTACTTTAGGATATAAGACCCTGCAAGATACAGGAAATAAGGGCATGATAATTGGAGCCTCGTTACCCATTCCTGTCTTTAATCAGAATCAAGGAAATATTCAAAGAGCAAAAGCACAGACAGCTAAAGCTCAAGACTTTTACATCGAATTAGAATTGGCATTAGAGAATAAACTTACAGTCTCTCATGTTGAACTTATGCGAGCCTATCGGGAGGCAGAAAAAATACGATCGACCATACTCAAATCTGCTGTTCAGTCGTTTGAGCTTGCTCAAGAAGGTTATAAAGAGGGAAAGTTTGAGTACTTAGATATGCTAGATTCACAAAAAACCCTTTTTGAAGTTAAGGAACGCTATATCCAGGCATTGCTGAACTACCATACAAGCAGGGCAGATATTGAATATTTAAACACGGTGGATGAGGGTCAATGAAAATAAAATCAGCATACATTTTAATCGTCTCGTTTTCCCTTTTATTAGGGGGATTCTTTTTTTGGAATTATTTGCTTCCCTCACCTGGTCAACATTTATTAGAGGTCCATGAAAAAAATTCTAAGAGCCTCATGCAAACCAACACGCAAGATCAAAATGTGATTATTTTGTCTGAAGAACAAATGAAAGATTTAGACATTCAAACAAAAGTGGCTGGTCCAGGAGAATTAGCTGTCGCAATATCATCCACGGGTAAAATTATTTTGCATCCTGATAAGCTCGTGCACGTAATCCCAAAGATTTCTGGTGTGGCAAAAGAGGCACGTAAAAATATTGGGGATTCCGTAAACGAGAACGAGGTTTTAGCTGTACTGGAAAGTCGAGAAATGGCGGATATTAAAGCTAATTACCTCGCGGCTAAGGAAAGGCTGGCTTTAACCACTTCCTTGGTGGAGCGTGAAAAACGGTTAAACGAGAAAAAAGTCTCTGCTCAACAAGATTACATCAATGCTAAGTCTAGCTATGAAGAAGCTAATATTAATTTTCAATTAGCCAAACAAAAGCTGCAAACTTTTGGTATGAGTGAAGAAGAAATTAATCAATTATCTTATGCGCTTCATCCCGATCTGAAGCTTTATGAGATTCGTTCGCCCATGCAAGGGACGATCATTAGCCGCCACATTACAAGAGGTGAGTTTGTTGAGAATACAACGACAATCTATGAAGTTGCCGATCTAGGTTTGGTTTGGATAGAAATAGGAGTTTATCCAAAAGATCTCTTAAGAGTAAAAAAAGGACAACTAGTCGATGTTTTGTTACCTGATGGAGAGAAGTCTCAAGCAAAAATCATCTATTTAAGCCCTATTATTCAAGACGAGACCATTACGGCAAAAGCTATCGCAGAATTAAAAAATCCTGGCGAAAATTGGCGCCCAGGGGTTTTTGTTAAAGTCAATATTTCTACACAAAAAAGGTTAGTTCCCCTTTTGGTTGCAAAGGATGCCATTCAAGAGATCGATGGAAAAGAATTTATCTTTGTAAAAGTTTCTCAAGGTTTTGAAAAACGGCAAGTTCAAGTAGGTGTAAACGATGAGGCTGGTGTGGAAATTCTGTCAGGTCTAAACAAAAACGAAGAGTATGCTGTATCCAAAACCTTCTTGCTTAAAGCGGATTTAAAAAAGAAAGATGTGGAGCATGAGCATTGATGATTGAAAGAATTTTACGTTTTTCTATCTATTATCCGCTAACGGTGATTACTTTTATTTTATTTATTGCCGGCTTTGGTATCTATTCTTTTACTCATTTACCCATCGATGCCGTTCCAGATATCACCAACAATCAAGTTCAAATTAACACAATTCTTCCTGGGTTTTCTCCGGTACAAATGGAGAAGCAAGTCACCTATGTGATTGAAAATGCCTTAGCAGGTATTCCAGGACTGCAAATGACTAGATCCCTTACGAGAAATGCATTCTCACAAGTGACAGCCATCTTTGATGACGATGTAAACATCTATTTCGCTCGGCAACAAATTGGGGAGCGTTTGAATGAGATTAAAGAAAACCTCCCCGATGGAGCTGACCCAAGAATGGGCCCCCTCTCGACAGGTTTAGGGGAAGTGTATATGTGGACAGTGAACTACATGCATGCGGATGGTCGGGGAGCTAAGAGTAAAGATGGCTCTCCGGGTTGGCAAAATGATGGTCGTTATCTTACTCCTGAGGGGGAGTTTTTAACAACAGATCTCGAAAAAGCTTCTTATTTAAGAACTATACAAGATTGGTTGATTAAGCCCCAACTCAAGGGGATTAAAGGTGTTGCTGGCATAGATTCTATAGGAGGATATGTTAAACAATACCATGTAGAACCTAATTTAGAACGTATGGTTGCGCTTGGCTTAAGTTTTAGTGATATCATTTCAAGTATAAAGAAAAACAATACAAGCGTTGGATCCGGATATATTGAAAATAAAGGGGAAAGCCTGCTTATTAAATCTGATGAAAGGCTCGATGCCCCAAAACAAATTGAAACCATTGTTTTAGCCACGCGTGAGGGGGTTCCTCTTAGAATTAAAGATATAGCAAACGTCGGCATGGGAAAAGAGATGAGAACAGGTAGCGCAAGTAAAAATGGGCAAGAAGTTGTGATAGGAACAGCTCTTATGTTAATTGGCGCAAACAGTCGAACTGTGTCTCAGGCGGTGGATAATAAACTAAAAGAGATCAACCAAATGCTTCCACCCGATATTGAAGCCAATTCGGTATTAAATCGAACAAAACTTGTGAATGCTACAATTAAAACTGTCGCAAGTAATTTAATTGAAGGGGCGATTCTTGTTATCGCAGTATTGTTTTTGTTTTTAGGACAATTAAGGGCTGCATTTGTTACTGCTTTGGTGATTCCGCTGTCTATGCTAATGACAGCCACTGGGATGGTACAAGCAAAAATTAGTGGAAATCTGATGAGTCTCGGAGCTTTAGATTTTGGTTTAATTGTTGATGGGGCTGTGATTATTACGGAAAATTGCCTAAGAAGACTTACACAAAAACAACACGCCTTAGGAAGAGGGTTAGAATCAAGTGAACGTTTGCAAGAGATCTTAGAAGCTAGCAAGGAAATGATTCAACCGACTGTTTACGGTCAACTAATCATCATGACTGTATACATTCCTATTCTAACTCTCTCAGGAGTTGAAGGTAAAATGTTTCACCCGATGGCGATGACAGTTATCTTTGCTCTTATCGCTGCATTCATTCTGTCCCTTACATTCGTACCTGCAATGATAGCCATTTTTATAAAAGGATATTTGAAGGAAAAAGAGAGCAGCATGATGGAATTCTTTAAGAGAATTTATGCTCCAGTATTACAAACATGTCTAAAATTTCCTTGGACAACTGTGGTGAGCGGGTTGATCATTTTCTTGTTGTCTCTTACTGTTTTTTTTCAGCTCGGGCAAGAATTTGTTCCTACCTTAGATGAAAAAGACATTGCTATGCATGCCATTCGCATTCCCAGTACTTCCCTTACTCAATCCACAGAAATGCAAATGATGCTCGAGGCCACCATAAACAAACTTCCTCAGGTTGCTTATGTTTATTCAAAAACGGGCACAGCAGAGATAGCCTCTGATCCCATGCCTCCAAACGTATCAGATACCTTTATTATCCTTAAACCAAACGACGAGTGGCCAGATCCTAGTTTGCAGAAAAGCTCACTGATAGAAATCATTCAAAGGCAAGTGAATAAAATTCCTGGGAGTGGTTATGAGTTTACCCAGCCCATTGAGATGCGTTTTAATGAGCTGATCTCTGGTGTTAGGAGCGATGTTGCTGTAAAAATCTATGGTGACGATTTTGAGGTGATGGAAAAGACTGCAGAAGAGATTGCCCATACTCTTAGGGCCATTCCCGGCTCTGCTGATGTAAAGATGACACAGACAAAAGGTTTGCCTGTGTTGGATGTTGACATTGACAGAGATGTGGCCAGCCGATTAGGGATTAATGTTTCTGATGCTCTAGATGTATTATCGATTGCTGCTGGAGGTGGAAAGGCTGGTCAGCTTTTTGAAGGAGATCGACGTTTCGATATCCAAGTAAGACTCCCGGAAATACAAAGACACAATATTAAAGCTCTTGCCAATTTGCCCATTCCTCTTCCAAATGTAGAAAGTTCTAAAGATAAAGTTAAGCCCCATTTTCCTTATGTGCCATTGGGTGAGATTGCGCATCTAAAAGTAACAGAGGGGCTCAATGAAATTCGAAGAGAGGATGGCAAAAGATTTATGGCCGTTCAAGCCAATGTGCGGGGCAGAGATTTAGGTTCTTTTGTTGAAGAGGCAAAGAAAAAAATCGTGGAGAATGTCCAGCTTCCTCATGGATATTGGATGGCCTGGGGGGGTCAATTTGAAAACCTTATCTCAGCTAGACAGCGCTTGCTGATAGTGGTTCCCATTTGTCTAAGTTTAATATTTTTACTTCTATACACAGCTCTTAATTCGCTTAGACAAGCCGTTTTTGTTTTCACAGGCATCCCCTTGGCCTTAACGGGAGGAATTTTAGCTCTCTGGATGAGAGATATGCCATTTTCCATTTCTGCAGCTGTAGGATTTATTGCATTATCAGGCATAGCTGTCTTAAACGGACTTGTTTTAATCACGTGTATTAATCAAATTCATACTGAAAAAAAGGATCTAGAGGCAGCTATTAAAGAGGGGGCTCTAGTGCGTTTGCGCCCTGTGTTAATGACAGCGTTAGTGGCATCTTTAGGGTTTGTACCTATGGCTCTTGCCACAGGGACTGGGGCGGAAGTTCAAAAACCATTGGCTACAGTCGTGATTGGCGGGCTTATAAGTTCTACAATACTCACACTTTTATTGCTGCCAGCTCTTTACCGTCTGTTTCCCCCCACTGATTATAAGAAATCCTCAGATTAACCTTCAAACCTGCTTCTTGGCCCCCTACGTCTGCCCAAACGTGAAAGATGACCTATGTCTGGAATTTACAATTAGACTTTCGAAGCTGCAATCCCGTTGTTAGAGGTGTTACTGATTAATTTTTGAATCAATAATTGAAATAAATAGTGACGTTGATCTTCAATCTTTTCCAGGGCTTTTTTCATTCCTAAGAAATAGGTATCGTTTGTGTATAAATTGTGTGCACCTACTTCGGGATGAACTCCACATAAAATGGCCTGTCCGAAGCCCACTTTACACCGAATAATGGCCGCAGGTTTTTTGATGATATCATCATAACGTGCCATCACTTCAATGTGGGGGTAAAGAGAATCTTCAACAAAATAACAACCCCCATTATAATAAGAGTAGACTCTTTTTCCCTCGGGATGAAGGATAAGAGGAACGAGATGTGCGCTACTTTCATTTTCATATTTAAAGGTTCCATAACCATAGGCAGGCCCCCTTGCAATCCCTGGATAGAACCTAAGCTCACGTTCCCCCTGAACTTCGAGAGGATGACCCATATCAAATTCGATAGATTTGCAGCCGTAGTAAGATCCAGCGCAAATCCCTAGATAGGAACCTCCTGCCGCTACGTACGATGAAATTTTTTTATTGCCGGGTCCTTGAAGAGATCGATGATAAGGAACATCACGCCCCCCTGGAATAATGAATGCAAGTGCATTCATTTCCCAGTTTTCGCTGACAACTTCTCTGCTACTTATCCAGTGGATGGGATTTGAAAGAGTGTCTTTTAGGCTAAATTTTAAAGCCTGAGCATGGCACAGAGAGACCCCTTCGTCTTTGTATATATAGATACATTTATGCACTTAAAAGTCTTCTAGTCGAATAATACGTCATGGCTAATGTCACTTTAAGGCATTCCCCCAGAAGAAAAGGGTAAAATCCCAGATAGAGCGCTTGACTAAGTCCTACAAATAGAGCAAGTCCACATGTTCCCATCAAAAGAACGAACAGGCAGGCTGAAGAAAGAATAAAGAAATTATAAGTTTCTGACCGATTAACATTAACAAGACCAGCAATATAGGCTTGTAAAGGCATCGCGATTAAATATCCTGCAGTGGGGCTTAAGAGAATAAGAGGATTTGATAAACCTGCAGCCAATACAGGAAGTCCCATCATCGACTGGGCTAAGTATAATAAAGTCGAGAATAAAGCTTCTTTAGAGCCAAGAGTCATCCCTAAAAGGAGAACTGCTAGGGTCTGACCTGTTAAAGGGACGGGTGAAAAGGGGAGTGGAATGGAGATCTGCGCGGATAAAGCAATGAAGAGTGAGCCTGCCAAAACTTTTAGTAAAGGATAAACATGAGCTTTTAAGGATTCATAACTAGAAATTGCTTGTGAATGTTGCATCGAAAACCTCTTATGGAATTTTACCATTATCTTAGAAGCATTAAAACTCTTTTGCAAGAAAAAAATCAGCAAAAAATCCTCGCCTAGAGGATTCAATTTGCATTCAGCGTCACATCGGTAAATTGAAAATGTTGTCCATCGAAAAGGCCTCTATCACTAAGCTTTAAACTGGGGATGACGAGTAGCGCCATGAATGAAAGGGTCATAAATGGATCATGTAAAGTACTACCCAAGTCTTTAGCCTGTTGTGCTATTTTTGCATATTGATCGGCGATTTTATAGCCATCATCGGGGCTCATTAGACCTGCAACAGGTAAGGGTAAGAGATGGAGTTGGCTTCCGTTAACGACTGAGAGCCCCCCTTTAACTTCTATCAAAGCATTGACCGCTGCACATATGTCTTGGTCCGTTGCTCCAACGGCAATAATATTATGGGAGTCATGGGCAATAGATGAAGCTATAGCCCCCCTTTTTAAATTAAATCCTTTAATAAAGCCAATCGCGGGTTTAACATCCATGTAGCGATTGACAACCACAAGTTTCAAAATATCCTGTGCAGGATCTGATATTAAATTTCCATTTTCTATTTTTTGAGGGGAAACGATTCTTTTAGTCAAAAGTTGGCCTTCTATAACTTCAATGACTTGGAGTAGACTTCCTCTGGGTTTAAGTTTAAATTCTTCGATTTTTTTGGTAGCTGCATTAAAGTGGTTGGGGGTCTCTGCGGTCACTGATCGTATCAGTGTTGTCCCATTTTCAGCGACTTTATGACCGTTAATATAGGTTGCCTGTACATCAAAATCATATAAATTATTCACAACGACAAAGTCTGCTGGATCACCCACCTGCAAGAGTCCTACGTCTAAGTAATAATGTTTGATGGGATTGTAACTTGCACAACGTAGCACATCCATCAAATCATACTTTTTTACTTGTATGGATCTCTTAACGAGCTCATTAATGTGACCTTTTGCAAGTTCATGCGGATGTTTATCATCACTACAAAACATCACTTTTAGAGGGTGTGTTTTAATAAGCGAATGCAGAGCCTCGTAGTTTTTTGCTGCTGAACCTTCCCGGATGATGATATGCATGTCGTAGTTTAGTTTCTCTAAGGCTTCCTCTAATTTAAAGCATTCATGGTCTGTAGATATACCTGTTTTTATATAATTTTTTATCTCTTGACCCATGAGGCCCGGAGCATGACCATCCACCGGGCGTTTCAATTCTTTTGCCACTGCAAGTTTTGCCATCACTAGAGGGTTTTTGTTTAATACCCCCGGGTAGTTCATCATTTCACTTAAATAGTGAAGCCCATCGGATTCAAACAGTTGACGAATGTCCTCAGCCGTGATTGTAGCACCAGATGTTTCAAAAAGTGTAGCAGGAACGCATGAAGGAGCCCCAAAATAAAATTTAAAGGGTACCTGTTGACCATTTTCAATCATATATCGAACACCTTGAAGGCCTAGTACATTTCCAATCTCATGAGGGTCAGAAACCGTTGCCACTGTTCCATGGGGTGTGGCTAACCGGGCAAATTCAGAGGGGATTAACAAAGAGCTTTCAATATGGATATGAGCGTCCACAAATCCTGGAATAATATAATGAGTATAGATTTCTTCATCAGGAAGAATGGAAGCTATTTTTCCTTCATGGATGGTTAGACTTCCAGGAAAAATTTTATGATTGACGACGTCTACGATGTTTCCAGAAATTACAAAAGTCATCTTTTGTTCCTCTATCCTTATTGCTCATTTTTTTCATAGACTGCCTTAGAAAACTGGTAAAGTATGTCCTGTCTCTACAGGATGTCTATAAAATGGACCATATATCTTTTGTCCTCGCATTTCAAGAGATACTCTCTAATTATAAAATTAATATGTTTATTCGTTGTTTTATTTAAGTAGTATAAATAATTTATAATTAATTATTTACGTTTAATGTTATGATATAAGTAATGGGTAGGAAGTGATTGAATCGTTGTAAAATTATGAAACACAAGTTTTTACAACATGAAAGATCAAAAGAATTTAATCACATAGAGATTTAGTATAAGACCCATCCATATACAGATAATTCTTGTAAATTTTAAACGTTTTTAAGAAGATATGATTTAATAAGTTATGATAGGAATCGAAAAACATGAAAAAACTCCTCCTTGCTTCTATTTATATTTTGTTAAAATTAGCCCTTTGGTTTAGGTATCGTATTAAAGTGGAAGGGTTAGACAAAATTTCTCCCTCAAGCCTAAAAAAACCTGGCGGAGTTTTATTTCTGCCTAATCACCCTGCTGTATTTATAGACCCGGTAGCTGTCACACTGGCTCTCTGGAAAAAGTTTCCTTTACGTCCTATGATGATAGAATATATGTACTATGATCCAGCCATTCATAAGCTGGCTTTGATGATAGATGCTCTACCTGTTCCTAATTTCGATACATCATCAAATAGTATTAAAAGAAAAAGAAATGAGGCGGTCTTTCAGGCTGTGATTGATGGGTTAGAGGAGAAGCAAAACTTCCTGATATATCCCGCAGGTCGAACAAAAAGTACTAGCCTAGAAATTTTAGGGGGTGCATCGGGAGTTCATAAAATTATTCAAGCTGTCCCAGAGGTGAACGTTGTACTAGTGAGAATAAAAGGATTGTGGGGAAGTAGTTTCTCTAGGGCTTTTACAGGGACACCCCCTCCCATGGGAGCAACCATCCTAAAAGGGATTAAGCAAGTTTTAAAAAATTTAATTTTCTTTACGCCTAGACGATCGATTACAATAAGTTTCGAACAAGCGCCTGATGATTTCCCCTATAAAGGCACGCGTCTGGAAATGAATAAATACTTAGAAGCTTGGTATAATCGACCTGATGGTCTTACTCAACAAAGGGGCGAAGCACCCGGCGACTCACTCATGTTGGTACCTTATAGCATCTGGAATAGAAAATTACCCGAAATTCCAAAGTGGCAAGCCCCTAGTGAAGACGCCGTTCCACTTTCAAGTATTTCTGAGGATGTACAAAAAAAAGTTTTAGATAAATTGGCCCAGATAGCAGATACACTTCCCCAAAATATTAAACCAGAAATGACTTTAGCTTTTGATCTAGGACTTGATTCTTTAGATATGGCGGAATTGATTGCTTTCTTGAGGGATGATTTTGATGTGGAGGGGGTCTTAGTCCCTGATCTGACGACCGTAAATAAATTGATGGCCTACGCAGATCATAAGATTGTTATATCCAAAGAACCAGACAAACTCGCAACTGTCAATCAGAAGTGGGATGTAAAAGGCAGTAAAAAAAGAGTTACAATCTCCCCTGGAAAGACGATACCCGAGGTTTTTTTAAATACTTGTGCAAAAATGGGAAAGAACCCAGCGTTTGGCGACGATCGAACTGGAATTATGTCCTTTGCAGATGTGAAGTTGCGCGCTATCCTCCTAGCCGAATATATCAGACATCTGCCAGGCGATTATATAGGAATTCTACTTCCTTCCTCTGCAGGAGCTTCGTTACTGATTTTGGCAGTCCAGTTAGCAGGTAAAGTGCCTCTAATGATTAATTGGACAGTCGGTCCTCGCCATTTAGAATATGTCGCGGAACTTTCAAACGTCCAGGTTGTCTTATCTGCTTGGAGTTTTATTGACCGTCTAGAAAATGTGGAGTTTAATGGCATAGAAGATAAACTTTTAATGTTAGAAGAAATACGCCCTAAGCTAGGACTTAAAGAAAAGTTGCTGGCTCTTTGGAGGTCTAAGCAGTCCACTAAGACAATCTTGAAAAAATTTAATGTACTAAATAAAGACCCCAACAGTCACGCAGTTCTTCTGTTTACCAGTGGCACAGAAAGTATGCCTAAAGGGGTTCCTCTTTCTCATCATAATATACTTGCCAATCAACGAGATGGGTTAAACAGCATCGAACTTTATAGTGACGATGTGCTTTTAGCAATTTTACCTCCCTTTCACTCATTTGGTTTTACGATTAGTAGCCTCTATGGAATTCTAGCAGGATTTAGGACGGCTTTCTATCCTAACCCCACCGATGGTAAGGGATTGGCCTCCGCTTTTGAAAGGTGGAAAGTGACTGTGATTTGTGGAGCTCCTACCTTCATTAAGGGGATGTTAAAAATTGCTAAACCTGAACAATTAAAAACTATGCGTCTCTGCGCCACAGGTGCGGAAAAAACACCTCCGGATTTGTTTGCCCTATTTCAAAAATTGTGTCCTAAAGCCTGCATCATTGAAGGATATGGTATCACAGAGTGTGCTCCTGCTCTAACATTTAATCGCCCAGGACGACCCAGTAAAGGAGTTGGTCAACCTCTTGGGCATGTGGAGATAAAGATCATTCATCCAGAGACTAATAAGGTATTGCCCATTGATACGCAAGGGATGATTATTGTGAGAGGACCTAATGTTTTTTCAGGTTATATTAATCCAGGAGCTACTAGCCCATTTATTGAGATTGAAGGACAGGACTGGTATAAGACCGGTGACCTTGGATACTTAGATGCTGAAAATGCTTTAACGATCTCTGGCCGCATGAAACGATTTGTGAAGATCGGAGGCGAGATGGTAAGTCTTGGTTCTATTGAAAGTTCTCTTCTCCAATCGGCCCATGATAAAGGATGGTTAACCTCCAGTGATGAAGGGCCATCCCTCGCCGTTTGCTCGATTGAGTCTGAAGCAGAAAAAACAAAGTTGTTTTTGTTTACACGTTTTGATGTATCTTTAGATGAAATTAACAAAACGCTGAGGGAATGTGGATTCAGTAATTTAATTAGGATGACATCTGTGCAGAAATTGGATGAAATTCCCATTATGGGAACGGGTAAAGTCAACTATCGCCAGCTAGAATCTCAATATCTAGCAAATGGTGATTTGCAACCTGCAAAATAGTTCGAATCTCTACACCCAACTTGAATCTCTTATGCGCATACGTGATTAGGGAGCAAGTTGGGTTTAAATACGTTTTTTTAATGATCCATCCTTTTGTTTTAATAAATCCTTTCGTATAATCGATAATCTGCTTGTCTGCTATGGTGACTTGGAAAGTGCAATGTATTTATCCATTTAAATCCACAGAGGATTAAAGTGTTCACCATGAAAACTGATTATTTAACTGTAGGAAATATGATAGAGCAATTAAAGTTAAACAATATACCCCTAAAGTTGTTCAATACAGAAAAAAGAACTAAAGAAATTTTTACCCCTCTTTCAGGCAAAGAGGTCCGCATGTATACATGTGGACCCACAGTTTATCATTATGCGCATATAGGCAATTTCAGAACTTATATTTTCGAAGACCTGCTTAGAAGAACCTTAAAGTTTTTTGGCTATCATGTGAAGCAGGTGATGAATTTAACTGATGTAGATGATAAGACAATCAAAGGCGCCATAGCAAAAAATATTACTTTAGAAGAGTACACGAAACCCTTTATTCAGGCCTTTTTTGATGATTTAAAAAGCCTTAACATTGAACCTGCAGAAGAGTATCCTGCTGCGACAAGCTACATTCAGGATATGATTCAGATGATTCAGGTTTTGATAGAGAAAGGGTTTGCCTATAAGGGAGGGGATGGAAGCATTTATTATTCCATACGTCATTTTCCTCGTTATGGTTGTCTATCTCACCTTAAACTGGACGAATTGCAGGTAGGGGCTTCAGATCGAGTATCGTCTGACGAATATGATAAAGACAATGTTTCTGATTTTGTTTTGTGGAAACACTACGATGAAGAACGAGATGGGAAAATCTACTGGGAGAGCCCTTTTGGTCCCGGTCGTCCGGGATGGCATCTCGAATGCTCTGCAATGGCTATGAAACTGTTAGGAGAAACAATCGACATCCATTGTGGAGGAGTTGATAACATGTTTCCTCACCATGAAAATGAAATTGCGCAGTCAGAAGCTTGCAGCGATAAAACCTTTGTGCGTTACTGGATGCATGCCGAACATCTCATTGTTGATAATAAAAAAATGTCCAAAAGCCTAGGGAATTTTTATACCCTTAGAGATTTACTAGATAAAGGATATACGGGAGCGCAAGTCCGGTATATGTTAATGCAAACCCATTACAAAACCCAGCTCAACTTTACGTTTGCTGGTTTAGATGGGGTAAAAACCGCTCTCCAAAGAATCAATGACTTTATTCAACGCCTTTTGGATGTGCAAAGTGGTGAAAATAAAGGTTTAATTAAACCTTTGTTAGATAAATCGCATCAAGCGTTTGCAGAAGCTTTGGCAGATGATTTGAACATTTCGGTTGCCTTAGCTGTCATTTTTGATTTAGTACGTGAGGTCAACACTCTTTGCGATACACAAAGCATAAGTGTCGATGAAGCAGTAGAAGTTTTAAATCTTTTGAAATCTTTTAACACAGTTTTAGGTGTGTTAACATTTGAAAAAGCAGAAGAAATGATTCCTCTTGAACTTCAGGAAGCTTTACATAAGCGTATTGAAGCAAGAAAAAATAAAGATTGGGCGCAATCAGATGCACTACGTGACTTTATTCACGGAAAAGGATATGCCATCGAAGATACACCTAAAGGTGCGCGTTTAAAAAAAATGGAAACTAAGTGAGGCTATCATGACACAAGCACGCACACAAGATGAACGTTTCATTATTTGCGCCTTCCAGACAGCACAAGCATTAGGCGATACACAAACTCCCTTAAATCGTTATGAAATAGGAAAACTAGCAGGTATTAATCCTAAAGGGGTGAATGCTATTTGTAAATTGCTTGTCCAAGCCAACTTTATTAAAAAAGTTTCCGATGATGAAATTTTTCTGACTAAAAATGGTGAACAGTTAGCGCTGAGATTATTAGAAGAAAAGCATTAAAGCCATTACTCTGCAACTGTCAAATCTAAGTCCCTTAGACTTTTTCAATCTAGAACGTTTTATGTCTTGCTTCTGCACCAAAAAGTTCGTATAGACTTATTCCCAAAAGTTTAGAGTACTTTCATTTTCTCTATAAATTTTTTAACGAAGATCCTCTTAAGACCTTCGTTAAAAATTGATTGCTTTCCAGGATTGGAATCCAGATAAAAAAAACAAAAGAAATTTTACGTTCTGCGTTATTCTTGGGTTTTCATCCAAGGGAAGAATAACACATCACGGATAGAATGTGCATTCGTCATCAACATCACAAGACGATCAATACCAATTCCCACACCACCTGTAGGCGGCATTCCTTGACAAATAGCTTCTATAAATTCTTCATCCAGAGGGGAGGCTTCTTCGTCGCCAGCATCCCGGCGATCCGCTTGCTTTTCAAGAAGCGATCTTTGAAGTATAGGGTCGTTCAGCTCACTGTAGGCATTACAGATTTCTTGACCTAAGACGAAACTTTCAAAACGCTCAACAATACCTAGATCTTTATCCGCTTGATTACGATGAAGTTTGCAGAGTGGAGTTGTTTCGATGGGATGATCGATAATGTGGTGAGGTTGGATCAGATGATGTTCAACAAAGACCGCAAATAAAGCAGCAATCAGAAGGCCTCTCGACATGCCAGCGATTTTCTTCTGATCTACATGTCCACTTTCTAAGAGGAGTTTTTTCATGGCCTCATCAGTTAAATCATCGACGTTCAGATTTGCATACTTTTGAATACTTTCTTTCATTTTAAGTCGGGGCCAAGGAGCTTTGAAATCAATGAAGATTTCCTCACCGGTCTCTGATAGGACAGCAGGCACTTGAGTCTTTCCATAAATTTCAAGCGCAAGTTTTTCAAAGAGATTTTCCACCAGTCTCATCATGTCATTGTAATCCCAGTAGGCTGCATACGCCTCCATCAGTGTGAATTCAGGATTATGATTGCGGTCAATCCCTTCATTACGAAAAACTCTTCCAATTTCAAATACCCGGTTCATTCCTCCTATGATTAACTTTTTGAGAGGAATTTCTAAGGAGATACGCAGGAACATTTCTTGTTCTAGAGCATTTAAGGTTGTAACGAAAGGACGTGCCTCTGCTCCACCATAGATACTTTGTAAAACGGGGGTTTCGACTTCAATAAAGTTTTCATTTTGAAAATACTGTCTAATGAACTGCAAAATTTTGCTACGTAGCCGAAAGGTTTGCTGCACATCCATATTGCTGATCAAATCCAGCCAGCGCTTACGGTATCTCAGTTCTTTATCTGCCAAGCCTGCGTGCTTATCAGCAAGAGGAAGCAGGGTTTTACAAAGAAGAGTGACCTTTTTGGCAAAGATTGTTAACTCTCCCTTATTTGTGCGAAAGAGGTGGCCTTCGATCCCCAGAATATCTCCTAGGTCTATCTTTTTTTCAATGACTTTATAGGCAGAGAGAGCTTCTTCCCCTTCTTCGGCTTTTGGAGAGTACCCACACAATTCGGTGGTATCTCGATTAAACATGACTTGGATACGTCCCGTTTCATCTTGAATATGCGCAAATGAGTTTTTACCCATTGAACGAAAAAGTACCAAACGTCCAGCCACGCTTACCAAGGGAGTTTGTCCATGCAAGGCTTCATCGCTATGACCTACAGGCTGATCCTGGTATTTGCTTAAAAGGTCCTGGGCGTTAGATGTAGGAGTAAATTGATGAGGGTAAGGATCAATACCTAAACTTTTCAATTCAGATAACTTCCTCATGCGGTTTTGAAATTCCTCATGTTGATGATATTCAGGTTTTGTTGTCATGGTCTCATTTTCTTTTGTAGAATTCATAATTATTACTTTTGAAGGGTTGAGTGAACTGCTTTAGGAGATGCTTGATGGCCACTTCTCACATAGTCTAGACGGATGTAAACGTAGATTGTAGAAGCGATTAGCATAAGACCATAAAGGATCCAGTTTAAAATAAAATATTTTGTTTGCGAGTTTGCTTCTTTATATTGTCTAATCCACCTAAACATAACACTCCAACAATCAGTTGATTCTTAACGCTAATTCTATGTTGATGAAGTATTTGACGCTAGCTCTTTTTGAGGAGACATCAAAATTAAGCTAGCGTCGGGGAAATTATGGAATAGACTCGGATAATCTTACAAAACGCGTCCGACAAGATCATATCCTGCTACGTCAGTGACTTCCACTGTATAGAGCTGACCAAAAGCTTTTACTTTTCTTCCATCATTGATGATAATCTGTCCGTCAATTTCAGGACACTGACCATAAAAACGCCCTACCATTAATAGATTTGTTTCATGATGATATCCTTCAACGACAACAGGGAGTTTTTTACCAATGTACGCGCTGTTAAGTTTTTTGATAACCTTTTGCTGTATTTTCATTAGTCGATGATAGCGCTTCTCTTTAACATCCTCATCGATTTGATTGGGCAAGTCAAAGGAATGAGAACCAGGTTCTCTAGAATATTTGAAAATACCGATATTATCTAAGGGATAGTCTTGGATAAATTGTGCAAGTTCTTCAAATTGTTCTTCAGTTTCACCAGGAAAACCAACAATCAAACTGGTACGAATGACGACACCTGGAACTTCCTTTCTAAGTTTCGTAATCGTTTGAATAATATCTTCTTTTGAGGTAGCGCGACGCATGGATTTTAGCATTGCATTATTGATATGCTGAATAGGCATATCCAGGTAAGGACAAATACGAGGATCGCTTTTGATTAATGCAATGAGTTCATCTGTGATTTCATCGGGATAAAGATAGAGCAAACGCAGCCAGAATTTTTTGTCGATGGCTAACATGGATTTTAAAAGTTCAATCAATGCCTGCTGATTTTTTGAACCCAAATCTTTTCCATAATCGCCCAGATCTTGCGCAATTAAAATAATTTCATGCACACCCTCATTGAGTAAATGCGTGAACTCTTTTAAAATTTGTTCTTGGCTTTTACTCTTTAAAGGTCCTTTTATCGTTGGGATTACACAGTAAGAACAGCGCTTACGACATCCTTCTGCAATTTTTAGATACGCGTAGTGTTTAGGAGTGGAAATTTGTCTGGGAATTTCGCCATTCTCTAAAAAGCTTCGGGCGGTTGATACCATTTTTCCTTTTTGTGTGGATTGGACGGCATTTAAAATACCTTGCACATCCCCAGAACCCAATAAATAGTCAATGCCAGGAAATTGTTTTTCCATTTCATCGTGATGGGTCTGGACCATGCAGCCTGTTACGACAAGTTTGGCTGTTTTTTTTCGATTAGCGAGTGTTTCTTTGACAGTATCCATCGATTCTTTTCGAGAAGCCTCTAAAAAACCGCAAGTATTGATAACTAAAAAATCTGCTTCCTCAAGTTCCTCTGTGACTTCGTAACCAGCTTTTAAAAGAATACCTAGCATCACTTCGCTATCCACTAAATTTCTCGGGCAGCCTAGACTGATAAAGTGAATTTTGTTCCCTTCGTAATCAAAGTGAAAAGAGCCTTCTTCATTGAGTTGTTCAGCGTTGCAGCTTTCATGACTAACCTCATGGGTAGAAGTGTTGCAACAATCTTTCTTTGTTGAACAGCAAGATGCTTCATCGGACGCATTTTTATTTTTCTTTACCATGGGTAGCATGAATAAATTCTCCAAATTATTAGTTGATGCTAAAATTATAATGGTTAATTGATTTTTCTTAAATGGAAAAAATACTTTAAATTCATTAATTCAAAAGATGCTTTTGCCTGAAATACAGAGTTCGTGTATTTTCACATTATCGTTATATAATGGAAAATTTAAAATGAGTCTAAATCCTTTAAAAATAGCTGCGACATATTTCAATACGGATGATCATATTCCCGCCACCCCTTTAAGTAGTTTAATGCACCAAGGGACCCATACATTATATGATTATGCGCAATGTGGCAAAGCGACCCGGTTAGTAGAAGTGATTTGTTTTTCTACTTCTGTTCTTACTTCCTGTGTGGCTGTCGCTGAAGCAATTGCCTCTTTGGTCTACTCCAGTCTCGCTAGTTTTGCACACGTTTTCACATTTTGCAATTCAAGGCGTTGGCAAAATCATGTCATTAAGTCGTGGGGATTTTTTAGACATAGCCTTCAAATGGTATGCGCGCCTCAGATGTTTTTTAAAGAAAGAAAAATTGAGAGGCCTTACTTAAAAGCAATACGTCAAACTTTTTATAAAATTCAATTTGCTCAACAAGTACAGCCGTTAAACTTTTTTTTTAATTTTTTTGCTAGTCGAGTGGATCAGAACTATACAAGGATACCCACATCTACATTATTTAGACTTCAAGTGGCCATTGAGGGTATTCCTCTATTGATTAACTCTGTGAAAAGCAAATGGCCTAACTGGTTAGATAAAGATGGGCAGCGTATCAATCCTCGCTATCAGGAGGTGAATAGCATTGGTATAGCTTATTTCTTTAAAAGATCTAAATTTATAAATCATCACCCTGATATATGGAAATTGATGGAAAAATTTCGATTAGAGTCCTTAGAATCTAATAATTTTATAGAAATAATCTTTAAGGAATTTTGTTATTATAAATCAAAAAAAACAGACCTGGTCTCCTCAAAAATTCCCCCTAAATTTTCGCATAATCTAAATCGAAAACAGAATGTAAACAATTCTCGTCCTCATCCAATTGATAATAATGACATTTACAATATATATAATTTAGCGGGTTCATTCTATAAGCCTCCTATTAGATTTAGCAAAACCAAAATAGGTGTCCAAGAACTTAGCATTGAGCAGTGTCATCAATGGATGAGAGCACATATAGAAAATGCGATTAGGTATATAAAGCATAATGTGAAGTATTTTGACAAACGACCTCTTCAGTTTTCGGACAATTTTTTTCTTGGTATGCAAGAGCTAGATCCTGGAATTTTTCCTCCCATTTATTATTTTGCAGCTTTACTCGAAGTCATCGAATACAGCAAATGTAAAAAAAAGATGGATCATAAAATTCAATATCCTATGAACTTGTCACTCGAAATGGAAGATATTAATAAAGAAATAAGACACGAAGACCGATTAAAAAAAGTCCCTAGACAAAATATCCTTGAGGAAGCTGAAATTAGTTATTCAACCCTGAATGATGAACTTAAGGTTTTGGTTATAAAAAATTTATTAAATAATGACGAATTTAGTCATGTAGCCAATCCAGAGGTGTTAAAAAGACTTAAAGCCTTTCATAAACTCCTTTCCACCCTAGCTTGGAATTTAATCTCGTTCAATAAACTTGCATACTATGTACAAGAGGCGATGTAGGCTCTACTTTGATCCCAAAATTTGATCATTCTTAATAGAGATATGAAAAAACTTGAAAATAGAATTCATAGAAATATTTCCCAATTCTTTAATTTGTAGAACCTTTTCAGGAGAATGTTAAAATGTATCCAAGCAATAGAGAAAACACTGTTGTTAGTTCTTCATACTACTTGTGCCCTAATGAAACTACTGTTCCAACTTTTTCATACGATATGCAGGAGGGGCCTAATCCTAATCATCCAGGATATATCTTTGGTAAAGTTGTTGTTAGACCTCTGATGGATATAGGCATTGCTGTGAGTGCTAAGATCTGGAATGGTGTTAAAGTTCAATGGAAGTCTATGGATCATGCGCTTTCTAAAATTTGCAATTTGTTTCCTGGCGCTAAAGCCGCTAATATGCCATCTTCCGCAGTTTCTGAACACGATTGTAGACCCCCGATAGGTTCGTATGGTGAGAGTTGTCTAAATACAACCATTACCTATCATCCTGAACATTCATGTCAGCTTCAAACCTATTGCCAAACTATTATTCCATCTATTCCTTTTCAACATAACGTACTTAACTATCCCCTCGGTAAAGTATTAAAATTAGGCAATGAGAATGGCACTTTAATCATTCTTAGGAATTTTATTCCTTTTGAAGAAACAGACCCTGAATTTCTTCATTTAATACAAGAGATGGATCAACACAAAGCTATAATATCTCCTTCTGAAAATGCCTTAGAATTTCATGACGATCGCAAGGAGATGCTTATGGCCGCAAACCAGCAACTCACAAAAATGTTTCAACACCTAGATACGATCGAAAAGCAGCTAGGTAAACCTAAAATCGAGACGGAACATGCTCTTGAACTTCAAGCGGTAAAAGAGGTTATATTAAAAAAACATAACGAAATCCTTAGAAGACTCGGGGCAGGGGATGTCATTACTTTGAAAAAAGATGGCCAGCTTAGCATTGTCACAGACTTTGAGCATGATGAAGAAAATATCATCTTGCCTTCGTGGAAACATGCATTAACGGCAATGAGAAAGTTAGCTCAATCTACCGGTGGGATTATGGGCTTATCGCAAGATCCAAAAAACCTCCCCCTACTCATTAATAAAATGCTTGAGCATACCAAGGAAAATACTTTGCCGGGTCAATCCATTGACGTCGCTTTAGTGTTGGATACAACAGCTAGTATGTCCAATGATATTGCTGAAATTAAGAAAAATCTTGCAATCTTTTTAGAACAAGCAAAGCTTGCGGGGAATAAAGAGGGGAAGACTCTGCGTTTTGCTCTGCTAGAATATCGTGATTTAGATGACCTTTATTTGCATCGAGTCACCACAGACTTTACGGGGGAGATTAGTATACTTATTGAGAATTTAAAGAAGGTAAAAGTCGATGGAGGGGGAGATCATCCTGAAGCTGTGTTGGATGCCCTTCTAGCGGCAAAGGAGCATTTGTCTTGGAATAAAGAGGCCAAACACTCTATCATTCTTATCGGTGATGCCCCTCCGCACGCTAAAACAGTAGATGGTCTTCATGACGAGGAGTTTGTCACGAGCCAGTGTCGTGCCATGGGCGCTCATATCTTCGTTTATCCTATTCTCACATGAGTTTTGATGGATCATTTCAAAATTTGGTGTATGTAAAAATCCGAATTTTGAGATGATTTAGTAACCTGTATTTTCAAGAAATTGTACAGGTCTAAGCAGAGACTTCTTTATTTATTTACTTTCACTGAAAACAATACAAGATTTTGAAAAATGCATAGCATAGAGAATTTTAGCCAACTACCTCCTGAGCTACAATCTTACATCTTCTCCTGCGCAACTCATGGAGTCCAGGCCATCATGGGATTGACCTGTAAAAAATGGAGTGAAGAATGGAGGAGCGTTTCGTATGCAGAAGACAAAATGTTTTGGAATTCATTCTATGATATACTTAAGGAATATAATTGTATAGCTCTATTGGAAAATTTAGATGTTAAATCTAAGTGTATAAAAACCATTCACCATGTAAGAAAGCTAACCAAAATTTCAGGATCCGTGGATAAAATTAGAGCGCTTATTTTCTTATCCAAGATAGGACTTGGATCATTAGATCAAGCGATGCAACTTACTCATCAAGAGATACATGGTATTCATACAGATCCATATTACGATTTATGTCTAGAACTTTTAAGGATTGGGGATTTATATAAAGCAGAAAAGTATATTCAATGTATGCCTTTTGGTGAGGATCGTTCGGGTAAAATTGCTTTAGAAATCATCAATGGATCTATAAGTCAAAATGAGCTAAGAAAATCCATACGGTATTTTAGGTACATAGAGCCTATGAGTACAGTTTCGTTTAAGGCAATAGCTAGAATCGTTTGGAATGCTGCACAAGCGGGGGATATTGAGACTGTTATAGTGGCTTTATCTCATTCAAAAAAATTCATGGAATGGGAAAGTTGTGTAGTCAATGCCGCTCTTGACTTTAAAGAGAAAGGAAGAATAGAGGAATACGAGAGGGTGTGTGCTAGTTTTCCGGATGTTTTTAAAAATGAGAAGCATGTCCTTGCGGATGTGCGTTATTACATCGAAAATGACCAATTATCTAAAGCAGAGAAAATTGCCTCGGCTATTACCTCCCTTCTATCTCAAATCCAAGCATTCAAGTTCATTCGTCAAGCCTATAAAAGCATTCACGATGCAGGGGCTTGTGAGCGTCTGAAAAAATTGATCAGTATATTAGACGATGGACTAGAAAACGATGTTAACTCTAGTCTATAAAGGAACATATTTCTCTGATTATTGAAAGTGTCTCTGATAAACACAATCATGAGTTAAAAAAAAGTGGAGGATGGATTGACATCTATACGCATCTTAAATTTTTTGGTGGGTCCTTGCTCTTTGACAAATTCCCCCATCACCTCACTAAAGGCATAGATAGAACTGCCTCTTGCTAAAAACTGATACCGAAATTGCCCTTTGACTTTTACATAGCCCGCAGGAATGACCTCATGCCATTCAAATCCATGGGGGAGTCTTTGCATCAAATAGGTCCTCACATGATTAGAGTAGGCATAGGTTGCTTTCTGATCCGCTCCGGAAAAAGAAACTTTAATCATATTTGTATAAGGAGGGTAGTTAAACATTTGTCGTATCTTCAATTCTTCCTCTACAAATTTATCATAATCATGAGAAGCTGCTAAAACAATTGTGGAGTGATCCGGTATAGAAGTCTGTAGGAAAACTTCACCAGGAATTTGCCCTCGACCTGCACGTCCAGAAACTTGCGTGATTAATTGAAAAACTACTTCAGACGCTCGAAAATCAGGGATATTTAAACTTGCGTCGCAATTCAAAACCCCCACCAGCGTCACTGAGGGAAAATGTAAACCTTTAGCAATCATTTGCGTTCCAATCAAAACATCCGCTTTGCCGCTGCTGAAAGCTTTTAAGAGTTTTTGATGGCTGCCTTTATGACGTGTCGTGTCTGCGTCCATCCTAATTGTGCGTATGCCTGGAAGCAGAGCATGCAGGCTTTTTTCAATCAGCTCCGTACCTACACCTCGAAATTTTAAAGGATTAGCATGGGCACACTGTGGACATTCTTTTGGAGGTGGACTGATGGTGTAGCCACACAGATGACAGGCAAGAGTATTATCCCCCAGATGAAAGGTGAGGGAAAGGTCGCAATCCTTGCATTTAACAGTTTGACCACAATGCTGACAAAGAAGGCTGGTGTGATACCCTCTGCGATTAAGAAAAAGAATACTCTGCTCTCCTTTTTCCATGCGGATTTTAAGTCCTTCGATGAGCTTATCCGAGAAATTTGTAAATCCTTTGGCTTTTTCAAATTCCCTTTTCATGTCAATAATGGTGACTGAAGGCAAACGTGCTGAATCGGCACGGCTTGTTAATTTGCTCAAAGTGTATTTTTTATTTATAGCATTAAAATAGCTTTCAAGACTGGGGGTTGCGCTTCCTAAGAGAACGGTCGCTTGATTCATCTTTCCACGCATAACGGCAAGATCGCGTGCATTATAACAAGGTTGCTCCTCAGATTGCTTATAGGTATGCTCATGCTCTTCATCGACAATAATTAATCCCAAACGAGGAACTGGACTAAAGATGGCAGATCTTGCTCCGATTACAATAGGGGATTCACCACGGCGAATTTTGTGCCATTCATCAAATCTCTCTCCATGACTTAGGCGATGGTGGAGGATGGCTATCTTTTCATCAAAGCGGCTACGAAAGCGTTCAATCGTTTGCGCTGTAAGAGAAATTTCAGGCACTAACATGATCGTTCCGATTTGATATTTTAGTGCATGTTCGATTGCCTGTAGATAGACTTCTGTTTTTCCACTGCCCGTAATTCCGTATAGTAAATGCGTTTCAAATTTTTTATCTGTCAAACTTTTCTTAATTTTTTCTAAAGCTTCATGTTGCTCTTGGGTAAGCTTTTTAGGTTTTGTGCGAAAGTATTCTTCATCAACGAGGGGAGAACGATCGATACGTACAATGTCAATCTCTAAAAATCCTTTTTTTACCAAGGCATCCACTGAACTACGCGAGGATTCAGATTCTTCGAGAAGTTCACTGAGTAAAATACCTTTCTTCACCAGAAGCATGACATCGATGACTTCTGCCTGAGCAGGATATTTATTACGAATCTGTTTACAGTATTCGCTGAGTTCTTCACGGGTTTTTTTTCGCATCACGTAAAATTGCTGTTTATGCTGCATGTCGCTACGAATACTTGAAGGCAAAAGAGTTTTGAGAATTTGCCGAAGAGGGGTACAGTAGTATTTGGCCATCCAAAGAGCTAGCTCAAATAACTCCGCTGTGATTAACTCTCCATCAGATAAAATTCGTGAGAGGGGTTTTGTTTGAGAATAGGAGGAGGTCTCTTTTATTGAGAGGATGTAACCAGGCTGCATTTGATTACGCACTGGAACTTCGACTCGCACGCCGGGTTTGGCTAGCGGCTGTAGTTCCTCGGGGATATGATAGTCTAGAGCTTTATCTAAAGCTAGGTCTAAGAGGACAGAGGCAAAACGAGTCATGGCAAATACATGCGCTTATGAGGGTTTCAAAATTTGTTTGATTTTTTGCCACAAGAGGGCTTTTTGCCTAAAGTCTTGGATGTAGACGTCTAAGTTTTCTAGGGCTAGGGTTAGATTTATTTCCGAATCAAGATTCACATCGGAGATTTCTGTGGGTGTGTTAAATGTCACTTGAATAGCATGACGAAGATGGGTGAGCAAAGGATGCTGATGATAATGGGGAGGACAAAGCAATACAAGTTTGGTTTCCTTAATCTTATTCTTCCATCCATTTTTTACGATTTTTGCCCTTGTATCATCAGGCGGATAATCTAAGATTTTCTGTTCCGGGAATTTTTCAGAGATTATTTTTCGAAGATCTGATAGGTCGTGATTTTCCAACAAGGGCAGAGGGTCACTTTGAATTTTCTTTGAAACACGATTAGGTGCTTCAACAGAGACGGGCTCTAACACTTTTTTTATTTCAGGATTATTTTCAAACTTCTGGGACGAAGGAAGGTCTTTTTTAGGTGGCAATTTTTGTGCAGCCGGCTGGGGAGGATTTATCTCTGTGGGCTTATAAATTTTTGTAACTTGGGGCTCAATGGGTTTTTTTAGAGCCTCCGTTTTAGGGGCTTCTTGCTTCTTCAGCTGCGCAAAAGAACGAAAATACGAATAGCTTTCACTGTCGACTTCAATCCATTGCTGGGGGGAAAACTCCTGAATAAGATAGTTTTGGGTAAGAGCTAAAAGCTCCTTAAATTCACTTTGCAGAGATGTATTCATGGTTTAGTTTTTTTCTTGCAGTTCGCGCGCGGCTTCAGACACTTGAGGAATCAATTGATCATATCCTCTTTTACTATACTGTCTCCGAATATAGTGTTCAGCTGCTGATACACCTTTATTAAATATTTTCGAAAATATTTTTTTTACAAATGGCTTTTTAAAAACATCATCCATTTCTTGATGATTTTGTAGCAGAAAGAGTAGTATGGTTTCATCATCTTCAAATTGCAAGAACAATTTTCCAATTAACCGTTCCATTTTTTGTAGACATTCATGGGCTTTAGTGAGGTATCCATGAATATTTGATTGTAAGGGAGGGGTAAATTCATCAATGGCTTTCCACGCTTGGAAACAATATTTGTATGCTTTTTCAGATTGAAGATACAGTTTCTCAGCGTCTGAAGTTCCGTCCAGGTCGCTAAAGGAAAAGTATTTGCACGTGTTAAGTAATTGGGTGAGCAGACTGTGATCCACATAGCCTGAGAACGTATGAAGTTGATCATCTTGTGGACCGATAAGTTTGACGAGATGGTGTCTAAGAGTTTCGATGTTATTGTGATCCCCATCTTTTTCAAGAAAATGAAATACCTTACAAACAGCTAAGTATTCGCTGACTATAAACTGAAAAATCAGGCTATAGTTATTCTGAAAGTGGTAAGTACGAGACCGCATACTTGTTGCTCTTTAAAAACGCGATATTAGCAAAAAGCTTACAAAAGAAAAACACGAAAATGTTCAAAAAAATATTGAAATGCTATGCTCAATTCTTTTAAATTCTAACCCATCAAGTGTTTATGAAATTTTTTTTACTGAATTTATGTGTTTTTTTGAACGTTTTATCCTTCAATTCAATCGCTCATGGAGATGAAAATCTATCGCAAAGCCTTCAATATCAAGAGGAAGTAACCACTGCGATAGAGGAGTCTTCACCGGAAATCCCTAAAATTCAAAAAGATAGTGATGTAAAAGTACACAAAAATTATTTTGATATTCATCCGAATGAGAAGGAAGAAGACCGTTTTTTTTACGAACTCATTAATATGTTGTCCACTTTAGGATTGATTGTGGGTGGGGTCTTAATTGTTGCTTGGTTTTTAAAAAAAATTTTACATGGAAAAATTCAGCATTTAAATGGGGGCAATTTCATCAAGGTGATTGAACACAGAACTCTGTCTCCGAGAACAACGATTTATTTGTTAGATATTCAAGGAGAGCGGATGATTGTAGGGGAATCAATGAACGGAGTTTATCACTTAGGAAATTTACAGTCGGATCGTCCTAACTCTTTCTCCATCAATGAGGAGGTTAAGAAGTCTTGAGACACTTCTAGGTATAAAAATATGAAGGAAGCTATTCATTGAGAAGGGGATAAAAATCTCTCTCTTGGATGCCGCGTAACAACAAGTTATTGAAATCCATTCATTATATCTTGTTTCCAAAAAACTAAAAATTAGATATCATCCAGCAAAAAAAAGTACTGAGGTCTTATGTCCAGAAATTACTTAACTCTATTCCTTCTTGCGATTGTTGCTAGCAGCAGTTTGGCTTCTTGTTATCGCATGCCTCGTGAGGATGAATTTTCTGTTGTTCCTTCCATCAATAATCCCGATGTAACGAGAGAAAAACCTTCTTCAGGCTTTACTCCTAATATGGGTTTTTAATTACTTAAAAGGTTATGTTCATGATTCCATTATCCTTAGATAGTTTATATGATTACCTGACGAGTCAATCCATTGATGTTAAACGTCAAATTGAAACCGATCAACTATATGTTTTATTTAAAGTTCAGGACCAGGAGTTTCCAGTCTTTTTAAGATCTATCGATGATGGTGAGTTAATCCAGCTATTGGCATTTATCCCGATATCTTTAGAAAGTAAGACAATTCCTGAAGTGGCGCGCCTTTTACATCTATTCAATAAAGAAATCGATATTCCAGGTTTTGGAATGGATGAAAAAGCTAAGGTTGTGTTTTACCGAGTGGTACTCCCTGCTATTGAAGGTCAAGTTTCAGGGGAAATCATTGGGGGGTATATCAACTCCATTAAAGTTATAACGGAAACTTTTTTCCCTGTTATTGCAGCTGTAGTCTCTGGTACAGCTACTTTTTCAGAGATTGTAAAAAAAGCTAATGAAATGGATGCAGATAGATGAATTTGCGACCCATCTTTTACGACACAGAAACCACAGGCGTAAAACCTGAAAAAGATCGTATTATAGAAATAGCGGCTTTTGATCCCGTGCGAAATCGATCTTTTGAAATGCTTGTAAATCCAGGATTCCCTATTCCGCCTGAATCCACAGCTATTCACCACATTACGGATGAAATGGTGGCTAATAGTCCTAATTTTGGAGAAATAGGGAAAGCATTTGTTGAGTTCTGTGAGGGTGAGGTCGTCTTGATTGCTCATAACAATGACGGCTTTGATAGTCATTTCCTCAGGCATGAATTTAGTCGCCATTCCTTATCGATGCCAAATTGGCAGTATTTAGATTCTTTAAAATGGGCTCGACGTTATCGCCCAGACTTACCTCGGCACACATTACAATTCTTGCGTGAAATTTATAATATTGCGCAAAATAATGCGCATAGAGCTTTAGATGATGTGATCGTCCTACATCAAGTCTTTACACACATGACGGATGATTTGGATATTGAGACTATTCTGAAACTTATTAATAAACCTCGTGAAATCCACCATATGCCCTTTGGTAAACATCAAGGTGTTCCTCTAAAAGATGTTCCTAAAGAATATGTCAAATGGCTAGCTGGATCAGGAGCGTTTGATAAGGCCGAGAATTTGGAATTGAAATCTTATTTTGTGAAATTAGGTGTCCTCCAAACGGCCTAGTCATTTACTACGGGACGCAGCTTAGGCGATCTCTAACCTTTTAAAAAAACACACGATGAAAGTTTGCATTATTGGTTGTGGGTATGTAGGTCGAGCGGCTGCTCTAAAGTGGAAGGCGGAAGGACATGAAGTGACGGTCACTACCCGTTCTCTGGAAAAAGCTTACCAGCTAAGACCTATAGCTGACTTAGTGTACATTTTGAATGACGATTGGAGAGAGTTGATTAAGGATCAAGACGTGATTCTACTCTCCGTGGCTCCAGACAATTCTTCTGATTATCTTCAGACATATTTAGGTTCTGCTGAGATGCTTGTCAAGGCCTTAAGGCCTTGTCATGGACAGCAAATTATTTATACAGGTAGTACATCAATCTACGGTGATCATCAAGGAGAATGGGTGGATGAGCAATCCAAACCCAAACCCCATAATTCTCAGGCGGAAATCCTCTTGGCCACAGAAAAAACTCTTTTAAAAGCTGCAAAAGATCATAAGATTTGTCTCTTTCGTTTGGGTGAAATTTACGGCCCCGGTCGTTCCATTGCAAATCGTGTAGAAAAAATGCAAGGCAAACAGATTCCAGGAACAGGTGAAAACTATACAAACTTGGTACATCTGGAGGAAATCATGAGGGCCATTGATCTAGCCATGAAAAATTCCTTACAAGGCGTGTATAATCTTTGTAATGACATTCATATAAAGAGAAAAGCTCTTTATCAGTCCATTTGTGAGCAAAATGCATGGCCTTTCGTGCAATGGAACTCTTGCAACACGCAGACATTACATGGCGGGAACAAACGAGTTACCAATACTAAACTTAAATCTGTAGGATGGGAGCCTTTAAATATTCAAAATTGGTAAAGTGATACAACTCATTAGCTAATTTTGCTTTTTTGTTTTTCTCTTAGACATATCATTAGCTGATGAGTTTAATAGGCTGCTTATTTTTGGTTTATTCTCTACCGATTGCTTAATGATGGAAATTGCATGCTAAAAAAAGAGCTCCATATAGATCTAACTAGCTAATTATTAGAATTTTTAGTATGATTCAAGTTTTAAATTCTCACTACGAAGTAACTCATGAGCTTTGAAGCAAAAATATCTGCAGAAATCTCACCTTTTTTTATGTATGCAAACATAGAGAATCCATCTTTCCTAGTTATGTATTGGCAGGATTCTAAAGGTAACAGAAGGACGCATTTAGCCTATGAAAATTGTGTTTCTTGCGGTACCAAAAGATTTACAAGTATGGAATTACCTAAAGTTAGCGGTGGTACAGATTCTTACTTTTGTAGCCCATGTTATGGAAAGGTTTTGATAGACTTTTTGGACAAAAATAAATTGTGAAATTATAATTCATTATAATTTTTTAAGTCATACATGGCAGTAGTTTTTTAATTTGAATCTTTCACCTGAATGAGCATCAATTACTAGAATTTCTCTTTAATTTCTTTATTCAATAAGACCTTCTTTTCATATTTATATCGTTCATCCTTCCTTTAGAAGCAATCAGAGTCATACCTATCTCTATGCGTTGTAAGAGAAAGAATAAAAGACAAACGGGGAGTCATGAATGCTTGAATATCACTTAGATGTAGAATGAAGCATATGATCCCACATTTTTTTAAAGCCCTGGCAGGATTTCAAGAGTTCTTCTTTAGTGCCTTCTGCAATTTTCTCACCTTTTTCAAGGTAAATGATTTTATCCGCATCTTCGATTGTGGACAAGCGGTGGGCAATGATAATTTGTGTGACCTGACCTCGTAATTCATGAATGGCATTTTTAATATGCACTTCACTAATGGTATCTAAAGAGGATGTGGCTTCGTCCATGATTAGGATAGGAGCATTTTTCGCTAAAGCTCGCGCAATGGCTAGGCGCTGTTGCTGTCCGCCAGATAAGTTTTTGCCCGTTTCAGATAATTCAGTTTTGTACCCCTGAGGAAGTTGCAAAATAAATTCTTCGGCAAATGCTTTACGGGCGGCTAGTTGTATTTGTTCGTTGGAAAGATTTTGTCCATAAGAGATATTTTCTGAGACAGTATCAAGAAACAGAAAAGGTTTTTGAGGAACAAAGGCAATATTATTCCTTAGTGATTTTTGAGTATAGGTGTGGATAGGTTTACCGTTAATGCGAATGGTTCCTTGTTGTATATCGTAAAGACGTGGAAGAAGTTGCACAATGGTAGATTTTCCAGCTCCAGTAGGTCCCACAATAGCGACTGTTTTGCCTTTTTCTACTTTAAAACTTAAGCCTTTTAAAACCCAATCCTCTCCGTAACGAAACCAGACATTATCGAATTCTATGGAGTCATTAAGTTGGGTCATTGTCTCTGCGCCATCTGAATCTACAATCGTGGGGCGGAGTTCTAAAACTTCACACATGCGTTCGGCTGCAGCGATGCCGCGCTGAATATGGCTATTTTCTTCTGCAAATTTCTTGATGGGTTCATAAAACACATAGAGTAATCCACAATAGAATAGAATCTCAGGAACACTCATCTGTAGGACGTACAAACCATAAATTAAGGCTGTAGCTAAAAAAAACATTCCAATTGTATGAATGATGGGGCGAGAAGATAGGTCATAACGGGCACTTTTTTGTTCGAGGGCGGCCATCTTATGATTTTGATCTCTATATTTATTGAGAGAAAACTCTTCCATTCCAAATAGCTTCACCGTTTGAATGCCTGCAAGAAAGTCAATAATGACTGAAGCAAAACGCTCTTGGTTTTGCTGAATTTGTTTGGAAATGCGCTTCACACGTTTGGCCAAAAAAACAATCGGAAAAACGATCAAGGGAAACCCGATAAAAATAATAAGAGAAAGCTTCCAGGATGTATAAAAGCACAAGAGAAGTGTTGTGATGACTGTAAAAGGTGTTTGTAAATAGTTTACTAAGCAGGCATTGATAGCCTCCGCTATCATTGCGGAGTCTCCCATGACACGAGAAGATAGACTTCCAATATTGTGATCTTGATAAAATTTCATCGGAAGCGTCTGAATATGTTCAAAATATTTTTGACGTAGGTCTCTACTAATCCTGATGGCCATGACCCGAGTAGAAAAGCGATGAGCAAAAAGAGTGATTGCTTTAAAAATAGCTACAAACACTAAAAAAATGGCAAGGCTGCTCAAATTTTCTTTAATCGGCAGGATTTTATTAATCCAACCCGTCACTTGGCCTATAATATCGCGGTTTTTAGTTTGTAATAAAAATTGATCAACTTCTTGAGGGGTGATAAAACCCGTGTGCTGTGTGTCGATTTCTTGAAAACGTGCCTGCACTTGTCCCGAGGAAATTTGATCGACTTTTTCTAATTTACCTTCTTTTAATGGTGCGAATAATTCAAAAAAATCAGGACCTTTTTTGGTGATAATACCCAGAGCAAGAATTTCTAATTGCGAGGCAAAGGTGAGGAGGATCATCGCTGAGATGATCAAGACGATGAGAGAGGAATTTTTATGCTTGTCGAACGCAATTTTAAATATTTGTCTCATAGGATCTCTTGTCTAAACCCGTGCCACTTGAGAAGATTTTATTGTATTGAATTCCCCCATCTTCCGGAATTTGAGATAGCGCTGTTCAATCAATAAATCCCCCGGAATATTACGCAAAGTCTGCCATTGTTCCAGAATAAACTGTTGCATGTTTGTGTAAGCTTTCTGAGGATCGTGGTGGGCTCCTCCAAGCGGTTCATTAATGATGGCATCAATGATATTGAAATGTAGCATGTCTTCTGCGTTTAATTTTAGGATGCTAGCTGCCTCGACATTTTTCTTGGCATCTTTCCATAAAATTGAAGCACATGCTTCCGGAGAAATCACTGAATAATAGGCGTGTTCCATCATTCCAATCACGTCTCCAATACCCATTCCCAGGGCCCCCCCTGAGCATCCTTCACCAATAATAGCTACAATAATAGGGGTTTTAATACGCGCCATGGCACGCAAATTTTGAGCAATGGCCCAACCTTGGCCTCTTTCTTCTGCCTCCAGACCCGCATAGGCACCCGGTGTATCTAAAAAGCTTACAATAGGTAGACTAAATTTTTCAGCTAACTGCATGAGTCTTAATGCTTTTCTAAAGCCTTCAGGATTAAGCATTCCGAAATTACGATGGACACGACTCTCTGTGTCATTTCCTTTTTCTTGACCAATGACCACACATTTCATGGGACCAATCTTGGCGAGTCCACCAATAATCGCATGATCATCTCCAAAGGTCCGATCTCCACATAATTCATGGAAATTTTGACAGATATGCTGAATATAGTCGATAGAGTGTGGGCGAGAAGGGTGACGGCAAATTTGTACACGTTGCCAAGGGGTTAGCTCTGAATAAACCTTTTCTTTTAGCTTTTCAACTTTTTGTTCGAGTTTTTTGATTTCTGAGTTGAAGATAGGGTTATTATCATTCTGTTTTTTAAGATGTTCTATTGTTTTAACATATTCTTGAATTTGTCTTTCATGGGGCAAAATATCCAAAACATTCACCATAGTTGATTGATTATAAATGTTTTATTTAAACTGATAGAAAATTATACAAAAAACGTATTTAATTTAATACTATTTGTTTGCGATATCTGCGGGAGTTTGTAATTTATTCTCGGCATCAAAGAAATCCTTAACAATTTCAATAGTTGTTGGACGTGAAATAATGATGGCGTACAATTCTTCCACGTCTGCTGTAGCCATACGAATACAACCATCACTTTCATATTTTTCTAAGCTTTCTTTATCTTCCACTAGGATACCATTTTTTGAAACCCAAGGAAGTCCGTGGATGCCAAAGCCTTTGGCTGGAGCAGTCGTGTGACTAATCTCTTTCTCAAAAGGAATCCAGCGCGTTCCAAATACACGAATCATTTCGACTTTAGTCCCATTATGTGTTCCCATCATTTTAGGAGAATAAACGGCAATACGGGAACCGAGTGTATAAACGCCCAGAGGAGTCAGAAGGCCAGAGATTTTAGAGTGATCAACTCTTCCTAAGCCCACAGGATATGTTTTTACTAAAACTTTTTCTTTAGTATCTAAATCATGATAATAAAACCACATCTTGCACCGGGAGGTGTCGACGATCAAATTAAAATGAATATTCTTGTTGGGATTTAAGATGTTGAAGCGTGCGCCTTCTCCAAGATCTTGTTTTAAATAATCGGGTTTTCCATTCAGACTGCGAGCGATAAAATGGCGAGAAGTTTTGTAATGATTGGCATAGTCTGATAACCAAGCTGGACGACCTTTTTGCCAGGATACGCGGCTTTTGTAAGTGATTGTTTCCACAATTGGAAATTTTGGGTCATTTAAATTAAAAAATTCATTAATGCGATCGGCTTCTGGAGTTTCCTCAGATAGCTTAAGAGGTTTTTTTTCAGATGTTGTATTTTCGACTGAAGGAGTTGGTGGAGTTCTCTCTACTCGTGGAATTTTAGGTTCAAGAGAGGTCTGAGACTTGGCCAGCTTGTCAGAGAGAATCATGTCATCTTCAGCTTTAGGCGCAGGAAGGACTGCGATGGATTGAGCTTTTTCGTCTAACTCAATTTCCACGAGTAGAGGAGTGGCTGTTGAGTGTACACTAATTTCAGGATGATTAACATTTTTCTTAAAATAAGCTGCAAGGCCTATAATTCCGAATAGGATCAATGCAGAGTAGATGAGTAACTTGGGAAATGTCATAGTTGTGGGTGCCTTTTATGAGTAGACCCTTTAATATATAAAAGCGAGTCTATTTTGCCAATCATCTTTTAATCCCTTTTGCACAGAGAATGGATTTTTCGTTTGCTCTCAACCTGTCCAAAAGCAATTAGCCTTCGTAAACGATCCATGTATCCCTAAAAAAAAGTTGTGGTTCAGTCTCTTTTCTTAAATCTAGTCCTTCCACTAAGGATTTACAAAAGGTCTTCACGCCGATTTTTATAAAATGTTATTCATTCGAATCCGTTTAGCAATTGAGCAATGACATGCCTTGGGACTACCTCCTCTTGACTATTTCTTAAATGCACATTCAAAATTCTGGGGCAATTTAGGCTTTAAGAGGCGGAATATTGAATTTTTAACAAGCCGTCTTCTAAATTTACGGAAGAATGGCTCAGCTGATCCATGAGCTGCTCTTGATCGAGATGTTCAAAAAAAATTTTCCACGGAATAATGGTTAAATAGTTATAGTTCGAATAATCTTGATTGATCGTCTCATTGTCAGGAGGGACTTCAAAGGGTTTCTGTGTGTAAAGAGAAAAATACATCTCATTAATGACAATATCCACACGATCTTGAGGAGTAATACCAGGAATAGCAAATACTATTTTCCAATCAGCACCTTTTTTCGCCCTAGAAAAAGACCATTTTGCCTCAGTAAAAGATGGTCTTTTTCGCCTAAATAAACGGATGTCTTGGGGAATGAACAAGTGATTTTGGAGGTTCTCATCCTGATTAAGATTGTAAACAAACAGTTTTGCATTGTGCTGAGACGTGTAGCCCTCGTAAGATTGTTTATTTCCAAAAAAAGACTTGGAAAAACCTAGCCGACCCCCTTCTAGATCTTTTTGAATCTGGCTGCAGGTTGTTTTTAAAAAATCTTCAAAAAGAAAAGGGGTATCCTCTTGTTTATTCCTCTTTTTTCCTTTTTTATTTTCCATACTGACATAACGCCGTTTATAAATAGTGGATTGATCAATAACAAAACTTAACAACAGCCATTTGTCGTTTATTCGTCGCTTCAATTCAATAACATCCCCCTCTTTTTTATCTTCAAAGAGTTTTACAGGAAGGTAAAAACTAAAAGAGGATAATAAGGATTTGACATCATCCGCTAGATCATAAAGTATAAAAGTTAGGATTAACTCATTTTCATCTAGAGGAATCGATTGATCATCGGGAGTGCGCCATTCCAATAATTCTTTAGGGATCTCAGTTCCTAAAAGCCCACCTGTTTTTAGTAGAATGGCGATTTTTCCGCAAGGAGGCAGCTGAGAAGTGTTTCTGGGTGAAGAGGATGTTTCTGTGTGTTCAGCTTCTAAATCTTTATTGACAAGTTTTTCGTTCGTACTTGAACGCTCGGTAAGCTTTAAAGTCTTTGGAGAATAATGAATGAGAGGAAGGCGATCTAAGTGAACTTCTTTAAATCTTCGACAGCAGAAAATCCGTGTAAAAATCTTAAGAATTTTGACGATCAGGCTGGTGTTAATTCTTTGGTTGTGGCGATCAATCTTTTGATTGATAGCATGTATATTATTATAAAAGTTTTGCCTAAATAAAGGGTTTTCTGTTTGGATAATATTTTTATTAAGAGTTGAATTGATGAGATCAATGATAGTTTTTAGTGGGGCTTTAGGTTTTTTTGCACTCAACGGCGAAGGTTTAAGGGTCTGATTTTCGACAGTTAAAATGACTTCATTGGACAGAATTTTATGAGAGTAGTCTTTTGTATATAAATCTCTTGAGAGAGCACAATCCATAGTAATTGCCTTTTAAGGGGTTAAATTCTATCCAAATTGATAAGCTCAATATGAACTTCAACAGGTTAAAAATTCCATGGGGATTATTATCTATCCAATCGCGTGGATAAAGAGAATGGATACCCTTTCAAAGGATATATTTCAAGCTGTTTTTAACTAGGTGTTTTTGTAAAGAAGGGATTGGATAAGGCTGGGAAACTACGCCAGCCCTGATCCATTATTCCCATGCGAGTTTTAGATATGACGTGGTCTTTCAATTAGTTTACGCATTTTTTTGCCAGGAGTAAATTTTACTGCATTGCGTGCTGGAATAACGATAGGTAGGTCAGCTTTTTTAGGATTACGTCCAATTTTTTGCTTTCTTTCTACAACTTCAAAAACTCCAAAGTCACGAAATTCAAGACGATCTCCGCCTGACAAACACTCTGTCATCTTATCTAGAAAAGACTGTATGACATGACGCACATCATTAGGGTGTATTCCCTTTTCTTGTGAAATTGAATTAATCAACTTCTTTTTCGTCATCGTACTTTTCTTGCTGGCTGTGAACATAATAATAGAACTCCTTAGTTGAATGTGCGGTGGCAATATGGGCGTTATGGCCCGTTTTTTTATTTAATAACAAATCTTTTGTATAATGGCTTTAATCTTTAGAGTAAACCAAATATACCTAATGATACAATCTTTAGGCTTATGACATTTAAGCCCTATCATAATCAATCAACTTTTCGTTTCAAGAAGATTTTTTATTTTAGGTTATATTTTTTGGTAAGTTTGGTTGTTTCTCAGAGAAAAATGCTAACTTGTAACACGTATTAATACTTTATTTTTTTTACCGACGGCTAATAGTAACATACGATTTTCAATCAAATCGTTGGCTTTGATGATGAAGTTTTCATCATCGATTTTATCATTATTTAAATAGACTCCCCCATTACGGATTAAGCGACGAGCCTCACTCTTGCTACTTAACAGCTGAATATGACACATCAGGTCTAGTAGTTTTGCATTCACAATATCGTCCATGCGTAAAGAGTGTGAAGGCATATCTCCAGCGATAGATTCAAGTGTGGCAGCATTTAGAGCTGTTTTAGAACCAGGCGCAGCTGCTTTTGTCACTTCGAGAGCTGTTTGAAGGCTTTCCTCTCCATGAACAATACGCGTCACTTCTTCTGCTAAGCGTTTCTGTGCTGTGTTAGGTACATAATCAGATTGCTGCATCATCATTTGGTATTTTCTAATCTCATCCATTTCCATAAATGTCAGCATGCTCATCATTTTTATGACATCCGCATCTGCCACTCTAATCAGATATTGGTAAAATTCATAAGGGGAGAGTTTTTCTGGAGAGAGCCAAATAGCTCCCTTTTCTGACTTACCAAATTTTTGGCCATCACTCCTAGTCAGTAAAGGGAATGTAAGCCCGTACGCTTGTTGACCTGTGACTTTGCGAATAAGCTCCGTACCAGCAGTAATATTTCCCCATTGGTCACTCCCGCCTAACTGGACTTTCACCCCATAGTTTTGATATAAATACAAGTAGTCATAACCCTGTAGAACTTGGTAGGTAAACTCAGTAAAGCTCATTCCTTCTTCAGACGTCATGCGCCCTTTGACAGATTCCTTGGCTAGCATGGGTCCCATACGGAAAAACTTTCCTACATCGCGTAAAAATTGAATAAAGGAAAATTCCTTAAACCAATCGTAATTATTTAAAAAAATTGGTGGGTTTGTGCTAGATTTAGTATTTAATATTTTCTCAAAATTTTGACGAATACCCGTCAGATTTCTTTTGAGGGTTTCCTCATCTAATAACTGACGTTCAGAAGTTTTTCCTGAGGGGTCTCCGATCATTCCTGTGGCTCCACCCAGAATAACTAGGGGGGTATGCCCAAATCGCTGAAACCAAGCGAGACCCATGATACCAACCATATTTCCCAGGTGAAGGCTATCCGCTGTGGGATCAAAGCCACAGTAGACTTTTAATGGCTGTTTAGCTAAATCCTTTAATTCTTCACTCGTAATAGAATCAATAAAGCCGCGTTCGGTGAGTGTTTCAATTAAGTTACTCATAAGTGTCCTTGAAAAGTGCAGGAATGGATCCTATTCTCTTGTTTTAAGTATTTTTCTGTCAATGGACTAGATGGACAGGGAGCAAATATTTTCGCCTTAAGGTAAGAATATTCCCTTGGACTTATTTTTAAGCGATTTTAAGTAGATGGGGTTTTTTGTTGTTAAAAAAATACTTTGATATAATAAAAGGAGGATGATGAAAGAGGGGGGAGTTATGAATGATAAAGCTGCTGAAAGTAAACAGGTTCAGAAAGCGCGAGAAAAGCTTAAACATCAGCTTCAAGAAGAACAAAAGTTAGTCACAGAAGAAGCACTCAGGAAGGGGAGTGAGGAAATCAAAAACTGGATTACGCGTCATCAAAAAGATCGCGTTAAGTTAAGAGGAAAGGACGTGAGTTTGTTTGATGAAAATAAGCATCCTGCAAAATTGCATAGTCGATACATAAAACATTTGATCGAAGATTTGGCTAAGCCTGTCCCTCCAAAAGCTGAAAGAAATTTAAGCGGCCGAGTGACTAAAGGCTTTTAAGGAACTCTAAAACGGATTATAAATATCAATAAATTGATGCTCGACTTTATATTCTTTTGATAAATATTCTCCTAGAGCACGCGGGCCTATTCTTTCCGTCGCGGAATGGCCTAGAGCATAGAAGTTAATCTTTTCTTCAAAGGCTTGGTTCCAAACGGGTTCATCAAAGTTTCCTGCAATAAAGCAATCGAGTTTTCTATTTATCGCTTCACTGATTATTTTATAGCTACCACCCGACACTAAACCCACAGTTTCAATCTCTTCTTTTCCTCCGAAAGCCACATTAGCACTATGCTCGTAAAAGTCTTCAAGCTTTTTCTGAAATTTTAAACGATGCATTTTATTTACCCTTCCACAAACCCCGATATACAAACCATTAATAGGAGCAAAGGGCTCTAAATTTTGCCAACCCATCTCTTCTGCTGCTTTCCAGTTATTACCTACTACTTGATGGGCATCTAAGGGAAGATGGTATGCGATTAGAGAAAGATTATGGTTGAAGAGAATTTGTAGCTTCTCTTTTTTTGAACCATAAATTTGAGGGCTGTCCTGATTCCAGAATAAACCATGATGTACGATCAGGGCATCTGCGCCTGAATCAGCGGCCGCTTGGATGGTTGCTAAACTAGCGGATACTCCCGTCGCAATTTTTAAGACCTCAGGCTTGCCCTCAAATTGCAGACCATTATAGCAGTAATCTTTGAAAGATTGCGGCTGAAGGAGATGATCCAGGTGTGCACAAAGTTCTTGTAATGTAATCATACGGATACCAATAATAAGGATAAATTTAACATGTAACATTATGACAAGCCCTAATAATATCCAAGAGCAAATTGCAAAAAAAGCTGCAGGTTATGCGGCTATCGACTTTGTCAAAGAGGGAATGACGGTTGGACTAGGCACGGGATCGACAGCTACTTTTTTTATTGAAAAGTTAATTGAGCGATGCCGTGAAGGCTTGCGTATTCAAGCAGTGGCGACATCTGCGCGTTCTGAGGCAAAGGCCAGAGCTGGTGGCATTGAAATTATTGACATCAATACCCTTTCATCGATTGATTTAACTGTGGATGGAGCGGATGAAATAGACCAGCAAAAGCAGATGATCAAAGGGGGAGGCGGTGCTCTTTTGAGAGAAAAAATTGTTGCAAGTATGAGCAAGGAAATGATTGTAGTGGTTGATGAGCATAAGCTGGTGCCTCGTCTTGGAAAGTTTCCTCTTCCAGTAGAAATTATTCCTTTTGCCTATAGAGCCACTATCCATCGCATCGAGAGGCTAGGTTTTCATGGTCAATTAAGACAAGATGCCTCAGGTCAATTGTATCTTACGGATAATAATAACTATATCTACGATATAAAATTCGATCAATACATAGATCATCCCGTAGATCTACATCATTTTTTAAGGGAGATTGTGGGAGTTGTTGAATCGGGTTTATTTATTCATCTCGCTGGCCGTGTTATTGTTGGATATGATGATGGAAAAGTAGAAATTCGTACGTGACTAAAATAATTGATAACAATAGAATCACGATTTGCGGGGATATATTCAAATACCGGATTTTTTATGCTGTCGGAACTTGTTCAACTTTCCTTTGATAAAATTATGCAGACTCGTGCTTACACGGTCATTGTACTAAACGGTTATGGGAAGCGTTTTGCTATCTATACAGATCCAAACATTGGAAGGAATCTGCAACTGTTTTTGACAGGTGTAGAAAAGCCACGCCCTTTGACGCATGATTTAATCAACTCTATATTTCGCGGGTATGAAGTACGCATCAAACAGGTTGTAATCAATGATATACAAGATACAACCTACTTTGCTCGCCTCTATTTAGAACAAGATCTTGGGGACATCCGTCACATTGTAGAGATAGATGTAAGGCCTAGTGATGGCATTACCCTAGCCCTCATGAACAATGCCCCAGTATTTTGCACAAAAGATGTTCTTGATAGAACTTTGGCAATTGAGGAAGAGTAAAAATTCACTCTTGGTCAATACTTAATGTTGAAGTTGTTTTTCGCTAGTTGAATTAAGCTTTCTACTGCTTCAACAGCATCTTCTCCTTCTGCTTCAATTTGAATCTTGGAGCCTTTATTTGCTGCTAGCATGAGAATACCTAGCAATGATTTGGCATTCACATAGTTTTTTTGATAAATCAAGTGGACTTCAGACCGGTAATGGGACGCGCACTTGACGATTTCTGTAGAGGGTCTTGTGTGGAGACCTCTGTCATTTTGTACTGTAAAAACGCCTGTATGTTTTTTCATAATGCCTACCTTTTTCTTGTAAGCTGTGCCAATATCGGATACAACCATTACTCTTTTCATAGCATCCTTTGTGTTCAATCTTTTAAAAACTATCTCCAAAGATGCATACGCCCTTAGCAAATATTCTGCAAATGAAATCTTTTGGCTTCGCTCAATTTATAATATAAAACCTTTATTGTAATTAACTTAGGATAATTTATCTATGGATAATCTGATTTTGAAGTTGAGGGGACGTCGAAAATTAATCCAATTATCCTGTATTCGCTGAAAGTGCGACAAGTTAATTTTTAAAAGATATTGTATTAATAAATTTAGTATATATCAATAAGAAGTTTGGAAATTTATGAATCATTTTGTTTTTTTTAATATTAAAATTTTCATTTTGAATAATTTATGGGTCTTATTTTTCTAGCTATTTTCAAAAGCAAATTCTAAAGATAAAGCCAGCGTTGCTACTAATGAAAATAAAACTATATTTTTCTTGTAATTATTAGAGGTAGATTATACAAATAAGTTGAGCACATAAGTAGGAGGTCAGTCATGTCTAAAATTATCATGTCTATGTTAGTTCTAACACTGGGAATAACTTTTACAAGCTGCTCTGAATCAGACTCTAACAAAAACTTGCAAGCGATTCACTTTGGTCCTGGCCCTAGTGGATACCAGGATGATGACGCCACCATTGCTGAAGCACCCTAAAAGCTCATTCTTATAACATTTTATATACACGCAACAGAAACGCACTATGAGCACATTTTCAACATCATTTAGAGAATTCAAAGACGCAACATCCCAAGAAGAATTATCTAACTTTAGCACGCAAAACGCTAAAAATAACCGCATTAACCGTACAGAAAAATTATTTGCTAAAATCACTAAAACTGTTTTGCCCATATTTTTATTGATTAATGCTATTGTCTTTACGACGAATGCTTTAAAGTGGGATCATTATGTTGTAGAATTTAGTAGTGCTGTACTCATGGGGTTTTTTTTGAGGCTATACGCGCATTACTGTTCTCCTAAACAGTTTGCGAAAAAAGTAAATGAGGCCGTGGCAGGCACAGCCGCAGAAAGCTCATTTGTCATTGCCAATGTAGACTTAAACTTAGATAGTATTTTAGCAGTTTTAAAGATTGACAGTTCCCATATGTCTTCTGCTCAAACTGTACTAAGAGTTTTAACTTACTTTTTTACCTCTTACTTAGTGACACACAATGGTTTAACTCCCACTATAGAACCGCCTCTTTTGCACGCGCCTAATCATCGTTTATGTCTGGATTCGCACTCCAATAAGTATCTTCTATCCACCTATTATACTTCTTTAATTGCAACTGGAACATTTCTTTTATTAAGAAGTTATTTAAATCCTGCAGGCTCTTTAGATAGTTACGATATTGGGCGCGATTTTGGATATATGGTTACTTCTTACGCAGGTGTACGGGCCATTGGTGATGTGATCATTAGAAGTTATGATTTCATGAAAAGGGGCAAGAGACGATATGAACAACAAGAGATTACGGAGAGTTATTCGAACTGGAAAAAAAATTTAAAAAGGTTTTTAGACATCGGGTCAAATATTGTTCCTCCCATATTATCTTCGATTAATCATGAGGCTACGTACTTTTCATTAGGCGTAGTCGGAGCTGCCTCACAGGCATACGGCGAAAGAACTTTTTCGCGCATAGATAAACAAGCTCTTCTTCTTGAAAAGACAATACAAGAGGGTGGGTATGCTGTTCAAAATGATACCGAGGAAAGTCTGATGCTCGAGCATTCATTTAATTTCAAACAAACAACGCTGAAAGCAGAACACGTTAAAACGATCGTGTGGTCAGGCCTATTATTAGCATTTACAATCGCCTGTGTACTTACTAACGATTGGTCTGTGGGTATTGCCATGCCCATTCTTTATGCCGGATACATTGGCTCCTATGGACTAGGAAGGTGGGTAGATAGAAAAGTTAGAAAAAAAGATCATCCTTTAACAAACCGTCTCGCGTTCGTGTTAAGCAATCCATATTTCGTCAATCTTATCTATAACTATTTTCATACAAAATTCAATTTACGTGATACAGATATAAAAGGAGATCAGGGACTTTTAAAGGTGCTAGCTTACCTTCTCTACTTAGCACTAGGAGTCGGGATGGGAAATAATCGCTCAGAGCAGACCAGCCTTTATAATTTTGATGGTGCAAGAGCCTCATCGCTCGGGATGAACTTTTGGATGACCAATAGCTTGGAGTATTTATATTTAAGGCGACACATCCAGCAGAACTAGTTGATTCTGTTTTCTGTACAGACAATTCCTCAAAATGTATATTAATCCCTTTTATACAAGTTGAGGTTATTCATGGTAAAAAATCGTTCAGAAGTAGCTTACGAAGATAAATGGAATGTTGAATCTCTTTATAAAACACCATCGGCCTGGCAAAAAGATTTTAAAGCCGCGGGATTGATAGATAAAACACCTCATTGGCCCGAATTGAAGCGTTTTAAAGGGAAGCTTGGCAAGGATGCCAAAACCTTAAAAAGTGCTCTAGAGACTCTTTTTGATATTTCTAGAAAACTTTCCAAGCTTTACACTTATGCACATTTGCGTCATGATGAAGACATTGCTGACGATAATTTTAAAACAGCCTTTGCTCAAATTTCTTATTTAATGCACGATTTCAATCAAGAATGTGCATGGTTTGAACCCGAATTGCTTGCTTTGCCCAGTGCACAGCTAAAAAAATTGATAGCATCTCCTATTCTAAAAGACTACAAATTTCATTTAGAAAAAATCGTTCGCCTTAAAAAACACACCCTTAGTTCAGAGAAAGAAGAATTGCTCGCTTTGTCGGGTAAAGCCGTTACGGCCTCAGTTAAAGCTTTTTCAGCGATTAGCGATGCGGATTTTCGGTTTGGTAAGGTGCAGGATGGCAAAGGGAATGACTACGAGGTCACGCAAGCTTCCTATGGAATGCTGATTCGTTCCCACGATCGCGTTTTGCGTAAAAATGCCTTTGAGTGTATGCACGGAAAGTATTTCGAATTTGAAAATACAATGTGTGAATTGTTAAACGGAAACGTGCAATCCCACCTTTTTAATGCACGAGCTCGCCAATTTAATTCCTGTTTAGAAGCCTCTTTATATCCAAAAAACATTGACTTAGATGTCTATTACGCATTGATTTCAGCGGTAAATGATAATCTAGACGTCTTACACAAGTATATGCGGTTACGTGAGCAGGTGATGGATGTTGGACCTCTTCATCTTTACGATATCTATGTACCTTTGAACAAAGATATCGAAATCAAAATGACCTACGAGGAAGCAGAGCAGGCTGTGATTGAATCTGTTGCTCCATTAGGCGTGGAGTATCAAAACATACTGAAGAAAGGGTTGTTACAAGAACGTTGGGTAGATCGGTATGAAAATAAAAATAAACGCTCTGGTGCGTATTCTAGTGGCTGTTATGATAGCATGCCTTATATCTTGATGAATTTTAAGGGGCTTTTAAGAGATGTATTTACGTTAGCCCACGAAGCGGGTCATAGTATGCATAGCTACTTAAGTCATAAAAATCAATCTTACCATGAATCAGATTATCCCATCTTTTTAGCAGAGGTAGCTTCTACTTTTAACGAAGATCTTTTAATGCGACACCTGGTGAAAAATGCCAAAACAAAAGAACAAAAGATTTTCTTACTAAATCAGCAAATTGAAGATATTCGGGCCACGCTCTTCCGACAAACCATGTTTGCTGAATTTGAATTGTTCATCCATGAAAGTGCAGAAAAGAATGTTCCTTTAACGCCTAAACTACTTAAAGAACAGTCTTCCAGGTTAAATGCCAGCTATTTCGGCCCTGTCGTCATTGACCCTCTAATCGAGATTGAATGGGCACGGATTCCGCATTTTTATTACAATTTTTATGTTTATCAATATGCCACGGGGATTAGTGCAGCTTTAGCGTTATCAGATAGGGTGATTAATGGGGGTAAAAAAGAGAGGGAAGATTACCTGTCTTTCTTAAAAGGGGGATCCAGTAGATATCCTATTGAGATGTTGAAAAAGGCTGGCGTAGACATGCGCTCTCCAGCTCCAGTCGAAGCTGCAATTCGCAAATTTCGCGGATTAGTTGATGAATTAGCTTTATTAATAGGGAAAAAAACCGCAAAAAAGCCAGGAAAAGTAAAAAATTAGCAGTTAAACAATTCGATTGCTAGAATTTACTTGCGCAAATTTTGGGGCTCATCTATATTGAGGAAAAAATTAATCAAAAAATCAATCTTTCAAACGAAGGGAGTTTATATGGCACAAACACAAACGAAAGAAAAACAGAATCTTAATGTTAAATTTAAGCCTTTAGGAAACCGTGTTCTTGTGCGTCGTTTAGAACAAGAAGAAAAACTTAAAGGGGGAATTCTTCTACCTGAGACTGCAAAGAAAAAGCAGGAACAAGCGGAAGTTGTGGCTACTGGGACAGGTAAAAAGGACAAGAGCGGCAATTTAATTCCGATTCCAGTCAATATAGGAGATATCATTCTTATGGAAAAATATTCGGGTCAAGACATTAAGTTGGAAGACGAAGAGTATGTGATTCTGAAAGCTGACGATATCATTGCCATTGTAGAGTAATATTTATTCAAGGAGAACTAGTTATGACCGCAAAAGACATTAAATTTAAAGAAGATGCACGCCAAAAGATTCTTAAAGGTGTACGCATTTTAGCTGACGCAGTGAAAGTTACGCTAGGACCAAAAGGCCGCAATGTAATCATTGATAAATCCTACGGCACGCCGCATATCACAAAAGACGGGGTTACGGTTGCTAAGGAGATTGAGCTAGAAGATAAGCACGAGAATATGGGTGCTCAAATGGTGAAAGAAGTGGCTAGCAAAACAGCTGACAAAGCTGGTGATGGTACCACCACTGCGACTGTATTAGCAGAGTATATTTACAGCGAAGGTCTACGTAACGTAGCTGCCGGAGCCAATCCTTTAAGTTTACGTCATGGAATTGAAAAGGCTGTAAAAACAGTTGTAAAGGAATTACAAGCACGCAGTAAGAGCATTAAAGACTCGAAAGAAATCGCGCAAATTGCCACCATTTCAGCAAACAATGACAAAGAAATTGGTGAAATTATTGCTAAAGCGATGGAAAGAGTAGGTAAAGATGGAACCATCACTGTTGAGGAAGCTAAAGGTTTTGAAACCACACTAGACGTAGTGGAAGGGATGAACTTTGACCGTGGATATCTCTCTGCTTACTTCATGACAAATCCTGAAACACAAGACTGTGTTTTTGAAGATGCCTATATTCTAATTTTTGAAAAAAAGATTTCAGGGGTAAAAGAATTTATTCCTATTTTACAAGCCTGCGCTGAAAGTGGAAAACCCCTATTAGTGATTGCCGAAGACGTTGAAGGTGAAGCCTTAGCGACGTTGGTAGTCAATCGTCTACGTGCGGGATTAAAAATCTGTGCAGTGAAAGCACCTGGTTTTGGCGATCGTCGTAAGGCCATTCTTGAAGATATCGCAATTTTGACAGGTGGTCAATTAATCAGCGAAGAACTGGGGATGAAGCTGGAAAGCACAACTCTAGAAATGCTTGGTCGCGCTAAGAAAGTGATCGTCACAAAAGATGAAACAACGATTGTTGAAGGTGCTGGAGATAAGAAAAAGATTAACGAGCGTGCTGCTTTGATCAAACGTCAGATTGAAGAGACAGATTCTGATTACGATCGTGAGAAGTTACAAGAACGTCTAGCTAAATTATCTGGTGGTGTAGCAGTTATTCGTGTAGGTGCTGCCACAGAAGTTGAAATGAAAGAAACTAAAGACCGCGTGGATGATGCACACCATGCGACAGCAGCTGCCGTTGCAGAAGGTTACTTACCGGGTGGTGGCGTTGCCTATGTTCGTTGCATTCCAGCCGTTTTAAAATTAGCAGACAGCTTAGAAGGGGATGAAAAAACGGGTGCGAAGATTATTGCTAAGGCTTTAAGTGCACCTCTTCGTCAAATTGCAGAAAATGCTGGTCAAGAAGGATCCATTATTTTACAGCAAGTCGAAAAACTTCCTGATACACAAGGATACAACGCCTTGAATGGTGAATTCACTGACATGATAAAAGCTGGTATCTTAGATCCAACTAAAGTGACACGTTGTGCACTAGAAAATGCAGCCTCAGTCGCTGGACTTTTGATCACAACAGAAGCTTTAATTGCTGATATCGTAGAAGAGAAAACAGCCCCTGCAATGCCCCATGGAGGCATGGACTACTAAAAAATAAAAGCGGCAAAAAAAAATTGCCGCTTTTTGTTGCATTAAATTCGGCAGTTTATGTAAGATACTGCTTTCTGATCCGGAATAGCTCAGCGGTAGAGCAGTGGACTGTTAATCCATTGGTCGTAGGTTCGAATCCTACTTCCGGAGTCACTTGAATAAGGCAGTTATAGCGTAAGTTATAACTGCCATTTTTTTTGATGCATGGATGTTCGCCTGTGCATTAAATCCTATGAAAGCCCACGATCAATTACTAGAATAATCACGTACACTTTATTTTCTTATAATCCTAATCGTAGGACTGATAAGGATTTTCAGATTAAATTGTCACGCAACGACAAGAATCGTCTCAAGCCGTGCTTTCTGAGTCCTTCCGACACATGTGCACCCCCAGAAGGTTCTTCGATCCTTCGTGTCCTTCTTTTTTTTTTGAGTGCATGCAATAGGTTATAGTGGTGGTAGTATGAAGCCACATTCGCTTTCTTAAATCCAATTAAATCAGCTAGGACTTCGACAAGTTTACGCCTCCAGAGAGCTAGTTCATCTATCTTTGTCTGAAAAATCTTGCTGCTCATTGGTTTATCTATTTCTTGTGGTTGTGCAGCATTGCGATTGTCCGCCAAAAAACCACATGCAAACTTTAGGCTAAATACGGCTTTGTCGAATTCGTTGAGAACATTATGTAAAAAGTATTTCTTGGAATCTGTCGAGTGAGAAAGTTGCACACTATATGATAAGTCATCAATAGCCAACTTTTTCCGTAATTGTGATGCAGCATCGATCAGCAATTCACACATTTTTTCGTGAGTAGCCTCGCTGTGTTTCATTTGTGCCTATATCCATATTATGACTGGAAAAAATCTAGTCTTAAAGAATTATTTTAGCTTAATCTAAGGTTTAACCCCATAGCCACACATAAAGAAACAAGGGTATGCCATTTGGGGTTTCCCGAGCCGGAAAGCGTTTTATAAAGACTTTCACGGCCGACGTGGGCTTTTTTGGCTAGAGCGCCGATGCCGCCTTGCGCTTCAGCAACATTCCGAAGGGCGATTAAGAAGACTTGCTGGGATTCTTCACCCCCTTTGAGGCTTTCTTCAAGAGCGGCATTTAAATACGCAACCGCCTCATCATGATCTTTGAGCTGCTCTATGAGGAAATCTTGATATTTTCTACTTCTTGCCATGATCTAACTCCCTAGATTGATAATCCTTCAAATACTCCTTTGCTTTTTCGATATCTCTATCTTGGGAACCCTTGTCGCCTCCGCAAAGGAGCAAAATGACTTTATTCCCAATCTTTCCATAGTAAATTCTAATTCCTGGAAGTAAATTCTAATTCCTGGACCGTAGTGAATCCGAAGCTCGCATACCCCTTCTTGCAGAGTTTTGCAGTCTCCGAAGTTCCCAAGCTTCAACCGGGCAGCCGAGTCAAAATTTTGGCTCGGGTATGAATTTCTTTGAGTCCCTTTATCCAGACCTCAAAGGGTCGCTTTCCGGCAGCGGTCTCGTAGATTTCAATGTCGATCTCATCCATGTAACCTTATTGTATCTTACAGGATACATTAATTTCAAGTATTTTCTAAGCTATTAGCCTTAAGGATGTTGAAAATTCTTGAGAAAAGCCAATCTAGTGAAAAGTTCGAAGTGTATCCAGCAACTGGAGTCACTTTGCAGTTATAGCGTAAGTTATAACAATTTTTTTTGATGCATGGATGTTCGCCTGTGCATTAAATCCTATGAAAGCCCACGATCAATTACTAGAATAATCACTTACACTTTATTTTCTCATAATCCTAATCATAGGAATGATAAGGATTTTCAGATTAAATTATCACGTAAGCGCCACCAACAAGAATCGTCTCAGTACCTCGCTTTCTGAGTCTTTCCGACACATAATCAGCCAATTCTTTTAATGAGAGATTCTCCCAATCTATCATAAAGGCTTTCCTTGACGTCTTGGTCGTATCCTAGTCATCTGTTCATAATATTTTTCGCGTATGTCTTGAGGAAACCCATCATAGGGTCTTTCTAAAAATGACTTCAACTCTTTAAGGAAGGGATAACGCGGGTTGAATCGGTATAGTAAAGGTCTTACCTTTTCGATGACTGACGATGACCCCACCTTTTTCCAATCGCGCCAATCCTCTTTGAAAAGCTGAAAAGTGGCGTTTGAAACACTTCCTTAAGCTGCGATGGATAACACTCTTCATTAACCACAAGATAGAACAATATCTTCTCAATCACTGCATTGCCAAAAAGAGATTCTAACATATCGACCACCTTTTTTGGTCATAATACCACTAATATTGGTGATTTTCAATATCTGAGGTTGCGAATCAATAGTGCGCTGGGTGTAAACTTTGTTGCTGGAGTTTTTTGAGGCGTTTAAGACGAAAGTTTTAAGTGCCTTTTATGTCTTTGTTTAGCAACAGCTTTCACTTCTCCCTTTGAATAACAAGACGCATGCTTTCAAAAATTTGCAGTTTATTTGACAATACAGTAAGATGAAGTTGTCATAATGTGAAGTTTATCTTCACGAATCGTGAGGTTATATGGATTCAAATACGTTAAATAGGGCATTAGAGACATTGGGCTCTTATTTGTCCGACAAGGGGTTGAAATATGAGATGGCGGCAATCGGTGGAGGAGCTTTATTACTACTGGGACGCATTATTCGACCTACGAAAGACTTAGATATTGTTGCTTTACTAGATGAGAATGTACTTATTTCAGCCCATCCTTTACCAGCGCCCCTACTTAAAGCTATTAAAGAGGTGGGATTAGCACTCAAACTCCCTGAGAATTGGATCAATTCAGCTCCTGCAGATTTATGGAAGATGGGCCTGCCGGAAGGATTCCAAGATCGTTTAGACCCCCTTCACTTTGGTGGGCTAACAATCTATTGTGCGAGTAGATTTGACCAGATTTGTTTTAAATTATATGCCTCGGTAGATCAGGGACCCAATTCTAAACACTTTGAAGATTTAAAAAAATTAAATCCCAGCCAGGAGGAACTTAAAAAAGCTGCAATTTGGTGCCAAACCCATGACGTTTCAGAAGAATTTGCGAGATGTTTAGTAGAAGCACTGCATAGTTTAGAAGGTTAAAATGGAAAATTTGATAGTAGAATTTGATCATTATCTTGCGGGAATCGCATGGAACTCATGGAGCGAGTTGGGAGTAGCTGGAACCGATAGGTTTTATGAAAATTGCTTAATACAACCAGAAGAACTCATTATTTTGACTGCAATTATAGCCCAACACGATCCACGTTTACGTGATGAGGCATTAGATTGGTCCTCACGTTATCATCAATGGATTTCTGTAAGTCGACTACGTACTTTTCTAAAAGATATGGATCCTGATGTCATGCACTCTTTTTCTCAGTTTGCTGCAGTTTTAAACTCGGTCTCATCAGCAAAATGGCCGAGCGCAGAAGAGCGCTCTGACTTTGCAATTAGAATAAGTGAAAAATCATTATTACCGGGACTCGAGTCGCCCTCTTTGCTTATGCTTCGGTTACGCAATCTATTTGGTCCTGGCGCAAAAGCTGATATGCTAACACATTTTTTGACAAGAAATGGAATGCAATTCTCAGCTTCTGATCTTAGAGAGGTAGGTTACTCTAAAAGAAGTTTGATCACCGCACTTGATCATTTAGCAACATCAGGAATTCTGGTCGTAACAAATGTAAGAAATAAGAAAAATTACGAATTAAGTAAACCAAAAGAACTTCAAGTAATTATTGGAAAGTTACCAAAAATAGCTCCTCCTTGGATTAAGATATTACACGCAATTATAGCAATTCGCGCGGTAATTCCTGAGATTCAAAACAGCTCTAAAATAACAAAAGGAGTAATACTGCGAAATTGTTTGATCAAGATAGAACCCTTATTACCGTTTTTTATTTCACCAATCCTTCGCAATCATCCTGACTTTGAACGGGATTGGAAATCTGTAGTAGAAATTTTTAAAGCATTTCAACAGGGAAATTTTCATATGCAATTTGAAGTATATAACGACTTTGACAAAATTGTAATTCAACTTTTACGCGACCTGCATCGGGTAGATGACTGTGTTGATGGAATTGAAATGATTCAGAGTGAGAAGGAGTTCAAAGTGGGTCGACATGGAGAGATATACAAAGAGTGTTATCAGCTGTTTTTAAGTTTCATCAGCGATTTGAACGTGAGCTTAAAACATTTTTTTGAGTTTCCTTTTCATAAAATGATGGATGAATCGCTCGCTGATATTTCTTATCGCTTTTCTAACGAAAAACTTCCTCAACTATTGGAAAAGATGAAACAGATTCAATCGATTGACCGGATTACCAATGTTCAAACGGCTGTTCGGCAGTATCAAATATTTATGCCTGAATTTGATGTTTTAAGGCAGTTCATCTACACTTTTAGAAAACGGCTTGAAGACCTTTATTTCATCAATACTGATATTTATTTACTATCTCTCCCCACGACCTTATATAAAAGAAAACTCGTCCTTGATTTATTTTCAAAGAATAATAATTAAATATTTAAAAAAATAAACTATTAATTTTGAAAGGTTTGAAAATTCTTAAGAAAGACCGGACCAGTCAAAAGTTCGAACTATTTCCAGTGGCTAGAGTCACTTAAATAAGACAGTCATAGCGTAAGTTATAACTGTCATTTTTTTTATGATGCATGGATGTTCGCCTGCGCATTAAATTCTATGAAAGACAGCAATCAATAACTAGAAATATTCAGATTGCATACGTTTGATTTCCTAATGCTGTAAATGTATGTGTATTATTAATTCGGACATGTTGGCCTTGTAGAAGTATGTTCGAATCATGCAGTTGGGAACAAAAACCAAACATTTTTTATACAAATGCTCCATTATGATCCCTCCTATCAATACAAATGTTATAAGGCGTTACATCGGATACAAAAAGTCCGATTAATCTCTGCTGAAGCTATTCGTAAAATTATTACATATATAAACAACATCAACCTTCTTTTTTGGTTATAATACCACTAATATAGGTGATTATAATGCCAACAGAAAAGATTCATTGAATCATGCCAGGATAAGGTTTTAATCCGCATGGAATTTTCTTAATATGATCAAAGACACTCATCAAGAAGTAAGCTTTTAAAAAGCATAGGGATGAATTGGACTTGATCGCTCTAAGATATCTTATCTCACATATTATAAAACTAAAATATATTTAAATAAAATTGTAGGTGCAGTAGAGTGTTTTTGAAAGATATAAAAACTATTAGCAAAATTAAAGAAAGGACTGTTTATGGTAAACTTGCAACCAGTTGCAATGCTTCAACGCTTACCGCTGCCCCCCGATAACAGGAGAGGACATTGTTCGGTTGAGAGGCTACTCGTTTCACCTTTTCGCTTCTGTGGGCGTCAGTGGATGTGGATTAGAGGCGATAGTCATAACCAAATTTCTAAAGTGGCACTTAAAGTATTCACCGTGCCATTTTTAGCATGTGCCACAGTTTTGTCGAGTTTGCCTGCATTGATTGGAGCTTTATTTTTTTCTTTAAGTAATATTCCCTCTGTTGTGGAGTATCAACCTAGATTTGATATTAACCTACTTAGGAAAGACACTAGTAATGAGGAGATAGCTATAAAAATAAAAGATCATTTACAAACTTCCGGGTATGACTATTCTATTAAAGTTCGATCAAGGGATAGGGAATTAACTAATGATCATTATCCTGAGTATATTCAACGGTATATTACAGTGATAAATCCTTCAAGTTCACCAGCTATGCGTTTGTGGGAGAGGTTTAAAAATCATTTTTATAATAAAGAAGTGTCCTCTTTAAATTCTTTATCAGTCTGTTTATTTGATCAAGAACCTAAGAGGTTAGCGCAATTAAGAGATGTCTTGGCTTTACATAGGTCAATCACTTTTTCTCTAGCTTTTGATTTAGCATATATACGTACTGAGGTGGGAGAAGGGACTCTGTAATTAACGTCTAAAAAAAATTGCTAGCCAATAGTTAAAAGTCCATTTCGTCATTTGAAAAAGACAGTTATAACTTAAGTTGTAATTGTCTTTTTTGAAAATCACGCACGCGCATACGAAAAACTTTCTCAACGATTGGAAAAGATGAAATAGATTCATCCCTAGACCGGATTACCATGCTAAAATCGTTGTTCGACAATATCAAATATTTATGCCTGAATTTTCAAAAGAAAATTATTGATTTCCATTTGTTAATTTTTTTGTCGTGACTTCATCTTTTGCAGAGTAACTTTAAGATAGCGTTTATATCCTTCTACGCTCATCCATCCTTTTGGACAATCAATTGGCTTTAGCTCATTGGCATCAAAAGATAAAAATTGATGTGATACGCTTGTTTTGCGTCGGACTCTCACCTTATACTGGTTGTTAACTTTTTCTCTTACGCGACCTATGCGACCGTCGGGAATTTTAACGCACCCACCTATAACGATTGATTTTGTCATAAAATCCTCTTTTTGCATTTCTCTAATCGGAATGATTTCTTGAATAAGAGTAAACTTTGGCTACCACAGGTGATTGAAACACATAAAGCAATTTCTTTAATGTGTAAAGACGATCAAAATAAACCGTTAACTCCTTTTGTCAATTCTGTGTTGGAATTTTCATCGGCATCATAATGATTCTTTGTTTATCAATTTTAAGGTTTTATAATCAGCCTTGCGTACGAAAGTGCATCTCTCATTCCAAACAAAGTGATCGATAATTAGAATAGTGTCCAATTTACCAAAGAATCTTATTTTGTTTTCTTTGCAATTTTTTCAGTAAATATTGAATATGTTTATTTAAGATAATTTTAAATTAGTTGATTTATTTTTCAATATTATTATTTATGTTGTGTTGTTTGTTTTTTTTAATATGTTTTTAGGAACTTGAATTTAATATTTAAATAATTTATACAAAAGCTTTGGGAGGATCTATGAAACAAATAAGATTACACATGAGCGTTAATGCTTAAGTATAAATTTGCGTTTTATATAATCGTTCTTTTTTCTATACAACTGAATTTGCTGGCTCAAAATTGTGAAAATTTCAGCTCTAGCGATACAATTTCTATCTCTTGGCGAAGAAAAACCAACTCCATTTATATGAAAAGAGTGCATAAAGACCCCTTGGACTATCATTTTAAAAAAAAGTTTGGGTTGTTTTATACTTTAGGAGATCTTAAACCTCCTATGTTTTATTCTAAGAAAAAGGTACTTGATTTTGAGTTGAACGCTTTAGATCTTTTCTCTCCAAAATATAAAATTTCAGCCAATAGCCGGGCATATAACTTCTTACTTTTATTAGCTCGCTCCCACCAACAAGATAGTTCAAAAAAACCTTCTGGCGGTACCTCAAAAGTAAGATTAAACTACTCTTTTCATAGTGACTGGTTTTTAGATCTAAGATTCGATCATATTTATCAGTACTACACTTCCGATCCAAGTCGTTCAACGTCAGATAACCCAAGTACGAATTGTATAAAGGTGGGTGCAGGCGTTGGATACAAATTTTGAAATCAAACTGCGACCTTGAATGGTAACTTTTTAAACGCACGAAACCGAATAATTCAAGGCGTATCTTTTTCTGTTGAAGTGTGCAGCTTGCGTAAGTCCCAGATTGTAAATGAACCTCTTTCTTTTGCTTTATTTAAGTTATCAGGACATGAGGCTGCAACCAAAGTTTTATCATCAGTAAATAGTAGACAGGAAACCCTACCATTATGCATTCCTATTAAAGACGCGGGATTTTTTTGTCTAATGTCCCACAGAAGAGCTTTATGGTCATCTGCACCACTAGCAAATATAATGTCACTAGTTTTAGCAATTGTCCAGACTCGACCTTCATGTTTTTTTGAGGTTGTAATAGAAACTTCATTTTCAAAATCTACTGTTTTAACATGACCTGTAAAACATGCAAGAGCAATTTGATGAGCCGTGATATATTCCATGGATGCTATTAGAGGTCTCTGGTTATTAATAACATCATCGGGGTCTTCTATTATGATGTCTTCTTTCTTTTTCCAGTGGTGTATGATTCCGTCATCATTATCGCTTTTATTCCAGATCTGCAAGTGCGAACCTATTGCAACAAAAAAATCATCTTCGTTGAGTTGTTTTATACAATAAACCCAATCATTTTTATGAACGGGTGTATAAAGAACCTCTTTGATTTCATTATTCCAGGTCCATTTTAACGTAGAAAGACTTGCTGGAAGACCTGCTAGAAAAAGGTGCTGTTTGGATTTAACTGGCAATTGTTGTAGACAGTTAATCCGGTATATATTTCGATCCTTGCAAACATGCTTTCCTAGATGCTTTTTTTGACGCCAGGATTGTAATTGACCTTTTGGAGACCAAATGGCTATACTGCCATCTCTTGTGCCACTGGCAAAATTTCCATCTTCAAAGAGCGTGAGCGCTGTGATCCAATGGCAGTAGTATGAGTTATTTTTATTCAGTCTTGGATGGTTGAGAGTTTTTATTTCTTGCCAATCGTGATCCCATAATTTAATCGTTGTGTCTTTTGAACCAGTGGCAAATGTGTTATTTCCTAGGCTAATTAAAGCATGAATATCATCGTTATGTACATTCTTAAACTCTTTTAAGGGGGATTGCTCAGCTTTAACAATCGATGTATTGTTTAAAGGTAATTTATTAGTTACTGTTGGCCAAGTCATAGAAAGCCTACGATTATTATTTAGTTTTTAGGTTTTTTATTTTGCGTATTTAATTCAGATTTTTTGTTTGCATCAATGCTTACATCTCTTTTGCGTTTTTTTGTTTCCTTAATGGGGTGGGGGTCTTCTACTAGTATTTGTAAAGCCACCACGCCGTATGCCTTTGCTTTTTCTGCATAATTAGGAATAGAATGATAAATCTGGACCGCTTCATCAATATTAGAATTTGATAAATCGGGTAAACAATTAGAGACACCTTCATTCTTAAGCATTTCACGAAATGTATCATAGTTATTTACTTTTTCAACACGACAAGCGATGCGATCGCCCTGATAGGTATAAAATGAAACGAGATCTCCTGCTTTCGCAAACTGAAAAGACCCCGTCCTCACTCTACCTTCAACAGTTTTTTTTCCAGAACGTATAAGGTCGATATACTTTTTTAAGAGTGTAAAACTTTTCCCGTCTAACGTTTTAACTTTTTTGGAGTATGTGCGCTTAGACAGCTGGGAAGGGGCTGATAATTGATTAATCGCTGGTAAAAGATTGCACTTTGCTGAGGCGTTTACAAGGGTATTAAAACTCATTATATCCTTTAAGTAGGTCTTTATGTAGATTAAGAACTATATAACTTCAAACTTTATGCTTTTGCCAGCCTTTTGCGGTCACCAACAAAACGAGAAAAGTAATAGCTCTTCAATCCTCGGTTTTTTGCTTTTTATGCTTATGCTCTGCGTCACTTGATGATTCTTCATCTCGTTCACGTTTACGTTTTTTTGATGAATGATCGTGGGCATCAGCTTTGTAAAGACTTGAGGAGCCTTTTCTTTCACTAGATCTTGAGGAGTAAGATTTATCTCTCTCATAATCTTTGTCAAATCGATAATTATCTCTTCTATCTGAGCTACTGCTGTGATAATCTTTACTTCTCCGATCGTAATCATATCTTCTATCGCTATCTCTACGCTCATCTCTTTTTCTCTCTGGTGACCTTGTGCGGGAAGATTCATGAGAATGATAATTGCGTTCAGGTCTATTTTCTGAACGTCTGTCGTGATTTTGCCTATCGTCTTCTTTTTTATAATCTTCGCTTCGAACCCTTAATTTTTCTGAGGCAGGCGCATTAGAAGGACTAGATATAGGCGCAGCAGGAGAGTGCGTTTTGACAGTTGGTAAAGTCACCTCATAGCTAGAGGTTGTCTTAAACTGATCTTTAGTAAATTTTTCAATGCGTATTGCAATGACCCCATTTTTTTTGGCTTTGTCTTCATATCCTTGAATAGAGTGATAAATTCTAACACCTTCATCAACGGTTGAAATCTCGGGCAGGCAATTTCTTACACCTTCTTTGTCTAGCATATCCCTAAAAGACTTATATTTAACAATTTCAGTAATTTTGCATGTAACTTTCTGACTTTGATTGATAAATGTAACAACATCACCCTTAGTTGCTTTGGTAAAAGGATGGCTGTAAATGCGCCCTTCTACAGTTTTTTTACCATTTGCGATGAAGTCAAAGTACTGTTTTTTTATCGGGATTGTATCTCCATCGAGAGTGTTGGAATTTTTGTTATTATTTGACGGATAAGAGGCGCGACGGCCATTATTGCGTGAACTGTAACCGCTATAGTCGGTATTCATAAAAACCTTCAGTATTCTTTTTTTAACTTTTTTAATTTGAATTATTTTACTATTATTTTCTGATATCGTAGAAAGTTAATTGAGCTCCTTTATTACTTTCTAAAGGGGTTTTAGAGCAAGAGCCAGCAATTAGAACGTTTTCATTAAGCCGCAAAAGAGTCGAGACTCCTCCGAGAGGGTCCTTTATCGTGTGGACACTTTTGCTTTCACGAATATCCCACAGTTTAATCATTCCATCATCACTACCGCTTGCTATAACCTGAGAAGCGATATTCTCAATAGACCAGACCTTACCTTTGTGCTCTTTCCATTGATTAACAATACTATCATTGGGGATGGATATATCCACAACTTTTACAGATCCATCAAATGCGCCAATACCAAAATGTGTGGAGGAATGGCTTAAGGGGGTTAGGGAAGTAATGTGGTGTCTATTCCTCAATGCTCCAGGAGAATTTGCTGACTTGGGTTCTCTTATGTAGGCTTTTCCGCGATTCCAATTGCCTTTTGAGTCTTGGTCCCAAATATTTAAAAATCCTGCAGTAACGGTTAGAAGATTTTTTTCATTTAAAGGATGTATACAGTAAACCCAATCGTTACGACTTGCCTCTGTTGAGGAAACGGTTTTATCCTCTATTAAGTTATATTCATCAAAAATGGTAGGAAACCCGATAAAGAAACTGGGTTTTTGCTTATTGAGGCCAGTGGCAAAGCAATTGACACGTAAAGCGTTATGCGCATGGCTAATGTGCTTTTGCTTGGGCAGCCGAGGCTTTAAATCTCTTACATAGTCTCCAGCTGTATTCCAAAGACTAATTCTACCATTACGTTCACCACTTACCCAATATTCATCATTTAATATACCCATAGCTGTAATCCAGTTTTTGGATTCGATGTCCATGGGTTCAACATCAAGGACAACGCGTACTAATTTTCCGTTACTGTCCCATTTTCGCAGGGTGTTGTCTTTTGATCCTGTGATAAAAGTGCCATCCGAGAGTAATTTTAAAACATGAATATCATCCCAATGTGCGTTTGTAACATGTCCAAGAATTTTAGCAGAAAATCTTAAATCGGTTTTTAAACCACCTTCACTTGGATTTGCACTGTTTAAGTGTAGAGAGCTTAAATTTTTAGAAAGAAGAGCGGCTTGATGGGCTGTACTGTCTTGTAGTTTTTGTTTTTCCGAGCGGCACAGGAGATATTCAATTACATTCTCTTTATATCTACCTTTCCACATGTATTTAATATCGAATTCTTTATTCAAGAAAAACATTAAAGATTCTTTTTTTGTTTCACTGACAGTGACATGAAGAGAGTCGTGTTGGAGTCGGAGTTTTCTAGACTCTTCAATCACTTTATTTAAAAGTCTAGATCCTAAACCTCGGCCAGAATTGTTGGCGGAATTAACGACAAAAAGAGATTTGATTTCTATGCTGCGCTTGATGCCCATCTCAGCAAATTCATCAGTCAGAATTTTTTTAAAGACTATCACTCCTACTGGATCGGTATTTTCATAAAGTAAATGGCATACACGATCTTTACTTAATAAAATTTTATTGATTGCATCTTCTTGAGAACCGTAGAGGGGAGTTAAAGTTTTAACGAAAATATTTTTTAAGTCTTCTATGATTTTTTTATCACTATGACTATTCACTACGCAAAATTCAGAGTTCGTCGGTGCAATAGGTGTTAGCGTTGCATTCGTCGGGGTTTTTATCATAATTCTAAGCCTTTTCAAACATTTTTGTATGATTCATCTTCGCTAGCAATTAAAAAATATGATGCTAGGAATATCGATTAAAAATGTCAAGAAATCCTATTATTTTTTGAAAAATGAATGAGTTTTGTCATTTTTAAAGACATGAATCCATCTCATGAGAAGTCGCGAATATAGATTTTTTGATCAGACCATGTAATAAGTCGATTACCTTCCAGCGCAAAGGCTTTACAAGCAATTTTTAAAAGAAGAATACCCGTATCTTTATTAAAAATTCTCAGATACTTTTGATCTTGCACGAACATTCGATCTTCATCAATCGAGAGCTTAACTATAGATGCATTCTGTCCAGGAGCAATCAGATGCAGTAATTTAGAATCGTGAATATTTCTAATTTCGACACTTCCATCTTGAAGAGTCATAAACAAACAATCATTCTGGATTAAATAGGGATAACTGAGTTTTTCAAAAGTAAAAGCAAAAGATTCACCCAATCTGTTCCAGGTTTTTATCGCATTAGTATATTTGATGATCAAAAAGTCTTTGTCTGCATGAACTGCTATCACCCTTGTTTGTACATTAGTCTCTACCTCTTGAATAAAAGATCCATCCAATCTGTTATATAGAGAGACCTTTCCGTTTTCATGACCTAAAATAATAAGATGTTCATATACAGTTAAGCAGGTGGGTTTATCGATCTTAATCTCCATTATAGGGGTATAGTCATTATTGCTTATAATTTTAAGGAAATTACAATCTGCACAGATCAAATGCTCTTGAGTCACTTCAAAAAATTTTGCATCTCCAAGAGAAAAAAGGCGTTCTCCCTTTGTGTTCCAGACGGTTAATTGAGGAGAGCGGTCGTAAGTCATTGCGTATTCTTTACCGATAATAAAGTCGCCATAAATTTTATAATCTCTTAGACAATTTTTTACAGTTCCTAAAAAAGTAAGTTCATGTAAACTCCAAATTTTTAAATCATGGCAACACTCGAAACCACCGAACCAAGCTATTAAAAACTGTTCCGAACTTTTAATTTCCACGTCATCCACACCACTGATTCCTTCCAAAGTTTTTTGAACTGTTCCGTTGGTTACATCTCTAACCTCTATCGATTGATTACGATTAATATGGAAAATCCAGCGGCCTCTTGCATGGATTTCTGAATTTTCAATTTCAAAACTGGTTTCACTACAATTCGCTTTTATTTCAACTAAATTTGCTAAACCTCTCTCCCAGTTTCGATTGATTTTATGCAGTGTTTGAAACTGTGTTTGGTAGGAAAAAGTTGAGTTAAATTTTCTGAGGGGATAAATTTTTTGATAAAAAATTTTCCAAAGACTGTCATCAGAAAAAATTTGATAGAAATGTTTACATGTAAGCCTTGTAGCACAAAAATCTCGGACTTGTGAAAGATTGGATAAAATGGCTAGATTAACCTCCTGGGGGAGTTGTATGAAGGGTGATGCTTGATCGAAACTAGTGACTGAAGGGGGGGATTGTAAAATTTGCATAGGTTAAACTTGTTTTTGGGGATTTGCTTTGTCAATCTCTAGCCATTATTTATTTAGCTATAATTTTATGATGAATTTACAATTATTTAGATTAGTTTCAAATGGATTTAAAAAGGTATTTTAAAATAAAATTTAGAGCCTTTTTGTGGGGTACTTGTAAATCCCATTTCCCCATGCAGGCTTTGAATCATTTTTTTACAAATAGATAGACCTACACCGGTTGAACTTTCATTCCCAGTGGGCTTGGGGGATAGGTTTGCGAGTGGCATGAAAATTCGGTCTTGCTCTTCTAAGGGAATTCCCAACCCTTGATCTTCAACTTCCACGTAAAGTTGATTTTTAGTGGCATGTACTTTGAAGACAACCGTAGTATCGGGATAAGAATATTTTATGGCATTACTGAGTAAATTTTCGATGACTTGTTTAATTTTGATGCGATCCATAAACGCTTCTTGAGTTTCAAATCGAAATGCTGTTCTCAGATTAATTCCTTTAGCATCAAAAAGAATTTTGTTAGCGGCGGTAATTTCGTCAAAAAATTTTTGAAGCTGGGTTTGTTCTTTTTTTTCGTTTATCTCAATATTTTGAAGCACAGAAATATCTACAAATTTGTTGAGCATTGCCAGCATAAATTGTCCTTGTCGTTCAATAATCTCATTCAGCTTTTTGGCGGCATTTACTTCTACGTTTTGTGATTTTAAAATAGATGCAGACATAAGGATAGAGGCCAAAGGGTTTCGAAGATCGTGGGCGGCCATTCGTAAAAAATTGTCTTTTTGTTCATTGAGTTTTTTTAATTTTTCTGTTGTTTCTTTGATATTGGTCATATCATAAGCAACCCCAATATATCTACGTTCTCCAATCAACTCTATTGTATAGGCATTCAGATAAAACATTAAAAACTTTTTGGGATCCTCTCCAAAACCTACCTCATGTTCGCATAGTCCATTTTGTTGTTCATCAACTTCGGGAAATAAATAGTCTGCTTTTGCTCTCTGTAATACATGAACAAATGAATGCCCTTTGATATCGCCTTGATCTTGAAAAACCTGAGAAAAATATGAGTTACACCACAATATTTTTTTATCTGAAGAAAGAATAAAGATCCCATTCTTAACGGCATCAACAGCTAACTGAAATTGTAGAACTTCACCTTCTATAATCCTCTTTTCGACATATAAGCGTTCAATGATCACTTTTTTCATAAAGTCTTGAATTTCGTTGGCAGTCAGAATCTCCTCAGGTAGCCAGGGGACTGATTTACCGTAGACGGTTTCTACATAAAGAGAAAATGAGTGGTGTGGAGATAAACCGCCTTCAGAGAGCATCATCTCAGCTCTATTGGGATTTCCTCCCCAGTGTACATTTGTAATTTGGTCCGCACGAAACCAAACGATCATCTCTTTTTTCCCTGGGCTTATTCTATAAGCCATTATTCCGGCCGCGAGATGGATAAATTCTTTTACTTGTGGGTATTTTTCAATGAGATGGTCGGTAAAAAAATATTCGCTACCCATTAAAGGGCCTTCTGCAAGCCAATCAATGAGTCCGTGAAGGAATGCGAGCGGAGGAGTTTTGCCGCTTACTTCAATTTTACCTTGATAGCTTATGCAGCAGCCATCTGCATTTAAAATTTTAAGAAGTTTCGTTGTGAATGTGATAAAAATATCGATAAAGTCTTTGGGTTTAGTGTCGTCAAAATGGGCGATATGCAGTAATTTTTTTTTAACTTCTAACTCTAGATTAATCTTAGTTTCATCTTCATGGATTTCTATGAGCATTCCCAGGAGCTGAGAGGTGAAATGGATTAAAGATCTCGCGGGGTAAGGCAATTCTTTAGGAGTTCTGTGATGGAAGCAAAGAAGCCCCCAGAGTTTATCTTGAACAATTAAAGCCAAAGATAATGAGGTTGTAAGATTCATAGCCCTGATATAATCTTGATGCACTGGTGAAACCCCTTTAAGCAGGCAGTCTGTGAGATCAAGTGCGGGCTGATCAGAAAGTGAAAGAATTTGAATTGGTGAGTCATAAGCATTTTGAATAAAACGCAATGGATTTAATAAATAAGTTTCTCGTACTTGAGGGGGAACATCCGAAGCAGGAAAACGAAGACCTAGATAATCTTCCATGGAATCGTCTCTAGCTTCTCCTATGACTTCACCGTGCCCATCAGATCTAAAGCGATAAATTAAAACTTTATCAAAGAGAAAGATAGATTTTAATTCTTCGCAAATGCTTTGTACGGCGTCCGTACTCATCCCGCTTCTACGCAATCTCTCATAAAGGAGGGTAATTTTATGAAAGGAATTGTTCATTTCATTTTCAGGCTTCTTTTTAAAGAAGAGCCATTCAAACAAATCATATTTATCCTGCTTATGGAAGATCAACTCATGATCTTCATCTGTATCAATAGGTTCTTGGCTTGAGAGTTTTTGCGTGTCTTGTTGAATGAAATAAGCTATCTTTTTTAAAGGGGGAGCTAACTCTGGTAAAAAAATCGATTTGCCTAGAAGGGTATGGCCGGGTACCCCAAAGGCTGTTTCAATATTTTCTGAAACGTGAGAAATGAGATGACTTTTTTTCTCCACTCCAATAAGGATTCCAAAATTTTGAATATGATTGACAAATCTAACAGGGATTTTAGAACAATCGAAAGAGTTGCTCAATTTTCCCCCTGTCATTGAGATGGTTTAATGATTAAATGCAGGATACCCATCTGTAAATTATTAACTATTGGGTGTTCATGTTGCATTTTGAGTTCCATTCACCTGAGTTTATCTTCGGAATCTGACGCGGCCTCAAAGGACTATCCCTATTTGTCAACATTCACGAAAATACGATTAAAATCAAGAATGTATACATTTTAAGACTTTAACATGCTAATTTTATGTCGGAGTTGAGATATGGCCTCCTGGATTTTTGTGAGTTTTTTCAACTCTTTAGGGTTTCGCAGGGCGGCAAATGTCTCGTCCCCATCACTTCTTGTGACTTAACAATTTCCAAAAGTGCCAGCAGACATTAGATGAGGGGGGATTTGGCCATCTACGAGCGTATACTCTTCGATTGTGAAATTTCTAATGCTTTCATTGATAAGAGGATGACCGTAAACTTTTTTTGGAATATTCATTAATATTTCTAAGGCTACTTCAAGCGAGTAGTGATGAAAGCTTCTTAAATCTACAGTGAAAGTTTGTGCATATTTAGATTTTTCTTCTTCTTTTGGGCTTAAAAAAAAGGCTTCAAATGAAGCGACATAAAGTTTATCGTGTTGAACAGTGAAAGAAATAGACCTTGACCTATCAATAATAGTTTAAATAAAGTCAGTCTAGCAGTTAGGCGCAAAGAATGAAAGAATTTTAAGGTGCAGTTTGGAAAGACACCCAAGTTTTGCCGAGATTTGATCCAGTTAATATAAGATCATCACGGTCAAAAACTTGGGATTCAGAATTATTTATTTGGATGCTGTTTATGCATCAATTGACGAAGTTCTTCTCTAAAGTTTTCTTTATTGTATTTTTCAGCTAATTTATCTTTCCATCTTTCATGATTTGTAGCTGTAACTAATTTTGCAAGCTGTGTTAGATGTTCTCCAGAGTGCGCTAAAATTTCTTCCTTAATTTTATCCATAAGAACTTCCATCCACGCATCATCAGCAAGTTCTAGTAATTCATCTGCATAGTCTTGATGTTCATGTGCGTCATGATGATGATGGTGATCATGCATTTCATGGCAACTACATTCACAAGCACCTTTTGAACAAGATTGATTGCAAGACATTCTAACCTCCTAAATAAATTAAAAAACCTATTGAAATTTGTTATGTCAAAAAAAAAATATTATGACAACCGCTGTTTTTAGGTCCTCGATAACAGACCGTTCTTTCCAAGACTTTATATGTGTCTTTTAAACATTAATTAAAAATTAATGATAAAAAGCGTGTTTTTTATAATATTTTTAATAAATATTTGTGATTTGTTATAATTGTTATTAAGTATGTAAAATCATAAAACTTTTTATTTGCTACAGAGGAGAGATTATGGATCCTGCTTATTCATCTTCGGTTCCAGTCAGTAGAATTGAACAAGGAGTTGCTTCTGAGATAAAAAACAAGTCTACCACCAGTAAAGGTAAGAACACTTTACGCCTAGTTTTTGAAAATACATTGAGTCGTACTGATGTGAATATTGCCATCTCAAAAAAAGATAAAATTTCTGAGGCGACGAAAAATCGTAAGTGGACAGCATTACGCGTAACTACGGATGGTGTAGAAAAAACTGTAAATGTTAATATTAACAGTTTAGCTAAACGTTTAAATGTTAGTAAATTAGAGATTTACAAAGCCATTAAAGACCACACGTTAGAGAACTTTGTTTCGCAAAAGATCTCAGAAAAGTTAACTCAGATGGTGGAACAGAAAGTAGAGACGGCCCCCGCTACTAAAACACCCCGTTTGAAGGTGACATCCTTCATTGAACGGATTAAGGGCGCTTTAGTCGATGCATGGTGGGCAATCACCTCGGGTAGCTGGGATTTATTTAGATTTCGTTTTTTACTCCGTGCTTCCGATGAAGATTTACAAAAACAAGGACAATTGCGCGCGCTTACAGCTTATCAAAATGCTTATGACAAAGTGCCTGCCTATAAGGTGCATATCGCTAATCATATGGGGGAAGAGAAGGGAAAGACAAAAATGCCCAAAAACTTTGAAGACATTCCTCCCACGGATAAGAAAAATTACATTCAAAAGTTTGAAAATGTGGAAGATCTTTATCTAAACGGAAAAATTCCTTCGTCCGGTCAATTGGATAGTTCTACAGGAACAACAGGAGAGCCTGCTCTGTGGATGCGTTCTACAGAGGAAATGGCAGTGACTCAAAAACTGATGTCCTATGCCAAACAAGCTAAATTTGGAAGAGAGGATGTGGTACTTATTAATACGTTTGCTCTAGGGTTGTGGGCTACCGGTGTGACACTTGCCGGGGCAGGGCCAAAGCAGGGTCTAACAGCTAACGTGGGAATTGTTCCGGATTATGCCGAAAAGACCGTGAATATAATTAAAAAAGTCGCCAAAGATCCTAACAGACCCATTGTTTTATGTGGATATCCACCCAATATTCGAAAAATCGCAGAAGCCATCAAAAATGATCCTGATTTAAAAGATCGAAAATTAAATCTGCATGCCATTGTGGGCGGAGAGGGGATGACAGAAGAGTTACGGAAAGATATTTTAGATAACGGCTTTTCTAAGGTCTTTTCCTCCTATGGAGCCTCGGACTTAGATATTAATATAGGCTACGAGACGGAAACTGAAGTGGCTATTCGACAAGCTTGTGCCAACAATCCTGCTTTAGCTAATGAGCTTTATGGAGGTGGTCCCCCCCCCATGATTTTCCACTATGACCCGCTGCATTATTACATTGAAACCAATAAAGAAGGTGAACTTCTCTACACCTGCTGTCATAAAGAACGTGCATCGCCACGTATTCGATACAATTTACATGATACAGGTAAAGTCATGATGGCTAAGGATGTAAAGGCCATCATGCAAAAGTATGGAATTGAAATCAATCCACGCACTAATTTGCCATTTTTATTTGTTCATGGTCGTGAGGGAACTGTAAGCTATGGCGGTTCAAAGATCCATTACGAGCATCTGGAACAGGGCATTAGAGCGGTAGATCCAACGGGTTTAATTGGAAGAGATCGGTTTGCCTTGCATAAGCCACAAGAAGACAAATTGGAATTTTGGATTGAGGCTGCATCAGACGAAGCGTATGAGGAGTTAAAACAAAACGTCAATGAGTTACAAAAAAACTTAATCAATAAAATTGCGGATTCTAATACAGATTTCAAAAAGATATTAGATGGTGCAGCTAACGCATATCCACAAATAAAAATATTTCAACCTGGCAAAAGTCCCATGGCCATACATGCCCAGCAAAATCCCCATAGAAAGTTACAGCGTGTGGTGGTTAACAATGAAGACATTCAAAAGCAACTCGTGGACTTAGCGGGCTCATTCACTGAAAGTACGGGTGACTATATCAAGAAATAACAAACGTCTTTTCGGGAGCAAGAGTCGCATCTTCTTGCTCCCTCGATAAAAACAACCTCTTGCACCAAATCTTATCCTCAAAAAGACTCAAATATTTTATGTACAAAATGCATACGACACTTTAGTTTAATGAGATTTCTACTGAGGATAGGTTCATGAAGATTCACCCACGTTATATATTATGGATGAGCCTAGGAATATTACTTATCCTGTGTGGCTTTTCAGTCAATTACTTACTGAATCAGTTTACAGGCTTAGGACCTATGCCAAGTCGCTCTGCTTTTGCGGGTCGTTTACCAAGTACTCCATATGGAGATGGCCGTCGTTTTACATTCTTTTATGCCACTAATCGTGTCAATCAAGATAAGACTTTTCAAGGTCAAGGAAGTGAGCGGGGAGAAAAGCTTTTGATGGGCACTTATGATGTTCTCATTGCTCCCTATATGCGTATACAACCTTTTGTCTGGTTTGATACGCAAAGAATGTCTTGGCTCGGTCGAAACGAGCTTGCTTCTAAAGAATTTTATTCTGATGTGCGAGATGCTGTGCAGGACTCTCCAAAAAAATCTATCCTCCTCATCGTCTGGGGATTTAGAGATTGGTTTCAGTCAGCTGCCTTAAAGACTGCCTACACCGCATATGCCTTGGACATCAATACTCCCGTAATTCTATTCGATTGGCCCGGTAATCAAGGAGAGGGGCATCGGGGGTATGCGGCTTCTCAACAGATGGCGACGTTATCTGCTCCGGATCTAGGAAATCTACTGGCAGGTATAATACGTGAAACAGGCACTGAAAACCTTTGGATCATGGGGAGTAGCTTGGGATGTCAAACGATTTGCGATGCATTAGCTTGGTTAACGACCCAACCCGATCTTCTTCAGGGTCAACCTAAAATCAATCACGTGGTTTTATCAGCTCCTGATGTTTCAACAGATACTTTTGATGAAAAGTTCGCTGAGAGAATTCAATCATTGTCCCATCATTTAACCGCATATGTTTCGTCCAACGATCGGGCTTTATTGATGAGTCAGTGGCTCAATAGAGGGCGTAGGTTAGGGCGGATGGCAGAGGTCTTAGTTCCTCCTGAAGATAGATCAGGTCAATACGAGTTTGAGGAGGCTCTTGAATTATTGGATCTACAGGCGAAGGGGGCAAGAAACTTCTCGATTGTCGATGCTACTCCTATCAACACGCTGCGTAACCTCCACCATTTTTTTACTGATTCTCCAGTTTTTTTTGACGATCTCTATCAACGTCTGTTGCAACCTAATCAGATTGTGAGTCGTCGCCTTCACTCCGTTCGTACCAGACCTCAAGGGGAAACATATTGGATCCTTTGGAATAATTAAAGAATTACATTTAAAAAAATGCAAAGCATAGTAAAATGTAAGACCTTATACCTGATTTGCTAAAGGCTATTTATAGTTATAGACGTGGAAAAGACATGTTGAGGCAAAGTACATGGAGCTGCACAAGGCGTGTAAACTTCATCCAAAGGTGATAGAGAATAATGATTAAAAATTAGTAGCGAACAATGTCATCTCCTGAGTCATTCAAACAAGCTTGGATTGAAGAGTATAAAAGAAAAGGAATTCCTTCTTCTTTCAGAAAAGATCCCACAAAAACTGTTGTAGAGTTTATTTCTTGGTGGAAAAGAAAAAATTACCCCTTGCGGGGGATAGCTGCTGATATCGGTTGTGGTTTAGGAAGAAACAGCTTTTACTTAGCTTCTTTGGGATTTGATGTTTATGGGCTGGATCTCCTAGAGGAAAATGTGCGGCATGTCAATGAAGTGGCGTTAGACAAAAAACTGCCTGTTCATGCTTTTGCCCATGATGTCTCCACAGATTGGCCTATGGATTCGCATGCATTCGATGTGGTCATCGATGTGTTTTGCTACAAGCATATTCTAACAAAAGAAAAACAGGCGTTATATAGGCAACAATTATGGAAAGCGCTTAAACCTCAAGGAATTTATTTTATTTCCCTTGCCTCTGAGAATGATGGTTTTTATGGTCCTTGTTTAAACGATGCGATTGACCGCAAAACGAAACAAATAGTAGATCCATATTCAAAAATTCCCTCTTTCCTCTATTCATTGAATGATTTAAAAAATGAATTTTCCGATTGCCTTGAACCTCTTGAATTGGATGAGCAGAGATCCAAGAGTCCTATGTATGAGAAGGAATATTCAAGAGCTGTCATCAATGGAATATTCATAAAACGTTAGTAGACATCATGTAATCGCGACGCCTAGGTTAAGGAAAGCGTGATAACAACATGTCTAATAAATCCATTCCTCTAGAATTTTTTAAAAATTCATGCGATTGCCAATATCAATTGGCGTAAATTTTTTCCATTCACAGCCTCTATGAAGATGTCAAATGAAGGACTCTACCTGTTCCGGCATTTTTATACACTTGACTAAAAGATGAATATGAATTAATATTCACGATTTAATGAATAAAAATTCAAAGGTAACCGTCATGGTGACAAAAAATATAGTAGAGTCTAGGCAAAGTGCAATCCAAGAGCTTGTAAAAAAAAGAACGGTGTCTGATCAAAAGCAGCTCGTTGAACTTCTCTTTGAACATTATAAAATTGAAACCAATCAGGCTGTGGTATCGAGAGATCTTCGTAAACTTGGAGTGATAAAAAAAATGGTGAACGGAGCTCTTATTTATGAGCTACCCGATGTAGACGTTTCTGCAGAACTTCTAAGACTAGCTTTGATTGATATTCATTACAATGAATCGATGATTGTCATTAAAACATATCCTGCCTTAGCAGGGTTTGTGGGAGATTGTTTAGATCAACTAGAAGATTTAGAGATATTAGGGTGTTTAGCTGGGGAAAATACGGTCTTTGTTACACCTAAATCCACTAAGCACATACAGAAGACGTATGAAAAAATCTGTGATAAATTTCATTTTAAAAAAAATAAGGATTAATAAATGTTCAAAAAAATCATGTGTGTCTTTTTATGTCTAACGAGTTCTTGGCTACAAGGTTCTGGCCAGTTGACCATTGGAACGAACGCTGAGTTTCCCCCTTTTTGTTATATTGAAGACCAAGAGATTGTAGGTTTTGATATCGATGTAGCAAAAGAAGTGGCCAAGAGATTAGGTAAAACGGCGCACTTTAAAGATATGCCCTTTGATGCCTTAATATCTGATCTGATGCTCGGACGCGTAGATTTCGTTGCAGCTGGCATGAGCTATACAGATGAACGTGCTAAACGTGTGTCCTTCACAAAGTCCTATATTTCGAATGATCCGCTCGTTATTTTTTCAGCCTCTAAAAGCTATAGGGATATAAAGGAATTAAAGGGAAAAAATGTAGTCGTGGTGGAGGGATTTAATGCAGATACGTGGATGTCCTCTCAAGAGGGAATTCGATTAACCCGTTTACCCACACAGGCAGATGGTTTTATGTCGATTATTAGTGGTCGTGCTGATGCATTTGTCACTGCCAAAAGTACTGTAGATGCCTTCTTCAAGGTGCAGGATCCGTCGAAATTTTATTTATCCATTATTGATGGCACAGGAGAGACTTGTGCTTTAGTTGTTCCAAAAAATCAACCTGAGCGGCTCAAAGAAATTCAAAATGCTCTGGATGCAATGGAATTGGATGGCACCTTCGAACAATTAAAAACACGATGGAAACTACAATGATTGACTTGACTTTGATTGGGAACTCAGTTCCAAGCCTGCTTCACGGAGCTACCATCAGTTTAGAAATTGCTTTTGTGGCCGCTGCGATAGGACTAATTTTGGGATCTTTACTTGGGTTAGGGGAAACTGTGCATTCACGGTTCGTTTCTTTTCTTGTGGGGGTCTATGTGACTTTATTTCGCGGTACGCCTATGCTTGTACAGATCTTATTTGTTTATTATGTGTTGCCTCAGTTTGGAATAACCATTGCTCCTTTTTGGGCAGCCTGTTTAGCGATCGGACTGAATAGCAGCGCCTATATTAGTCAAATTGTGCTTACCGGGATCCATGCGATTCCTAAAGGTCAAATAGAAGCCGCGCAAACACTGGGTTTTTCATCCATTCAGACGATTCGATATATTATTTTTCCTCAGGCCTTTAGATTGACATTGCCCGCTCTTGGAAATGAATTAATCACCTTGATTAAAGATTCTAGCCTGGCGTCTATTATTGGTGTCATGGAACTTTCTAAAGAGGCTTCCATTATCAGAAGTCGAACGTACGATGCTTTTTCTATATTGCTCGCTGTTTCCGTGATTTATTTAGTTCTAACGGCTTCCCTTTCTTTTTGCATTAAATTATACGAAAAAAGACAGAATATTTATGTTAAAAATTAATCAATTATCAAAATCCATTCATCATAAAAAAATCTTAGATGATTTAAGTTTTGAGATCCAATCTTCACAAATCGGTATTTTTTTGGGAGGATCAGGCGTGGGAAAGTCTACACTACTCAGAGTTCTCAATAATTTAGAAAGTTACGACAGTGGATCTTTTACATGGGCGGGGAGTCCTTTAAATATTCGCACCTCTGCGCATCTCTTTGGGATGGTTTTTCAACACTTTAACTTATTCGAACATCTTAACGCTGAGGATAATATTATTCTTACGTTGACAAAATGTAAGGGCCTGTCTCGTGAGGAAGCACAAAAGATTACAGATCAACTTTTAGAGCGATATGAACTCAAGAATCATGCCAAGTCAAGGATTAGTCATCTTTCTGGGGGGCAAAAGCAACGTCTTGCGATCGCAAGAACAATAGCAGTCGATCCAAAGATTATTTGTATGGATGAGCCCACTTCCGCATTAGATCCTCGTTTAACCATGCAAGTGGCTAAATTTATCACTGAGTTGGCATCTGAAAATCGGATTGTTTTGTTAACGACTCACGATATGAATTTAGTGCATCAGTTAAAGGGGCATCTATTCTTAATGCAAGCGGGTACAATTGTAGAAAATGCTGCTAAGGAGCATTGTCTTTCTAACCCTCAAGCGTTTCCAAAAATTCATGAGTTTCTAAAAGGGGAGTGATAGCTTTCCCAAAGTTTTTTTCATCCAACATGGGGTTAAACTAAAGATTTGTGCAAATCTTGGGTTTAACCTTGTAAATTGAGTGGTGGACGTTGTGTTTTAACATAATCGTATCATCGAATTTAAAATTTTGCTATAGACCCGATTGATTCCACGGTATTGATTAGGCGCATTTTTTCACGAGCTATTCGTGTTTGTCTTTTGGGAAAAAAATAGTAGGCGTTCTTAAAAGTCTTGTGTTGTGGAATTTAAGGAATGAAGGATCTTGGTTTGGTTGAAAAAAAATTTAAAGGGTAAGGTTTTATGCATGGATTGAAATTTGGACTTTTTTTCGTTTTTTCTTTAGCTTCTTTTTTCGTTCAAATCGAAGCTTGTACTGGATTAAAGCTCGTTGCTAAGGATGGCTCTCAGGTACATGGTCGTACGCTAGAATTTGGCATAGAAGTAGCCATTTCTATGGCCGTAGTACCAAGAAATTATGCTTTTAAAGGGACAACTCCTAATGGTACAGGTCTTCAGTATACTTCGAAGTATGCTGCTGTAGGAGCAATGGCCTTTGATGATCCAGCCTTGCTGGATGGTCTCAACGAAAAAGGTTTAGCTGTCGGTACGTTTTATTTCCCTACATTTGCTAGCTATCCAAAAATAACAGCTGAGAATCAAAACAAAGCCCTTTCTCCTGTAGAGTTTCCTCACTGGATTCTTACGCAATTTGCTACCGTGGAAGAAGTTAAAGCAGCTCTTCCTCATGTAGTTATTGCTCCTACTGTCACAAAATCGTGGGGTCCTACTGCGGCACCTTTTCACTATATTGTATATGATAAAGAGGGTCATTGCTTAGTGATAGAGCCTCTGAATGGTCAGCTGGTGGTTTATGAAAATAAGTTAGGCGTTTTTACAAATTCCCCTACGTTTGATTGGCATATGACTAATTTGCGTAATTACATCAATCTCACTCCCTTTAATGCTAAACCTGTGACATTAAATGGAGTCCTACTCGAGCCTTTAAGTGAAGGGTCTGGGATGGTCGGGCTTCCTGGAGATTTTACCTCTCCTTCAAGATTTGTACGTGCGGCAATTTTTTCAGCAACTGCTATTCCTTCTGCTAATTCAAATGCTGCAATTTTTCAATTGTTTCACATCTTGAATCAATTTGATATTCCAGTCGGGGTAGCAAAGACTAAAGTGGGAGATGTTGTTTACACTGATCAAACACAGATCACTTGTGCTAGAGATCCGCAAGCTCTAAAGTATTATTTTAGGAGCTATAACGATCAAAATATCAAGATGATTGATTTAAATCAGTTTGACTTAGACAAAAAGTCGATTCAATCACTTAAATTAGAAGGTAGCCCTTCGGCACTCAACATTTCCTCTGAGCTCAAATAGCAATTTTATACCAAACAATCGCGTTTCCTTAAGAAACGCGATTGTTTGGTTCATAGAAAGAACATTTATCTTAAAATATTGTCCAGAGGCGTGAATTCAGAACTTAAAACTAAAGCAGTTTGCGGAAGTTGACTAAATATTCTTGTCATCGATTGCAAATAATTCGCGTACTCTTCAATCGGTTCGCTCGCTAGCGGGGCTCGCATACTAATAAAGACAATCTCAGCCTCTTGCGAAAATTCTCTAACTAAATCTGAATGGGATAGGTCGGTATCTTGCGAGACCAAAACCTCTGCATTCAAAGGTAAGCGCTTATTGATGCTTAGGGTCTGAAACTTGGCCAATTCTTCCTTCCTTGCAATTTCAGAATCTACCACACTCTTAAGACAAATTCTATTTTTTTTCCATTGAGGATTGGTTTGCAGCATATACGTAAGAACTAACATTAACTCGGAATTTTCTTTATGCTTATCATCCCACCATACGTGAATGTCACGTACTTTATCTTTATGCGGATGGGTAGAAGAGTCTTTGTTTTCACATAAAATGACAATGTTGTAGTGATTTTGATAGGACTCTATGATGACTTTGGCAAAATCATGTAATTCATCCTCATGAACTCCTCCGAATACAATGGTGTTGGGAGCCAAGGGTCCCAATCCATAATTTTTTATCATCTGGTCCATTCCAGAGGTAATTTTCTCAGCATGCAGAATGTGGACAAGAGCCTGTATTTTTTGTTTTTGAAGATCTTGCGCAATTTTTTTCTTAAGTTCTTGTTTTTGTTTCTCGCTCTCTAATGCTTGAGGTAAAAAAGAGGCCATGGTAAGAAATCCCTTACTTTGGCTTATGGCTTGGGAAAAATGTAAAAGGTTGTTGGAATATCCTTCGGTTTTTTTCGTGAATACCAGAAAGTGCGGACGCCAAGATCTAGCCATTCCTTCACTATAAGCGAGTTGGTAGATCACAAAACGTGAAAAGAAAACGAGAATTCCGTGACGAATGTCATCCCAAGTGCCGCTAAGCTCTCTTCGTTTAGCGACTAAGTAGATGGTGATGACTAGACATAAAGCGATAATAGCAGCACCTGCGTCGATCATTAACATTGTAAGTAAGCATAAAATGGCACCAAATAAGGAGATGGTCCAGTGAATGCGAAATCGTGGACGCCAACTAGGATTGGCCATTAAAGTTTCTAATCCAGCTGAAAAGTTTAGTACGGCGTAGCATATCAGGCAAATCATGGTCAGCAAGGGTGCAATAATATTGACGCTTCCGAAATAGACTGCACAAAACGAAATCGCAAAAGTTGCCAATGTTGCAATGCGAGGTTCTTTTTTTGCTCCAAATGTTTTAGCAAAGAATGCTGGAACAACCCCATCTTCAGCTAAAGCTTGCAATGTTCTAGGTGCACCTAGCATCCCCCCTAAGGCGCTTGAGATAGTGGCTCCCCAAATTCCTAAAATAATTAAAGAGGGTATTCTAGCAATATTTTGCATAATGAGTGGGTCTGAAGCTAAAAGGTCAATTGAGACATGCTGCACAAGAAAAATGGGAATCAACATATAAAGAGCATAAGCTGTCAGGAGTGCAGTGATAGTGCCAAGAGGCAAGGATTTACCTGGATCTCGCAGATCTCCTGATAGGGAAACGGTGGATTCAACACCTGTCATGGCTGGAAAAAATATTGCAAAAACTGCCCAGAACCCTAGTGAAGGAGGAATTTCAGGTGTAAAGGTCTCAGGGCTAGGAGGGATAAATTCACTTCCTCCTAAAAACAGCGAGGCAAAGGAAGCGATTAGACTGACGAAAATAAATACTTGAACTTTAAGTGCTCCGTCTAAAGAGAAGTAGGCTAGAGCGGTCAATACCCCTAGAGTCACCATACTGATATTTGTTATGGACCATGCAGGCATGAGATCGTGTAAGGATTCAGCGAATCCAATGCAGCAAAAAGCGATGGATAAGGCCTGTTTTAAGTATAAGGGTAAGCCTATGGCCGAACCTAGTTCGATCCCCAGCGATCTTGATAGAATGTAATAGACACCGCCATTCCCCACTTCGATATTGGTTGAGATGGAGGCCATGGAAAGTGTCGTAACAAACGCGATAAAGGCGGCCATTGTAATGATAAGCAGTGCTGTAGATAGCCCGACTTGACCCACAACCCAACCGAGTCTTAAAAAGATGATCACTCCAAATAACATCAAAATGCTAGGTACAAAGACACCTATAAAAGTCCCAAATCCCGGCTTTGTCTCAATAGAGGGGCTTTTTTTTAAAATTTTTTCTTGAATGTTTGATAAAAGTGTCATTCGTAAACCTTACTAATTAGGTTGTTTTAGTCAATACAGATGTGAATATATAAATAAGAGCTGTGGGCTCGACTTCAAAGTATCTGGTACGGGTCGGATAATAACAGGATGATTCAGCAATATATCAGATTTAAATTTATTGAAAAAGCTTCTTTTTTTATCCAAGAGAGTTTGAATATACTAAATTTTCTAAAACACGAATGTTTAGAAAGTCATTCTATCCAGCTGAAAAAGAAATTAGACGTAAGGGGATAAGAGCCGCTTATCTAGTGAGTTTCAAGATTTCTATGACTTCTTGGTCTGTAGTCTGGGAAAAATCGTCATAGTAAGCACCGATAGCTCCTAAAAAATGGGATTCATCTGGTTGATTAAGACAGACAAATTCGTCTACCTCTTTTTTAATATGAGCGCCGATTCCGCTTGGCGAGACAGGGACTGCGACGATGATTTTTTTGGGGTGAAATTGCTTTAATTCCTGTATTCCTGCCAGCATTGTAAAACCTGTGGCGATTCCATCATCTACGATGATCGCGATTTTATCTTTCAAATCGGTCTTTTTTTGTCCTTTTAAGTAAAAAATTCTTTTTCGTTTTATTTCCTGCATTTGTTTTTCTTTTTCACTTTCAAACCATGAGGGTTCAATAGATTCAAGCTCAAGCGGATTTCCAATGACATAGCCACTTTCTGATAATGCTCCTATCGCATACTCTGGCTGAAAGGGGTGGCCAATCTTGTGCGCTAAAATAAGATCTATAGGTGCTTTTAGAGCTTTAGCGATTTCCGCTGCAACCACGACACCTCCTCTGGGTAGCGCGAATACAATCACATCACTTCCTCTGTATTGAAGTAAGGCATGGGCAAGTCGCTGACCAGCCTCTGTGCGGTTTAGAAAGTGCATAAAAACGACCTATATTAATAAGGGTTTAGAGCCTATATACAATCTCATTTAGAGCTTGTTGTCTGATCCATAACTTATATACACAATAAAATAAAGTAAGACTTATCAGTTTTATATGAAGACAATAGATTTTTAATGTAACTATTTTTTTCTATCCTGCACACGCGGGATTGTAATAATAAAGTCAGTCAGTTCATTAGGGGTTGAATGGAAAGTAAGAGAGCCGCTGTGCTCCTTGACGATGATGGTATAGCAAAGCGATAGACCCAATCCCACTCCTTGTCCTGTGGGTCGCGTAGAAAAAAATGGCGTAAATATTTTATCTCTTGATTCAAGGGGAATGCCCACGCCATTATCTTCCACACGGATTTCGATTGAATCTGTTTTATCAAGGGTTGAAATAGAGATATAGGGTGTAAATGTTTCAGGCTCTTTTTCCAGTTTTTTAAACACAGAATAATAAGCATTATCTAGCAAGTTAAGAATGACACGCTGAAAATCTATTTCGGATAATTCGACATAGGTGATTGCGTGGTCAAAATGTTTGATCACTTCTAATTTTTTATACTCTGGGCGCATTTGATGATTATAAAGGTTAATGGCTCTTTCAATCACAAGGTGTAGATCAGCAAATACAAAATTTTGTGTAGGTTCAAATGAGTGTTCCAGCATGCGGTTCACAATCGCATCAGCTTTTTTTCCTTGATCTCTTATATGCCGGGTGTTTTCTTTCAAAGAGTCCAGGAGCGGGGAAGTTTTTTTTAATAGGTTTTGATCAGTTCGACTCAAGTGATCTTGGAGAAGCTTTTGAATTTCCTCGATGCTAGATTCCTCAAAACTTGAGAAGTTAATGATAAAGTTAAGAGGATTTTTAATCTCGTGAGCGATTCCTATCGTAACCATTCCTAAAAAGGCCATTTTTTCCTTTTGAACCAATTGATTTTGCGTGTTTTTTAAGTCTTTTGTGCGTTTAGCCACTTCTTCTTCTAATTTTTCATAGAGGGAGGCATTGTTGATAGAAATAGCCATCTGAGAGGACAATATGCCAATTATGTCTAGTCGTTCTTGGGTGAAAACGTTGGGCGCTAAACGATTTTCTAGGTAAAGGATACCTTTAAGTTCACCAATGTTAAGGAGTGGATAACAAAGAATAGACTTAGGACGGTGTATTTTTATGTAAGAATCACTTGAGTAACTGTTTTCTTGAGTGACATCCTCTAGCAAGACAGGTTCTTTGGTATTGATCACAGTCTTAATGATAGATAAGGGAAGATCTGTAATGGGAGTAAAAGGCATAATTTGGATATTGTCATTATCTACGATTGCTTTTACATAATAGTTTCCCTCTTTTTCAAGCAAGAGCCACCCTTTCTCTGCTCCTGCGTTTTCGATCAATATCCCCATCATTTTTTCAATAAGATTAGGGAGTTGAATTTCTCTTGCTAAGGATTGAGAGGCTTTCATAATGGAAATCACGTCCAAGACGTGAGTGGTCGTAGATCCGGTACTTATCGATGTTGTTGTAGTGACGAGAGGATTTTGTTTGATTAAAGGTTGTAATAGCTTGGAATAGGTTTTTTCTAAATGCTTAACCTTGGCCTCCGCGCCCCACTTTTGATAGCCGTATTGAGCTTCTTGTAAGTAGAGCTTAGCGATTTTTTCCTTATGATCATTAAGATAAAATACAGCAGCTAATTCATTAGCCAGGGCTTCATCTCTTATAAATCCTTGTCGATTAGCTTCATAGATAGCTTGATCATATAACTGAGCAGCTTTTTCTTTTTGATGAGCTAATCGAGCCATTTCTGCTTCCATCAACAACTGATGATGTAGGAAGTTTGTAGGACAATGGTTCGACCATTTTTTGACTTTTTTATATTCTTTTTTTAATCGAATTCTTGCTTTAATTCGGTCCAACCCTTTCTGCTGGGGATAGAGGGCGGAATAGATATAAAAAGAAAAATAGGTGTACTCTACGTAGAAAAGTGTTCCAAAAAAACCCTCCATCCCGGGTTCAGCTTTTTTTAAATAGTCTAGACAGGTAGCTAAATCTCCATACAGATAGTGTACCATGCTCTTACTCATGAGATAAATGGCTAAGCCTGCAAAAAATTTAGCTTTTTCCATGCGCTCAACGCATTCTTGTTCGTTGAAAGAGGAGTCACTAAGCGAATATAACCCATTGGTTAATCCACAGAGATTGGCCCGCACCTGAAATTGTAATTTTGTAGCATCCCACGTGTTGGGACTACGGGCTTCTTTTATAATATCTAGATATTTCTGGCTCTCTCTTACCACCTCATCGATCCGAAGTTCTGGATCCCACAAAAGAAGATGAGAACATCCATGCGAACAGGTGAGGAAGTCTCCAGTTTCTAATCCTTCTTCAATGGCTTCTTTAAAGTAGCTTTTAAGGGTTCTCCAGTGATAATTCCAGCCATGAATCATCATGGCATAGGTCACAGAAACTCTCCCTTTAAAATACTCTCCAGGAAAAAGTTCGCAAAGTTTTAACGATAGTTTGCCGTATTCAAAGGCTTTTTTTAAATCACCCAGTTTTGTTAATAACATGGCATAAGCGTTATAAGCTAAACCTGCGCCTCCCGAGTTTCCATAACGTAAGTAAGCATTTACTTGTTTTAATATTAATAAGGCGGTTAGATTTTTATTGCCGATATGATAAGCAGAGACGCAGGTTTCCTGAATAAGTTTTACAAGCATTTTTTTGGAAGGATCTGTGAGTCTCGGCAGATCCACTAAAGAAGCGATAGAACGAAATCCCTGATTCCATTTAGTCATAAAAAATTCGGCTAGAATGGAAAATAGGGTGGGGTGATGAGGAACATGCATTCCTAAAATATCGAGCCCTTTTAAGCCAGCTTCTATAGCTTCGTTCATTTTACCAGCTGTGCTATAAAGAGAAACCTGCATGATAATAATTTCAGCTTTCTCTAACACCGTTTTGGCGTGGCTCAAGTTTTCTCTGATAATAGCTTCAGCTTCTTCATGTTCACCTACTATATAAAGGCAGGAGCTAAGTTCTTGCGTTAGATCAAAAGTAAGATTGTAATGTTCATTCCATGCGTTAGAGGGGAGCTGAAGGTAGGCCATTTTGAAATAGTTTGCCGCGGCTTTAAATGCTGAAGAGGCTTTAGCTTTCTTAGCAGCAATAATATTAAGTTCAATTAATTGCATTTTTTCAGAAGGACTGACTATCAAGGGAGCGCTTAAATTGAACTGATAAACGATTTCAAATACTTTTTCCTCCAACTTCTCAGGGGGGGTATTTTCAAGAAGAATATTTCCTAACTTATGATGAAAAATTAATCGATCCTCTTCACTAGGAAGGGTGTAAATAGCCTGTCTGACTTTGTCGTGTAGGAAGTGGTAGGGGATTTCTAAATTTGTAGGTTCTTCCACCATGCGGTAATTTTCATTTTCTGGAATGACTAGACCTTCTTGCATGGCAGGCCATAAATCTCCCAAAATCTCTTTCTGAGTTTTTTTATCTACCTGAGATAAAACTTTTAAATCAAAACGATTACCTAAACAAGCTGCAAAGGATAAGACGCGACGAGTGTTCGCGGGAAGCGTCAAGATTTTTTGCGACATAAAATCCACAACATTTTCAGAGATCTCTTTTTTTCGGATTTTTTCGCTATCCCAATGCCAGGTACCATCTTGAGAGTGATAATAGATTAAGCCTTCTTTATAAAGCGATAGCAAGAGGCGGTTAATGAAAAATGGGTTTCCTTGAGTTTTGTTATAGATGATCTCTGTTAAAGTTTCTACATGGTCAGGAGATGTATACAAAATATCGGCAAGCATTTGGCGAATATGAGGAATCTGTAGGGGAGGGAGATCTAATGAAAGGGGAGAAATTCCATTTTTTTTGAGATCATCTAAAGCCAGCATTAAAATATGGGACGGAGAGACTTCGTTGTTTCGGTAAGCTCCAATTAAAAAAAGATGCTTAATATCCGGATTGGTAAGAAGACGTGTCATGAGTTCGAGTGTAGGAATATCGGCCCATTGCAAATCATCTAAGAAAATTGTTAAGGGGTGATCGGGGCTTGCAAATACTTGGATAAATTTTTCAAAAACAAAACTAAAACGGTTTTTTATTTCTGATAGACCGACATCTATCGGCTCAGGTTGTGGACCAATTAGAAATTTAACCTGAGGAATGACATCAATGATCAACTTACCATTGGGACCTACCGCTTGTTGAATGAGGCGCCTCCATTTTAAAACCTGTTCTTCTGGTTCTGTTAAAATTTGTTCAATTAGCTTTTTTAACGCCTCCACTAAACCTTGGTAGGGTATGTTACGCATAAATTGATCGCATTTACCCGAAATAAAAAAACCATTGTGGAGCGCAATAGATTTATAGAGCTCTTTGATTAAAGCTGTTTTACCGATGCCAGAGTATCCTGAAATTAACATTAACTCTTTCTTTCCGGTACAGACTTGATGGAACGTATGTGTAAGGATTTTTATTTCTGAATCTCTTCCATAAAGCTTTTCAGAAAGATGAAAAGTCGATGGTACATCATTCGAAGCTATCGGAAAGAAAGAAATATATTGTGTGGCATTATATTCTTCTTGGCATTTTTTTAAATCAATCAGTAGACCATTAGCACTCTGGTAGCGTTCCTCAGGAGTTTTTCTTAATAGTTTCATAATGATATCAGATAAAACTGCAGGAATTTTAGAATTGATTTCCGCAGGAGGCTTGGGCTGTTTGGCAATATGGGCATGGATCAGTTCCATCATGTTTTGACTTTGAAAGGGGACATTACCAACTAGCATCTCGTAAAAAGTGATACCCATAGAGTAGTAATCAGAACGATAATCCACAGCGCGATTAATCCGCCTAGTGGATTCTGGAGCAATGTAGGGTAATGTTCCCTCAATCGTACTCAAGCTTATAGACTCTAAGTTCTCAAAGGAGAGTTCAGTGGAGATATCAAAATCACTCATTTTTAATGTATCGGTCGATGAATTTAACAGGATATTTGTAGGATTAATATCTTTAATAAGGATATGTTGTTGATGAATCTGTCTGACGATATCCACAATTCGAATGGCAAGATGTAAAAATTGCGAAATTTCCAGAGGATTTTTAGCAAGAAATTGCGCCAAAGATGAGGCTCCAAAATCTTCTAAAATTATTGCATAGCTATTTTGGTATTCGACCATCTCGTAAGGGGCAATAATAATATCACCTAACTTATCATGGAGATGTTTAGTGACCTCATATTCATGCCTAAATCGAGCGACTTGTCCAGGAGAGGGATATTTAATATTTAAAAATTTGACAATGACAGGCTGTTGGGTCTGATCGTTAACAGCCCTTGCTACCAGGGAATTTCTTCCCCGGTACAGATATTCGTGTATGGTATAATCAGGAAGAGGTGTCATCCATCCTCCTTTGTGTCATTTATAAAATCCATGTCCCGCCGATTAAAATAACCGTCGGGGAGTATGTAATATCGTATTCTCCACCCCCACCTTTGATAGGAATGGAATTTTTACCTTTGATCGTATTTCTAAATCCGTGAGAAAATGAGATTGAAGATTCCATCTTTTCACTTATTTTGTAAGTGGTCCCCATGGATAAAAGAAACTTGGTTAAACCTACGCATTCAGGTGTTCCTATTGTGACATGTCTTGTGATAGGTTGTCTAGCATAGGATCCACCAATTCTGAAGGTCAGTTTTTCGTTCATTTTATATTCTCCACCCAGGGTGTAGAACATTAAATTTCTCCAGCCAGCTCCTGGTCCGTTAGGTGCTCCCGCTGGATGAGGAGCAAAGGGGGAATTACTAGCTGTGGGAACCCGTTTGATATCAAAATGGACAAAGTCAAACGTTACTGTTGTCTTTTTATTATAATGGAAAGCACATCCAGCATGCAAGATAGCTGGAACGGAAATAATGCCGCTTGGTTTAAGACCGTCATACTTACGGAATCTGGTGATATGATTTTTCGGCGTGTAAGCAACTCCAACGACAAATTGGGGAGTTATTTGCCACTTATATCCGATCGTCAAGCCGTAGCCACGCGAATAGTTATACCCTTTATTGGTGACATGGTTGGGTCTTTTACTTATTGGAATTGTAGCTTGGAATCCCTTGTATTTTTCTCTTGCTAAAACATAGTTAAAAGAAAGGCCTAGACAATGGTTTTTACATATTTGCCAGCTAATTGTAGGGCAGAGGGCTACAATTTCAAGTTCGACACCAGTCTTTGTTGTCCCAAAGAGTCCGCAAACTTTATTATAGCGCGATTTAACGCCTGTAATAGGCTTTTGTAAAATGGCAAAGGAGAGATTACTCCTTATCATTTTATTATAGCCAAAAGTGCCTGCAGGCCAGTATCGATCACGCATTGTATCAAATTTACCATTCAAGCCTTGCGTATTGCCTTTTACACGTGCTCTTCCGGTTTGATAAAGGAGACCAAAACCATAATCTAATCGATTTCCTAATTCTACAATACCTGCAGGATTAACAGTATCCACTTCAAGTGCATAAGCGGTTCCAAATCCACCCATGCCCAAGGATTTTGTGCCCGCATAAATATCTACAGTCGAGAGCAGGAGTGCAGAGATGAATAGAATAGGGAGGTAATTTCGAAGAGTTGATAGCTGGTAAAACATAGATAAATCCTTGATTGAAAGTCTATACAATTATAAGATCGGAGCGAAACTGTCAATCATATTTTTAATGTAGTGATTACATATTCATCCCCCCGCTTGTTGATTGTAACAATAAAGAACCACTTTTCCGCGCCGGAGCCCAGGTTTTACTTACGGGCGAGGGGCAGAAAAATAGCAGAAAAGTAAGGGTAGTTTGCCTAAGAGGCAGTGGAGGATGATCAATGAAATCATGCAAGGGCTAAAAATAAGAAAACTTATTTTTTCCTTACCTGCTCGACCTTTGCAGATGTTTTTTCTAGCTCAGGCGGGATGGATTGTGTCACTTTGGGATCTGATATGAATAAACGCACATCCTCGGGGGGTAAAATAATGCCATCAATTCCATCCTCCCCTCCGCAGCGTACTTTAATCATTGTGTTGCCTTTTTTATCAGTAATGAGCCCAGCAAAGGTTGCATGGGTGTAGTTGTCGTTCATTCGAATGATCATGTTCATTCCATATTCTAGAGGGTCCGTCGATGTGATTTTTTTTGCTTCCAAGAATTTTTTTTGATTTGTAGGTGTGCCTATAGAGCCGTATTTTTTGGCTAAACGGAGTAGTTGTTTGATGAATGAAGAATTATTTTCTTCTGTTTCTTTAAACACATCATAAAAAGCGTATAGAGGTTGATACTGTTTTTGATCGATCATAAATTGTGCACAACTGATTAACTCTTCAAATTTTTGATTGGATTTTAGATGATCGATGAGCTTTTTACAAAAATATAGATAGAGCTCGCTTTCTTTAAAAGAGGTATCAATAGGGGCTAGTAGACATTCTTTGTGCATCAATACGTGTGACCAAAAACGTTTATTAAACTCTTGATTATTGCTATTGAGCATTTCAAAAAGTAGACGTTTAGCGAGGGATTTTGGTTTAACGTCTGAGTAATTGATCATTCGATTAAATTCAAATTCTTTAAAAAACACTTCGCCATCAATCTTCTTATCTAAAAAATTTTGAATAAACGATGTCACTAGTAATTGGTTAAAGTCGTTTGAATTTGTCTCAGGTACTTGTAAACCTAAAAAGTTAAGTAATGGCAAAGAGTCGTACTGATTAGTATTTATAATATGTAGAATAATTTCAAAAGCTTTAGGGAGATAATCTGCTTGATTTAACAGAGGTAGTAATACATCGGGATGAGTAGCAATATATTGCCATACATCAGGTTGCTTTTCTTCCATGACTTTTAGTGTAGGACTTGTGATCGTTCCGAAATTCCCCTTTAAAGAATCTTCAATGGCTATGGTTAAGACCTCTTTCATTCCTTTAAGCTGATCCTTCGTGACCCCTTCTTTGGGAAATTTCCAGCTAAAGTTTAATGTTTGCGTTTGTGAATCGTAATCGGGGGCTTTATTGAAATTTAATTTTTGAATCATGCTATTCACAATGACAGCTTCATTTAAGGCATTCATTCTATTCCCCATATTATGCCCAAACATATTAAATTGAATTTCTGTTTGATTGTTTGAAATGTTGTGTGTGATGGTGATAAGGGCACTATGGTATTTGATAGGGAGGTTATAGGTCGTGACTATGAGCGGATAATTAATGGCCTGCCCAATTTTTGAGGGTTTAATCGTGAGCTGTTCGTTAGCGTAAGTGATTTCTTTATCAATTCCTTCAATTTGTTCGATGACATGACTTAACTCTTGTGGAAGTTGGGCTGAAGTTAAGGTCTGTTGATGGCAGGCGATACAAGCTAAAAGATTTTGGTGAAAGATTTGAAAGTACTCTTCTAACGTAAATTCTTTGTTGGATAGACTTACATCCACAGCAGAACTGACACAATGGGCTTGTACATTAAATTCTGGATGAGGCAAAAGTTGCTTTTTTGTAAAATCTTCAATGTTTGAAAACCCCTGCATCAACAGATGGAGTTTATCTTCCTTGTATTTCATCAAATCTAAATGACTTGACGTGGCAATATTTTTATACCACGCATCGTAGGTTGCTTGTGGAATCATATTGTACCAGGTGCTCATTAAAGTAGCATAGGGTTGAAGCATCACATGAAAACGTTCGACTTTCGTCTTCACATTCCCTTTTGGGGAGCCTCTAAGATATTTAATCGACTGGTCAATAATATCTACTGCTTTTAAAACATGCTTTAAAGTAAGACTTTTTTCTAAAGCGTCTTTAAATTGTAGCCTTTGCGAAATTTGCTGCACTTTATCCACTATATCGATTTTAAACTTGGGCCACAGATCATTAAATAGATTTGGATCTTCAAAGAGGTGAGTATTATTGGTCCAATAATCAAGATCTTGAAGGAGAAGTTTGTTTTCTTCATAAAATTTTTTTATTTTTCTTGTATCAGCAATAACAAGTTTTAATAATAAGATAGGATCCTTTTCTTTCTCTGCGTATCTAATAAAAGCATCATTGAGCCATTCACTAAGGATACCTGTCTTTTCCATTTCTTGGATGGCATCAATTAAGAGCCTATTGGCAATTCTTGAATGAGTCGAAGCAATTTTTTGGGTAAATTGTTCCCACTGACTGCGCGTATGCTCGGCGATGACAGTCTTTTTTGTCGATGCATAAAGCATTAAACAAGTGAGGAGTTCATCCTCCTTCATGGGGAGGGAAAGATTTGTTAGCAGAGAGTTTTTTTTGCTAGAAGCACCTTTAGATAAAAGTGAAAGATAGTATTTTTCCAAAGTCACTAAATTGTTTTGTTCACTCCTGGAAAGATTTTGATCGGGTTTATTTAGTTCTCTTGCGAGCTTTACTTCTTGAAAAATTGCTTGGATGGAATCTGTATGAAGAGGATCTGTTGATGCGGGTTGGTAAATGAGAGCTTCCAGTCTTTTAGTCGCATGCAATCTCTGCATGGCATCTGTTCTGTTGAGATAATCTTTTGCGATAAACATAGCATTAAGAAGAATGTTCTTAGCACGAGACAATAAAGCCTCCGTTTTAAAACTTCCTTGAGAACGATCCAGTTGTTTGACAACAGAATATAAAAGGACGATTAGATCTTTTATAGCCTGATCACCTACCTCTAGGTCCTTTGATGTAAGGGCTTCCATCATTTCTGCCAAGGAATATTTCTCAAGAGGTTTTGAGGTAGTTTTGTGTTTATCCAATCCTAAGGATTTATACAAATCCTTCAGGTATTTTTTCGATATATCCATCTGTTTTAAAGATTCTATTGCTGGTATAGGATGTTTGTACCAGCCTTGCTTAATGATTCCATTCTTTTGAAGTTCTTCGTGAAGATTTGTAGAGGAATTTAGAAGTGCAGTTTTAGGTAAGCAGGCAATAAGTCCTCTTTGAGTATCTATCAACACGATCTGATCATTGGATATAGTAGAAGGATCGTAATCTGGGCAGCAAATGACTGGTATTTCACTTTCTCTAAATACACAAGCGGGGTGGGAGAGCGCATTTCCCATCTGTTGCACAACCACTACGTGTGTAGGATTCAAAACAAGATGATTTTTGGATTGTTCTTCAATCAGTAAATACTCATTGAGTGCAGAATTTAAATTTTTTTTATAAATGACTTCAGCAGGTTTTGAGATAACGATCGTTTCTCCATTTTTATGCACGATCATTTGTCCAGGATAGATAGTGGCATGCTTTTTTAAATAATCTAGATTAGTAGTGGTTGCTTGCGGGGTCGAGTCTCCTTGTTTTTTGACGAGGGGACGTGCTTGGACGATATAGAATTGATGGAGATTAGGATCATAAAGCCATTCAATATCCATGGGTTTGCCATAGACGTCTTGAATTTTTTGGCAAATTTTTTGCAATTTACTTTGTAATTTTTGATTAAGAACGGCTTTGGTAGCAGCATCAGGGGGATTGTCTTTTTTTATAAAGACTGTTTTACCATTGTTAGTTCCACTAGCGACCAACCTTGAAGGTTTGTGAGGAATGATTTCATGATTCGTTCCATCTGGATAAATATAGTAGGTGTCACTTGCTTGCGTGCTTTCAACAACCCCTGTATTATGCCCGTAAGAAGCTTCTATGACTGTTAGGTGAGGTGTTTCGCCTCCTAATTCTTTTGTATAACCCACCCCGCAACAAAACAATTCTTCTGCTTTCGGTTGACTATAGGATTTCTCCCCGACCATAGTCTGTAGTAAAACAGGCATAAAAGGCTCTGCCAAAAGATCTTGATTAGCTAAGGCTCTTTGAGAAAAGGATTGAACGGAGAAATAGGAAGCCACGACCGTTCCAATAGCCTTTAAGATAGAATTTATTTCAGGTTGAACGCCAGCCACACTTTCATTACCTCCAGCGAGAGAAAGTTCATCCGAGTCTTCTCTACCGCTACTTCGCACCATGAGCAACCCTTGCTGCTTTTTTAGAAAGCTTTTCATTTCTTTGGCAAGACCGTTCGTTATACTCGAGGCGTTTTGATCAAAAGCTTTTTCTATTGTTTCTGAAATATGTTGGAGTTGTTTTTTACTTTTTGAAGTAAGTCCTCCTTCTTCTTGCGCCTCTTTTTGTAAATCGATAAATTTTTTCCAATCCCTTTGAAAACTAGGATACACATTTAGCAGCGTATCAAAAATTTGCTCATGGGAGAGAGCCTGGAAGGCAGGGATAGAGACATCAATCCCTGATTCTTTCTTCAGGGATTTGCATGTAGATTGCAACCGACTAAGATTGCTAGCTTTGTTTCCATAGAGTTGCGGATCTAGAAGATTTTTATCTTTACTTACAGGAGATGAAGATGGAACATTTAATGGGGTTTTGGCTGGTCGTAAGTCTTTTTTTTCAGATCTAAGAGCTTTTTTTGCAGTATCTTGTACTTTTTTCTCTTTGAGATCGACTTGAGGTGTTTCTTTTTTTTTCTCTTCTACAGAAGCAATATTGGGCTTTTCTTTGACGCTATTAATATTACTAGTCATAATAATATCACTTTAATAGTTTATTAACTATTATAGTGTATTTATTATTAAATTTGGATATTTAGATTTTTGTTAATAATAAATAACAGTAAGTATCTGTAAATGGGAATGTTGTAAAAAGTGATAAAATTGATTAGGTAGGCCAGAGCTGCAAGAGCTATGATTCCAGACTTAGTAATCTATAACTTTTATTTTTTCTTTTAAAGATTTTAAACGCGAGCGGTTGATGGAACAACCTGCGATATTTAATGTACAATCAGAGGGGAGTTTAGCAGGCAGACTGCTAACAGGGGTTCTCGATACATCTAATAATTTTAGATTGTCTAACGAGAGTCTATGCAATTTGCTGACCTGTGTTTTACTGAGATTTAAAGTGCTTAAGGAAGAAAGGTTATTGAAGTGTTTTGCCTTTAAATCTACCGATAGACCACTTAAATTCAGACTTTTAAGGGATTTTAGATCATAGATTTCTTTAGGGAGTTCCTTAAGGGGGGTATCACTTACATTAAGATCTTCTAGTGTGCGAAGTTGGCTGACTTTACTTGAAAGGGACATTACACGCGTGGAACTGAGATTTAAAACTTTCAGGGGAAGATTATAGAGATTTTCCGAAATGAATTTGACGTCACTTTTAGAAAGATCCAACACTTCTAATGATTTTAAATTTTGTATTTCATTCGGAATTGTAGTGATTTGACAGGAGATTAAAGATAGCTTAGTAAGCTGAGGTTGACTACATATTTCCTGCCAAATCTCACGGCTGATGGGTATATTGCTATAATGAAGCTCTTGGTCAGAACTTTTAGCTGCTTTCGTGTGACTGGGATGAAAACGTGGAGATTGTAAACTAAGACCCATATAGGATAATCCTTATTTTAAAAAGGTTATGATAATAAACCTTTTATTTAAAATCAATTCATTTATTAAGAATTAATTAATTAACTAGCCGGCTAAAAGGTTTAACAGAGGAGCTGGATAGAGGGGAATCATGATCAGGAGAATTAATACAAGAGCTCCAACAAAGCCTGCAGCCCATGGTTTCAGATTAAGATCGCTTTTTGCGGGAGCTTTTGTAAATATCATCGATAGAATTCTTAAATAGTAATAAGCAGATAGGATTGTAGTCATTAAAGCTATGACGACAAGTGAGTAGTACTCCGCTTCAAAAGCCACCTTAAAAATGTAAAATTTTGCAAAAAAACCAGCGGTAGGGGGAATACCTGCAAGTGTTAAAAGACATAGAGACATGAGCCCTGCTAAAAAAGGAGAGCGTTGAAAAAGTCCGTATAAATCATGCATCATCACTCCCTGACTTCCATGATCCAAGTATGCAATCACAGCAAAGCATCCTATAGTGGCTACGGCATAGATGACTAAGTAGAATAGCAGGGCAGAGAGTGAATCTGGAGTACCAGCTGCTAATGGCAGAAGTAAAAAGCCTGCGTGAGAGATCCCCGAGTAAGCAAAGAAGCGTCTCAGCTGAATTTGTCTTAAAGCCACATAATTGGCATAGAGGAGGGTGGGATAAGCTAAAAGGCTGATCCCCTCATTCCAAATGAGGTTGAATTGTGGCAAGGCGATTAAAAACACTTTTGCAAAGGCTGCAAAAGCACCTGTTTTGGTGCCTACTGCCATAAAAGCCGTAACAGGCGATGGAGCTCCATCATAGACATCAGGGGCCCATAAATGAAAAGGGACGATAGCAGCTTTAAAAGCTAACCCTAACGTGATTAATGAGACTCCACCCATGAATAGAGATCGACTAATCAGATGCGTCGCCTGGTATTTATCTAGAAGGCTACTTAGATTTGTCGTTCCTACAGCTCCATAGATTAGGGCGATGCCATAAAGCAAAAACGCGGATGCCAGGGCACCCATTAAAAAATACTTTAAGGCGGATTCTCGAGATAAGGGCCAGGTTTTCATGTAGCAACATAAAATATAGAGAGGGATAGAGAGTGTTTCAATGCCCAAAAAAAGGATTAAAAAATCCGCGGATTGACCAATTAGAAGAAGTCCAAATAGGGAGGAAAGTACAAAAAAATAATACTCACCATGACTAGCGTTAAAACGTTGAAAGAAAGCATCTGAAAGAAAGACAGAAGCTAATCCGATGATTAAAAAAAGTTGAGTAAAGATTTTTGAAGATTGATCAAAGCTAATCCAAGGGGTGAGAAGGGGGTTGTCACTGATAGGAGCTGCATAATTCGCTCCGATGGCAAGAAGAATAGTTAGGGCAGAGAGATAAAAAGACCACTTTTTGGCATATTTTTCGGCAAAACTCTCCAAGAGGAGTAATAATAAAGCACCCCCTAGAATGATTAAAAGTGGGCTTATTGCTGCAAAATCAATGGAATTTAAGCGTGTCATTTCTGTCAGACTCCTTTATATTTACAGCTGCTATTTGTTTCGATTCGGTTTTCAGTATATTCAAGAAAGGTAAGGGATAAAGACCCACCCATAAGATTAGAGCCATTAGGGGAGTGGCGATCATGAACTCTTTCCATCTAATATCTTTCCAAGGGTCTTGAAAAAAAGTTGGGGCTTCAAAATATAATTTTTGCATCCAACGTAACATATACATGACGGATAAAATAATAGAAAGTCCTAGAATGGCTGTTAGCCAAGGGTTTAAGCCAAACAGGCCAAAGAAAATCATCAGTTCACCAATAAAGTTATTTGTTCCTGGCAAAGCAATCGAGGAGAGGACAAAAAAGCAGGTGAGCCAGCAGAGATGAGGTAAGAATTTTGCCAAACCTCCAATGTGTCCGATACGTGTCGTGAGAATACGTTCTTCTAGCCATCCAGATACCAGAAATAAAGCCGCAATTGTAATTCCGTGATTGAAAGCCTGTAGGATAGCTCCTTGATGTGCAACTTCACTCCCTATAAATAACCCCGCTAAAACAAAGTTCACGTGTGAAAAACTTGAGTAGGCCAATAATTTTTTATAATCATTTTGCATCCAAGCCGCTAATCCACCATATAGAACACCGGCTATGGCAAAGCCTAGTAGGAGAGGGCTCCATGTTTTTAAAATCTCTGGAAACAATTCAAAACCAATTCTGATAAATCCGTAAATACCAGCTTTGGAAAGAAGGGCGGATAAAAGAATCGTTCCTGCTGTAGAGGCTTGATAGTAGGTTTCAGGTAGCCAGGCATGAAAAGGAAACAGTGGAGTTTTTACAGCAAACGCAAGTGCAAAAATAGCGGCTATCCATGTAGCATGAGGAAGAGATTGACTCACTTTTGCTAACTCATCTAGATTAAATGTATGGGAGCCTTGTGCGGTATAAAGAAATAATGCAGCGGCAATTAGTAGGCAAGATCCTGCGATCATATAGACTAAAAAAACTAGGGCAGCTGTCTGACGTCCGGAGCCCCCCCAAATGCTAATGATAAAGTAAAGGGGAATGAGCATGGACTCAAAAAAAAGAATAAAGAAAGCCAAATCGCGCGCTGTAAAGAAGCCGATCAGAAAACTTTGTAGGAGTAATATCAACCCCAAAAAAACGTTAGGATGGGACAATTGCTTCCCATCAACTGAAAGAATTGTTAATGGGATGATTAGAGCTGTGAGCAGTAAAAAAATAAGAGAGATGCCATCCACGTGAAGATGCAGGAAAATCGAAAGGCTAGGTAGCCAGACCAGGTTAAAGTCAGCCCCTATCCAATGGATATTTTCTATGCACAGCCATATCAAGGGAATGAGACTTATCATAAAAGATAATCCTTTTAGCATTCTCGACGAAAAAATGCTAAAGCTGAAAACGGCGAGTGCTCCTGCCAGGGGAATTATAAGCAATAAGATCAAATCATACATGTGTTAATGTCCTTTCCATAGTCAGTGCATACGTGAAATAAAGTAGACGATTAAAGCTGTCATTCCTAGGGTCATCCAAGCTATATAAGAGCGTAACTGACCACTCTGCATGCTTTGTAGCCACACTGCCGCTCCTTGAGTCTTATTGCCGAGCGTTTTTATCGTGCCCAAAAAGAGTTTTGGCTCTAAAATATAGTCTATAAATTGAGCTAACATCTTTAGAGGAATAACGATTAATTTATCGTAGATAGCGTCTATATAAAATCCATTTTTTAAGAGGTCAACAGATTTTGTTTTTAGACGGTCACCATAGACAATGTATAAATAGGCTGCAGATCCAATGCCTACGAGCCCTCCAATGATAGACAACCATGTTTCTCCTGATAATAACTGATTATCCGGCGCGGCGAGTTTAATGCTGACTTCCCCTAAGAAATTTTCTAATACTGGGTGCTGCACAGCGGAACCTAAAAATCCTCCAAAAATGGATAGAAAAGCCAAGATCAGTACAGGAATTAGCATGATGCGCGGTGCTTCCTTCACAGACTTCAAGATTTTTTCTTCTAATCTCGCTGTGCCTAAGAAAGTTAAACAGTAGGCTCGGGTTAAATAAAAGGCAGTTAAGATAGAGGCTGCTAATCCAATGTAGAAAAACGTATAAAATCCCGACAAGTAATCTTGCTCTAGTATTAAGTCTTTACTAAAAAAGGCGGCCAAGGGAGGAACACCAGACATGGCTAGTACACCAATAAAAAAAGCGAGATGCGTGATAGGAAATTTTTTGTATAGGCCTCCCATTTTTTCCATATCAGTGATTCCATGCATCATATGAATAACATTCCCTGCGGCAAGAAATAAGAGGGCCTTCATAAATGCATGCATCGTAAGATGGAACATAGCGGCGTAAAAGGCTCCTACTCCACATCCTAAAAACATAATACCGAGCTGGCTAATTGTAGAATATGCTAATACCCGTTTAAGATCTGTCTGCCCCACCGCAGAGAGAGCAGCGAAAAGGGCCGTTGCTCCCCCAATAGCTCCAATAAGATGCATGGTATGTGGAGCAAGCATATAAAGTGCGTGCATGCGCACGACTAAATACACGCCTGCTGTAACCATTGTCGCTGCATGGATGAGGGCAGAAACTGGTGTGGGGCCTTCCATGGCATCAGGTAGCCATACATGAAGGGGAATTTGTGCAGATTTTCCCATCGCACCAATAAAAAATAAAAAAGTGACTAAAAGGATGAGTGGTTCTCCTACGCTGAAGACTTGGACTTTTTGAGTAATTGTTACAATATCGCTTGTACCAAAAAGGTAAAAAGTTAATAGGATGCCTAAAAGGAATCCCAAATCTCCAATGCGGTTAACAATGAAAGCTTTAGTGGCAGCCTTTGCTGCTGTTGGGCGACTATAGTAATATCCAATTAATAGATACGAGGCTAAACCTACACCCTCCCATCCCATAAACAGTAAGAGGAGATTAGCAGCTAAAACCAAAAGTAACATTGCAAATACAAAAAAGTTCATACAGGCGAAGAAGCGGGCATAATCTTCTTCATGCTCCATATAACCATAAGAGTAAATGTGTATTAAAAAACCAACCCCTGTAATGATCAAAGTCATGACTAAAGAGAGGGGATCAATATGTATAGAAAAGTCGGCTGATAGGGGAGCGAGTTGAATCCATTTAAAAAGAGTAAGAGTATAAGGGCTCAGTGAGGAGCCGACATAGACATACAGGAGAGAAATGAAGCTTGCTAATGAAAGGAAGATTGTTGTGCATCCTATCCATCCTGTGGCTTGACGACTCAGATGATTGGAAAAAATAAGTAAAATCAGAAATCCTATTAAAGGAAAAAAAAGTCCTAGCCAGGCCACAAATTCCATGATTACCCTCTTAATGCGTTAAATTGATCGATGTCAACCACGTGTCTTACACGGAATAAATTAATCATGATCGCAAGGCCAACAGCTGCTTCAGCTGCAGCCACAACCAATACAAAAAATACCCAGACTAATCCTGTTTCGTTCCCCCAATAATGGGCAAAACCGACGAAAAGGACATTAGCAGCATTTAACATCAGCTCAACCGACAAAAACAAAATAAAGGCGTTGCGTCGTGTCAATACACCAATAATTCCAATGGCAAACATTGCCATGCTAATATAGACAATAAGAGTTGTATTCATCTATTTCACCTTCTTTGCTGTATATAAAGACCCTACTACAGCAATTAAAAATAATAAAATAACTGCTTCAAATGGAAAAAAGAAGTTAAGATACAGGGCATGACCTAATTCTTGAACCGTCCCAAAATCTTCTGGCAGCGGGTGAGTGGAGGCCGGTAAATTCCAAAAATGGATACCCAAGTAAATCAAAGAGATCACAAAAATTGTCCCAGCAATAAGTAAAAAAGTCTCTTTTGCCTGGGGCTTGAATTGATTGATCTGGGCATGGGCATCCTGGAAGAGAATAATGACAAACATAAATAAAACTAAAATAGCTCCTGCATACACAAGGATTTGCATGATTGCAATAAACTCTGCCGAAAGCTGAAGATAGAGCGCGGCTAACGACAATAGGTTCAACAAAAAGAATAAACTAGAATGGACAGGTTTTCGAGCCGTAATCATTCCCAACGAAGAGATAATCAGCATACAACCAATGATCCATAGCACAGGATGAGAAAGTATAGACATCTCAGATCTCCCTCTTAGGATCACGCCCTGATTCGCCAGGCTTTTTTTCAGTTAACATGTCCTTGGTATAAATAAGCGATTCGCGAGTATAGCCCGAGAGTTCATACTCATTGCCTAAGATGATCGCTCCTGTGGGACAAGCCTCTTCGCAGTAGCCACAAAAAATACAACGCAACATATTGATCTGAAAATCTGAGGCATATCGTTCGCTATGCGAGTGGGGATTATCGGGATCATTTTGTGCAGGTTTTACATAAATTGCCTGAGATGGACAAACGATGGCGCACAATTCACAACCCACACACCTTTCTAGACCATCATCCCATTTTGTCAGGTAATGCCTTCCTCTTGATCTTGAGGGCAGCTTACGTTTTTGTTCAGGGTAACGGATTGTGGTAGGCTTCTTAAAGGCATATTTGAGGACTATAAAAAGTCCATTAATCATGGAAATAACTTTATATAATGTATCTTTCATGTCATACCAAAATAAAATAAGCTGTCATAATTAAGTTTAAGGTTGCTATGGGAATTAATACTTTCCAGCCGAACGTCATCAATTGATCATAGCGAAATCTGGGCAGGGTGGCTCTGACCCATATAAAAAAGAAAAGAAAAAAAGCCAATTTTAAAAGAAACCACACCACCGGAGTATCCGTCGGGCCTAACCATCCCCCTAAGAAGAGAGTAATTGCAATAGAGGATACAGCTATAATGTTGATGTACTCTGCCATAAAAAATACAGCAAATTTCATTCCCCCATATTCTGTATGGTACCCCCCCGTTAATTCATGCTCTGCCTCTGGAAGATCGAACGGCGCTCGATTTGTCTCAGCAAAAGCGGTAATCATATAGACGATAAAGCTGATCGGATTGCTCCAAATAAACCAGTGATCTCTTTGTGCCTCTACAATTTCTGGGAGGCTGAGGGTGCCTGCCGATAAAATCACAGTGAGTAGAGAGAGTCCCATCGGGACTTCATAGCTGATCATTTGAGCTGTACCACGCAAGCCCCCTAACATAGAATATCGATTATTCGAAGACCAGCCAGCAAGGACCACCCCGTAAACAGCTAAAGATGAAAAGGCCAGCAGCAGAAGAATTCCTACATTTACATCGGCGATATAAAGAGTAATCTCTTTTCCCCAAATGTGTACAGTTCCCCCCACGGGAATGAGCACAAAGAGGAAAAATGCTATAAATAATGAAATGCCGGGGGCCAGCCAATAAGCAAATCTTTCAATGTGATCAGGCTGGAAACGTTCCTTAGTGAGAAGTTTGATTCCATCTGCAATGGGTTGTAAAAGGCCAAAAAAACCTACACGATTCGGCCCAAGGCGGAGCTGCATACGCGCCATGAGGACTCTTTCTGTAAAAGTCATATAAGCAGCAGCACCAAAGAGTATGAGCACCATTATCAAACTTTTTATCAGCACTATCATTACATCATTCATGCGAGGAACCTATTTTAATCTCTTAGTGGGGGATGATGGATAATTTATGAATTTCCACAGCCATCCCATTAAATAATGTAAATCCCAAATTTTGCGTGGGGATATCATCAAATCCTAGGGGAAGTACGACAGTGCCTCGTGCCACCTCTTGATCTAGATGTAGTCTTCCTTCGATTGACTTTTTATTAGCAACTACCGAAATTAAGTCACCTTCGTTGAGTTGATAATAGAGGGCTTCATCTGGATGGATACGAATAGAGGGAGGTTTTACAAGTTTTATTAAGTGTGAGTTATGTTTCATGCGGACACCTTGATCAAATAAAACGTGTGCAAATGTTGCTCTTAGATGTGCTGTACCGTCTGAATCATTCCTCAAGGTATTATTTAATTTTGATGATCTTCTAAGTCTATTAGGCTGATTTATTAATTGTTCACATGTGGAATCTAGAGACAAAGGATAGCCTAACTTAATCGCAATTTTTATAAAAATATCCGCATCACTATAAATGTTTTCAGGGATCTCTTTGCCTGGAAGAAGTTTTTGTTTACGCCCTTCAATATTGATAAAGGTTCCTTCTTTTTCTACATAACTTAACGTAGGAAGAACCACATCCGCCTGCTCTGCAGTTTCAGTTAAGAATATATCTTGAACAACCATAAATTTTAATTTCTGTCTCACTAGGTTCCAGAGTGCGGTGGGGAATTTTCGTGCTGGATTAGCACCTGCAATATGCAGATAATCCCATCCTTGCTCTGCCATGGTGTCGACTAAAGTTTGAGTATTGTGTCCTAAAGAAGTGAGAGGTGTTTGTCCTGGACCTAGATCAGGTCGCATTCCTGCTAAACGTGCCCCTAAGCTATTCCCATTTCCCTCCATAATATTGAGGGTTAGATGAGGGGTTTTTTCCTGGATTTCTAATAACTTGGAAAGAATGGATAAACGGAGCGGGGAGGATAGATATTGGCGTCCTACAAATAGGGCACCTCTGGAGTTGTTTTGTGAAAGATCTTGAATCGCGGATAAATGCTTATGGATCATCTCCAATTCTTGGCCAGGGGAATGTAGTAGAGTTTGTTCAAGATGAGGGGCGATCTCGGGTGCAAAGTGCCCCATAAAAACGACTTTTGCTCCTTTATTGATGGCCTGCTTGAGGCGTAACCAAACGATAGGAAATTCTTCTGTTAGATCAAGTCCCATTATGAATGCATAGGAGAGTTCTTCTGTTTCGCCAATAGTCATTTCCATACCGGGCATCAGCCCTTCTTCTTGCAAAGTTAAAAGAGGACCTTCAAGCCTATGATCAATGTGAGGAGTTCCTAAATAGTTCCGAAACAATTTTTGGTATAAATAATTTTCTTCAAAGGTGAGCGGATTGCCTCCAATTGCTCCTATTTTGCCATGGGCTTTAGAGGCTTGAAGTTTTTCTGTAATGAGGTTCAGTGCTTCTTCCCATGTGGCGGGTTCTAGCTGTCCATTTCGGCGAATAAGAGGCTGATTAAGACGCTGGGTACTTGAGGAAAATTCATAACCAAACCAGCCCTTATCACACAGCCATATATCATTCACAGCTTTATTCTCTTGCGCTCTGGTACGCATGATTTCTCCATCCCTTGAGTCTAGGATCGAGCTGCATCCGACAGGACAAAGAGTGCAGGTACTGGATGTATGTATGTTGTCCCAAGGGCGAGCTCGAAAGCGATAGACTTGACTAGTCAAAGCTCCAACTGGGCAGATAGAGATAGTGTTCCCAATAAATTTTGATTCTACAGGCCTTCCGTGAGGTGTTCCCACTTCAGTTTTATACCCTCTATCAATCATTTCTAAGGCATGATCTCCTGCGATCAAGTCCCCAAAACGGGTACAACGAGCACAAACAATGCAGCGCTCTCTGTCTAACATTAGAACAGGCCCAAGAGGGATGGGTTTTTTAAAACGTCTTTTTTCCTCAAAAAAACGACTGAGACCTGGACCATGATTATAGGCGTGATCTTGAAGAGGACACTCTCCTCCCTTATCACAGATCGGACAATCCAATGGGTGATTGATCAGTAAAAATTCTAAGATGCTTTCACGTCCCTTTACAGCCTCACTAGCTTGAGTATGGACAACCATACCTTCTACAGCTTCTAGCGTACACGAGGTTTGGAGCTTAGGCATTTTATCAACTTGCACAAGACACATGCGACAGGCTCCAAAAGGGGGCATACGATCCAGATAGCAAAAAACGGGAATGTCAATTTTAAGCTGTTTTGCGGCCTGATAGACGGTAGTGCCTATCGGTACTGAAACAGCATTTCCATCGATTGTTAAATTCACCATTTTTTTTTCAGAGGAAGTAGGTATATTCATAAGGTTACTTTATAATATAAGGGTAGGAAACTTTCATCTCAGGTTTTTGGTTAGCTTTAGGGTTGCGACTAATGTAGGCATCAAACTCTTCCTTGAACTCCATCATTGCGCTGACTATAGGAGGTGCGGCACCTACTGCTAGGGGGCAAAAAGAATTGGCTGCCATGCTATGACAGACATCTTCAATCGTGGGTAAATCAAAAATCGTTCCACCACCCTGCTCAATACGATTAAGTACTTGGACAACCCAGCGTGTGCCTTCCCGACAGGGAGTACATTTACCACAGGACTCATTTTGGTAAAACTCCATCAATCTTGTGGCGACTTTTACCATATCTGCGGTGTCATCCATGACGATAATGGAGGCTGTGCCTAATGCTGTTTTTCTATTGGCTAAGCTTTCAAAATCCATCGAAATATCCAGATCTCTTTCCGTCAAAAGAGCGCAAGAAGAGCCTCCTGGGTAACAGGCCTTAAATTTTCTTCCAGGCTCCATTCCTCCTGCCGCCTCTATCACCCTCCTTAAAGAAACGCCTAGTGGAAACTCATAACAGCCTGGTTTTTGCACTTGGCCGCTCACTTGAAAAATTTTAGTGCCCGTACTTTTAGGTAAACCAATTCCTTTAAACCAGTCTACACCGCGATTCACAATGTGAACGACGTTACATAAAGTTTCCACATTATTGATGATAGTAGGTTTTTGATAGAGCCCAGCAATCGCAGGAAAAGGGGGTTTTAAACGAGGGGTAGCACGAAACCCCTCCAGCGAATTCAATAATGCAGTCTCTTCACCGGCAATATAGGCGCCAGCTCCTGGGTGTAAAATAATATCAAGAGAATAATCCGAGCCCAGAATGTTTTTTCCAAGGTATCCTTTCCCTTTGGCTTCATCTATCGCTTGACGTAGAATTTTCAGCCCTCCAAAATATTCCCCGCGACAATAAAGAAAAGCAAGGTTTGCTCCTATTGCGTAACTAGATAAAATCATTCCTTCAATTAATTGATGGGGATCTTTTTCTATAAGTAGTCGATCTTTAAATGTTCCTGGTTCGCTTTCATCACAATTGCAGACTAAATATTTGGGTGTGTCGAGGTTTTTGGGAATAAATCCCCATTTTGCTCCTGTAACAAAACCAGCTCCTCCGCGTCCTCTTAAACCTGATTCTTTTACCATACTAATAAGCTCGTCTGGTTTAATCTGTTTAATTGTTTTGCGAAGAGCCTGATAACCCCCGTGATCCTCATAAGTAGAGATATGCTTCTGTTGGGGATCATTGACGTAGGCCATTAATATACGTAGTTCATCCATGGATCATCTCCGATGAAAAAACACCTTCGGTTTGAGAGGTGTTTTTTGCCTCATCCAAGATTTTATCCAAATCCTCAATTTTTACAGGTCCAAATACCTGTTCATCAACAATCATCATAGGTGCTCTGTCACAAGCTCCCAAACATTCTGAAGGAAGGATTGTAAACTCTCCATCAGGAGAATTTTCTCTAGGATTTACCTTTAATTTTTGGCACACCTCATGCATAAGTTTGTCACCCCCACGAAGCATACAAGACACATTTTTGCATACATGAATCAAATGTTTACCCACTGGCTTTTCAAAAAACATGTCATAAAATGTGACAACGGCGTGGACTTCATTGGTTTCTATATCAAAAAGTTGTGCGACTTCTCTCTGCACTTCAAGAGGTAAATAGCCGACTTCATTTTGTGCCAGATGCAAAGCAGGGATTAGCGCAGAGCGTTTCTCTGGATATAAATTTTGCAAAGCTATGATTGCATGTTTTGTTTTTTCACTAAGCATTATCGATCGACATCTCCTAATATAGGGTCCACACTTGCTATGGCTACAACCACATCAGATACTGTGTAGCCAGAGAGAATTTTCTGTAAAACTTGAACATGAGGAAATGAAGGGGAGCGCACTCTTACACGATAGGGTTTGTTGCTCCCATCGCTTGCAATGTAATATCCCAACTCTCCCCGGGCAGATTCCACGGGGTAGTAGAGTTCTCCTACCGGTGGATGATACCCTTCAGAGACTAACTTAAATTGATGGATAACAGCTTCCATGCTGCGCGCCAGTTCATGACGAGGTGGCAACGCTAGCTTACGATCATTGATAATAATAGGCCCGGGTTTAAGGCGTTTTAAAGCTTGTTCAACAAGTGAGGCGCTTTGTTTCATTTCTTCCATACGAATTAAATAACGTGCATAAGCATCTCCAGAAGTCTCAGTGGGAATATCAAATTGATATGTTTCATAATCTAGGTATGGATAAACTTTACGAATGTCATAAGGGACCCCTGCAGCGCGAATGACAGGTCCTGTACACATGTATTGATGACATGTTTCTTGATCAATGACGGCTACATCTTTTAAACGTTCGCACCAGACATAGTTATGAGTAAGAAGCTTGTCTAAATCTTTCCAAGTACTGGGAAATGCATCTAAAAATTTTGTTGCATCCGTCACAAATTCTGGGTTCAAATCAATAGATAGTCCTCCAATACGCCATACGGAGGGGAACATGCGAGCACCTGAATACCCTTCAAAGAGATCTAAAATCTTCTCTCTTTCCGCAAAGCAATACATGAAAACAGAAGACATATTCAATTCAATTGCGCTTGTCCCTAGCCATAGGAGATGGCTTGCAATACGTGAAAGTTCAAGTATAATCAAGCGGATGATCTTAGCTCTTTCAGGAATTTCTATTCCTAATAAGCGTTCGACAGCTCCACCAAAGCCTTGTTCTTCAGCAGGACCTGATAAATAATCCAGACGGTCTACCAGGGTAAAAATCTGATGGTAAGTTCTGGATTCACATTCCTTCTCGACACCTGTATGGAGATATCCTATCACGGGCTCGGCAGAGATCACCACTTCCCCTTCCAAGCGTAGTTTTATACGCAGTACACCATGCGTGGACGGGTGTTGCGGACCCATGCTCAACTCCATGATATCGCCAAACTTTTTTAATGATTCAAATTCTTCAGCTGTGACTTTGGACATAAGGTATAATTTCTGAGGGTACTTTGGGTTTAACGTCATGTTTAAATTCGACAGGTTCTTCTGTCAACGCGTAATCTCTTCTGAGCGGGTGTCCCTGCCAATCATCTGGCATGAGAAGACGTTTTAAATCGGGATGTCCTTCAAAGTGAATACCCAACAAATCATAGAGTTCCCGCTCATACCAGTTGGCTCCTTCCCACAGATCAGTCACAGAGGGGAGAACTTCTTCTCGAGCCGCATAGGTGACAATACGGATGCGTTCATAGTGGGTAGGATTATGTAACCAATAGACAACTTTGGTACGCTTCACGGGGACAAGATAATCAATACCTGTCAGATCCATTAAAACCTCATATCCCGCATTTTTGAGGAAAGTAAGCACTTTCTTTAAATTTTCTTTACGAATTTCAAGTGTAGTTTCTCCTAAAAAATGAATACTTTCCACAACTACATCTAATAATTGTTTCTTTAATTCCTCGATTACTTCAATAGCTTTCATGTATTCGTCCCCCGTATTTTTAGTCGGTCGTCAATCGTCTTTGTTGCTTTTTCCGTACGAAAATCGTGTCCTTCTTTAATTTTCTTTTGCAGGGTTATTAGACCGTCCAGTAGAGCCTCCGGACGAGGCGGGCAACCTGCAACATATACATCGACGGGTACAATACGATCCACCCCTTGGATGATGGCATAATTATTATAAATGCCGCCGCTTGATGAACAATCCCCCATTGCTATGACCCACTTAGGATCAAGCATTTGATCATAGACTGTTTTTAAAATAGGGGCCATTTTTTGGCTTACGCGTCCTGCCACAATCATCACATCACTTTGTCTAGGTGAGGCACGAAATACCTCTGCACCGAAACGAGCCATGTCATAACGGCTGGCAGCTGTAGACATCATTTCAATCGCGCAACAAGCTAACCCAAATTGAGCGGGCCAGAGAGAATTCGCGCGCGCCCAATTAATTAATTTGTCGAGAGGAGCAACTAAAAATGGAGTTCTTTCTTTTTGATTCATTCCCATGTAAGACCTCCTTTTTTCCACACATAGGCAAAGCCTATGAAAATAGCGATTAAAAAAAATAGCATTTCATAGAAGGCAAATGCTCCGATTTCTTTGGCTACAACAGCCCAGGGATAAAGAAAAATAACCTCTATATCAAACACAAGAAAGATCAGGGCTACAAGATAGTGTCTTAGAGGGAAACGTTTGTGTAATAGATGAGTTTCTGTTTTTATACCTGACTCATACGGAAGATACTTTTCTGCCACATGTCTAGTGGAGGGAAAAAGTCCTGAAACTCCTAACACCACAAGAGTGACAAAAGCGACTATAGCAAAGTAAATATAGATTGCAAAAAACTCCACCTAAAATACCTCTATCCTGTAATTATCATTGGGTTTAAATACCAATAAATTCTTGATTGTGTCAAATGTAATTTTAAATAAAACCGGATGAAAGCCTGTCACTTTTTATAGGAAATATGATATATTTATAATTAGGACATTTGAGATTTAGCGATATGAAGACAGTCTCCCTAGGATAAAAAATCAGATGATTAAAAAAGAAATAGTTTTCTTTATCCTTCTTAGCCTTTTTTTAATTCTCACTTACTCCCTCTTACAAAACGACTTATGGAATCATCGTCCTGTACTTTTTTTAATTGGAGAGATTTTAATCGCGCTATTTGCTTTTTCCATTAGTTACCTCTCTTTTCTGTACTATCAAAAAAGAAACGAACCCTATTTTCTATTGATTTCTATAGGATTTTTAGGGGCGGGAATCATGGATACACTTCCATTTGTCTCCTTTTTCTTGTCATGGAAAGAGACACCCATTTGGCCTTGGACTGCTTCCCAACTCATCCTTTCGGTGTTTTTTTATCTCAGTGGAATATTGGAAATGAAAAAACATTCCGGTGCTAAACCCTATATTAGTAACCTACTTATTCTTTTTTCACTCATTATAGCCTTTTTATTCTTTGAATATTTAATTCCTAATCATTTAGGTGTTCACCGATACATTGAGTTAATTCCTGCAATTTTTTTTCTGATGGCCTTTTTTGCCTATTCGAGCCGTCTACGGTTCGAGAACGATCTTGTGTATTATGCTCTGATGACAGCTTTGATTCTATTTTTTTTCGGAGAATTTCTTTTTATTTCGCGTTCTACGGATTTGCACGACTCGATGTTTTATACCGCCTACATTCTAAAATTTGTCAGCTATTCTATCCTACTAGCAGGTCTTTTGCTCAATTATGTAGGACAGCCATGGATAAGAAAAAGTCCTGAAGGAGAATCGGCAATCAGCCAAGTGTCTGACGAGTTAAAAATAGCCCGCACTCAATTAGCCAAAAAAGAACAACTGGCAGCCTTAGGATCCCTTTCAGCTGGAATTGCACACGAGATTAAGAACCCCTTAAATTATGTGATTAACTTCTCCACATTAGCCATGGAAAGTTTAAGTTCTCTAGAAAAAACAGTGATGAAAGTTCCTCCCGGTAGTAAGCAAGAGATTGAAAAAAATTTTAAAGATCTACATGAAATGCTTTCAGCTATCCAGGATCAAAGCAAACGGGCCGATCATATTGTAAAAAATATGTTAAGACACTCTAGTTCACAAAAAGAAGCTCCTGTCGAGATTGACATCCATCATTTAATTGATCAGTATTTAAACCTAGCCTTTCATTCCATGCGTGCTCAACATTCCGATTTTTGTATAAAGATAGAGAAGGATTTTGATTTATCCATCACCAAAATGCGCGTGATTCCTAGTGATATGAGTAGAGTCCTGCTGAACCTATTTGATAATGCCTTTTATTCAATGAGCAATAAGCAGAAGACTGCAGGTAAAAATTACCAACCTGTGCTACAAGTGAAGACAAAAAAAGGGGCTGAGTATTTTGAGATTCATATACGAGATAATGGAGTGGGCATAGCAGAATCTATTAAATCTAAGATCTTCACACCCTTTTTTACGACAAAACCTCCAGCCGAAGGAACTGGTTTAGGTCTGTCTTTATCCAATGATATTATAGTGAATGAGCATAATGGCCACATCAAGTTCGAATCCGAGGAAGGTCAATTTGCAGAATTTATTATCCTTCTTCCCCAAAGTTGATTATATTCAGTTGTTTGATAAGTAATACCTAGTGTTTTATAATAGTAAAAGAAGCTTTTAGAAATCATATCTTAGATAATATGGGTTTTTTATGACACTCACACAAGATGTACAGATGGTTAAAATCCTTGTCGTTGATGACGAGCCTCTCATGAAATCTCTGATCTTACAGAGTTTTAAAGATCAAATTTCAGCAGAGGAAATAGATTTTCAATTCGCTCTCAATGGCGAAGAGGCCTTAAAAATTGTCAATGAAAATCATGATATCGGGATTGTACTTACTGATATTGTGATGCCAGAGATGGACGGTTTAACGCTGCTGGGTCATCTTTCCAAGTTAAACCGAGCCTTTAGGACAATAGTCATTTCTGCCTATGGAGACATGAAAAATATACGTACCGCCATGAATCGGGGTGCCAGTGAGTTTATTACTAAACCTATCGACTTGCAGGATTTAAAAGATACTGTAGCAAAAACAATATCTGAGTATCACGAACTCAAAAAAGGTGTGACCGCGCGCGAACGTGTGATTGAATTAAATAAAGAACTCAAGATTGCACACGAAATCCAGCAAAGTTTTATACCAGTTAACTTTGACGTTGTATTTTCTGAAAGAAATCCAGTGGATTTAATTGGTGAAATGATTCCAGCTAAAGAAATAGGTGGAGATTTTTTTGATTTCATTAAGTTAGATAATCATCGCCTAGCCTTTTTTATTGCGGATGTATCTGGGAAGGGAATACCAGCAGCCCTATTAATGTCGCGCTGTAGCGTTTTAATGCATGGGGTGGCTTTAGCGGCGAATCAGAGTTGTGTGGAATGTATGTTAGCTGTTAATAAAACATTATGTGACAAAAATGATGCTTGTATGTTTGTGACAGCTTTCTATGGAATACTAAATGTTAATACGGGTGATCTGAATTACTGCAACGCAGGTCATAATCCTCCGATTCTTTTTGGCGATAACAAGTGTGTCTTTATTGGGATCAATCAAGGCATAGCCCTAGGCGTAGATATGGAACATGAGGAATTATTCACTGAACACTCGATAAAACTTAATAAAAACGATTTAATAGTCCTATATACAGATGGAGTGACTGAAGCGGGCTATTCTGACAACAAAAAAGAGTTTTATACCGAGGAAAGGTTAAAAAACGTCATTGAAAAATATGGGGATGATCCCTTGTCTGACATACTGAAAGCTATTAAGGACGACGTCACAGCTTTTATTGGTAACTCGCCGCAAAGAGATGATATCACAATTTTTCTTATTCGTTATTTAGGTAATTCAAACGATGATTCCACTACCCAACTACAATAATTACAGCATCATTCATGAAAGCAAACATTCTATCATCTATCGAGCAACTCATCTAAACTCTCATAAAAGTGTTATCCTTAAACTCTTCAAAGATGAGTATCCAACTCCTATTCAAGTTGCTCGTTACAGGCACGAATATGAAATCACTAAAATGCTTTATGACCAGTTAGGGCCCATAGCTATTCATCCTTTAGAGTTTATTAAACATAAAAATTCTTATGGGATCGTTTTAGAGGATGCGAATGCAATTTCACTAGATAGAGTGATCAAAAAAGAAAAATTAAGCCTTCCAGACTTTTTCCGCGTCGCTATTCCGGTAGCTAATATACTTGGACAGATTCATAGCCAAAATATTTTACATAAAGATATCAATCCATCCAATATTATCTGGAACCCTCAACTCAATATTATTAAAATTATAGATTTTGGGTTATCTACAACCCTTAATTTTGAAAATTATGAAGCCACTAGCCCGAGTGCAATTGAGGGAACTTTAAGTTACATGTCCCCAGAGCAGACAGGGCGCATGAATCGCGTCATGGATTACAGGTCTGATTATTACTCTTTAGGAATGACCTTTTATGAATTACTCACTGGAGAATTACCTTTTAAAAACCAAGATGCTATGGAGCTTGTTTATGCGCATATAGCAAAAAAGCCTAAGTCGCCTCATGAAATACTTCCAGAAATTCCTCTGATGGTTTCAAACATTATTATGAAGTTAATTGCGAAGACCCCAGAAGAACGTTATCAAGGAATGTTAGGCCTCTTGTTGGATCTAAAAGAGTGCCAAAGACAATGGATAGAAGAGAAAAATATCCGGCTTTTTCCGCTGGCTGCGCAAGATGTACCGGCACGATTTCAAGTATCAGATAAACTTTATGGACGTGAAGAAGAAATTATTCTTCTGACGCAAGCGTTTGACCGTGTTAGTAGAGGCGGAAAGGAATTAATGCTTGTTTCAGGATATTCAGGAGTGGGAAAATCTGCCTTAGTGCATGAAATGCAGAGACCGATAGCCGCCCATCAAGGGTACTTTATCTCTGGTAAATGTGATCAGTACAAAAGAAATATTCCCTATCAATCCCTTGTAGAGGCTTTTCAATATTTGATTCAACAAATTTTGACTGAAGGGCCGGAAAGAATCTCTCAATGGCGTGGAATTTTACAATCAGCTTTGGGTCCTAATGGAAAAGTCGTGATGAATGTCATTCCTGAGGTCAAACTGATCATTGGTGTTCAACCCGAATTGAATGAAATCGGTCCAGCTGAAGCGCAAAAACGGTTTAGTTTTGTCTTTCATAATTTCATTAAAGCCTTTATCCGTGAAGATCATCCCCTTACAATTTTTTTAGACGATCTACAATGGGCAGATGCATCCACATTGGAACTCATTTCAAGGCTCCTTTCTGACCCTACCACGCATCATCTATTTCTCATAGGAGCCTATCGAAGTAATGAAGTCAACGAGTCCCATATGCTGACACTTATGCTTTCGGATTTAAAAAAAGCGCATGTGATTTATAACGCTATCCATTTGGCTCCTTTAGAACTTCGACACGTCGACCAATTACTTTCAGATACCTTGCATACAGATATTTCCAAGGTCCGTTATTTAGCGGAGCTCTGTTATGAAAAGACCAAGGGGAATCCCTTTTTCTTAAGCAGGCTTCTTCTTGCCCTATATGAAGAAAAACTATTTTTCTTTGACTTAAAGAAGGGTGCATGGCAGTGGGACATTGAAAAGATAAAAAATAAAGCCATTGCAGAGAATGTCGTGACATTCATGTCTGAAAAAATCCAAGAGCTAAGTAAGCCTACCCAGCATATTCTTCAATTAGCTGCATGTCTAGGGAATCGGTTTGACTTAAAAATTCTATCTAAAATCAATGGAAAAACTTTTCACGAAACATCTGCAGACTTGTGGGAAGCCATGCGTGAGGGATTAATTATTCCTGAAAATGGCAACTATAAATATATAGAAAATAGCATGGAGATTTCGGTTCCCTATCGTTTTTTGCATGATAGAGTGCTACAGTCTGTGTATTCATTGATTCCCGAAAAGGAAAAAGTGGAGTTGCATTATAGAATTGCTAAACTCCTTATCTTAGATTTTTCGGAAAAAGAGCGGGACGAAAAAGTTTTCGAAATTGTAAACCAACTGAATCTTGGATCTCGTTTAATCAAGACCGACGAAGAAAGAATACAACTCGTTCAATTAAACCTCCAAGCTGGACAGAAAGCTAAATTATCATCGGCCTATAAAGCTGCTGTAAGTTATTTGAAGATTGGGCAAAACTTTCTTCCTGCCGATGCTTGGGAAAAATATTACACCTTAACCTATCAGCTTACACAAGAATTAAGTACCTGTCTTTATATTGCTGGTGACCACGAAGAAGCTGAAATTATGGTAAAGCAGACCCTAGAGCATGCTAAAACCCCTTTAGAAAAATCGCGAATTTTAACAGTCTTAGTAGATCTTTACACGGCATCGGGAAATAAAAACGAAGCGATGAAAACAGCTATTCAAGCATTAAAAATTCTAGGCTTAAAGATTCCTGCTTTTCCCTCTCGATTGACCTTGTTGAAAGAATATCTTCTTACAGTGTGGAATTTAAAAGGTCGCAAAATCTCATCCTTGATCAATATTCCCATCATCACTGACCCCACCTTAAAAGGAATACTTAAGGTCCTGAGAGAGTGTCAAAATGCTGCAGTTTTTAGCGGGAGTAACTTATACCCTTTGTTAGTGCTTAAAGAGATTAATATAAATTTACGTTATGGCAATTCGTTTGAATCAGGAGAAGGGTATATTTCTTATGGTGTTTTATTGACAATGATGAGTGTCATGAAAAAAGGCCTGGAATTCGGACAGCTAGCCTTAAAGATTGCAGAGCAGTCTAATGATATTTTTTATAAAGGCCGGGTAATTTCTGTTTACGCCATCATCATTCATATTTGGAATTATCACTGGAAGACCTTAAGACCATTTTTTAAAAGATCTATTGAATTGGGGATTCAAGCGGGGGATTCTAATACAGCAGCTATTGGTTGTACCTACATTCTTATTCTAGATCCAGAATTGTCTCTGCAAACCATCGTCAAGGAAAGCCCTAAGTATCTTGATATGATGAAACCCCTGCAGTTTCAAGACTTATGGGACAGCGCAAAGGTCCAATTTCAATATCGTGCAAATTTATGTGGCCTAACAGATGGCCGTTATTCAATGAGTGATGCAGAATTTGATGAATTAGTATGTCTAAAAAGAATGCTGGATTCTAGGTTTGTTATTGGCGCTGCGATATATTATGCCTGCAAGTGTAACATTCATTACTTTTATGGAGACTATCGAGAAGCTTTAATGTACGTCGAAAAAGCTCACGAATTTGAAAAGACGCTGTATGGGACTTATAATTATTCAGAATTCTGTTTTTATAGCTTTCTGGTGTATGCGACACTTTATCCCACACTCAATGTAAAAGAAAAGTGGATGGCCTGGCGTCAGATGAAGAGAAAATATAAAAAAATTAAAAAATGGGCTGATAACTGTCCCGTCAATTTTTCCCATATGAAACTTTTGATGGACGCTGAATGGGAGAGACTATCAGGTAGACATGAACTAGCCGGACAGCTCTATGATCAGTCCATAGCTGCTGCAAGAGAAAATGAGTACGTACAATATGAGGCTATAGGCAATGAGCTGGCAGGAATTTTTTATTTAAATTTAGGTAAGGAAAAATTAGCAAAATTTTATTTGCATGATGCTCATTATTCTTATGAAAGATGGGGAGCCGCCGCAAAAGTTAAAGAGTTGGAGGCTAAATATCCTGATTTGATTCCTCAAGAAAAATCCTTCCATTACCCTCTTGAGACATCTACTTCAGCATCTACCGAGAAAACTAGCTCTCAGATTTTAGATTTTATATCCATTATGAAGGCGTCTCAAGCTATTGCAAGAGAGATACAGTTGCAGAATTTAATTGAAAAAATGATGCGCATTGTGGTGGAAAATGCGGGAGCAGAAAAGGGGTATCTCATCTTAGAAAAGCAAGGGAAGTATTTTATAGAGGCTTATGCGGATGCAGATAAGGTGGAGATTCTCTCCTCCTTGCCCATTACAACACTCCCACTAGAAATTATTAAGGCAGTAGCACTCAAGAAAGAATCTATCGTCCTTGATGATGCCTCTCACGAACCTTTATTTAATTTTGATCCCTATATTATTACCAATCAGCCTAAATCGATCTTATGCGTTCCTTTGATGAATCTTGGAAGTGTCAAAGGCATGTTATATTTGGAAAATAATTTGGCGACAGCTGTTTTTACAAGAGAAAGATTAGATGCCATCAATATGCTCTCTACACAGATGGCCATCTCCATTAATAATGCCTTTTTCTACCGTGAATTAGAAGATGTGGTAAAAGAAAGAACCCGCGAATTGAAGGAGTCACAGAATCTTTTAGTACAGAAAGAAAAAATGGCCTTCTTAGGTATGTTAACAAGGGGAATAGGACACGAAATAAAAAATCCCCTAAATTTTATCATTAATTTTTCAAAATTTTCACAAGAAATTTTAGTAAATTTGGAAAGTTACATGCATAGCGAGAATATGATCTCTGCTGATAAACCAGAACTATCCAGTTGGCTGGATAATTTAAGGGAAAATGTAAATGTGATCTACGAGCAAGGAAAGCGTGCAGATGTAATTGTTTCTCGTATGATTGAACACTCCTCCGTTGGTGAGCGTCAACTCATTCTTTTGGATATTCATCAATTTTTAAAACAAATTCTTGATGTATCCTATAATCAAAATATGAAAAAATATCCTCATTTTGATATAGAATTAAAAACGGATTTTGATTCTTCCTTGCGTTATATTAAAATCGCAGATATCAATTTAGAACGAGTTTTAGTCAACTTGCTAGATAATGCCTTTTATTCCACTTATCACAAAAAGCGAGAGTTAGGCACTCTCTATGACGCTGAGATTACCGTCAAAACGCAACGTGTCGGTGATCACTTTGAAATTATGGTGAGAGATAATGGCAAAGGAATTCAGTCCCAACATGCAGATAAAATATTTACTCCGTTTTTCACAACTAAGCCTGTCGGTCAAGGGGTGGGATTAGGTCTCTCACTCTGCTATAACATTATTGTTAATGAATTTGGAGGATCTCTTAGCTTCAATTCTAAGTACGGGGAGTTTGCAGAATTTATTATTTCTCTTCCTTACGATGAGACTCATGAATGATAAACTCATTCTTTATATCGAAGAAGTTTAGATGGATTTTTTCGAATAGTTGGAACTAGAATAACTAATGATTGAATCTTATGGAATACGAATATACATATAGTGTGAGCCCCAGCTCCTTTCAAGTTGATGCACATCAATACAAAAATGTAACAAAAAATAAACCCTCTAGAGTTAATGTCAAAGAGATTGTTTTCAAAAATTTAAAACAACTATGGTCGGTTAAAGATCAAGATGCGCAGGACATCTACGCATTCTGGGAAGCTCTACTTCTCCATGCCAAGATCGAAAAATGGGAGCAAATTCAGATGAATCCAAAAAAGTATTGTATTACCCTTACAAAGCCATGTGAAGGTTATTTTAGCAAATTTTTATTCATTAACTTTAAGTGCTTTATTCAAAGAAAGTTAGAGTTTACTGTTTACGAATACAATAACAAAAAAATTGTTTCTTTTACGATGGCGGATGGATATGGCTTAAATACAGATTCAAAGGCTAAGTTTGAAAGAATGGAGATAGAGAATGGTAAAGCCACGTTATTTGCAAAAGACGCTCCTTTTAATCTGAAAAGCCACACAACAACATCTAAAAAATTTATTAATTATGTAAAAAGCATTCGTTGGAAATAATTAAAACCCAACTTTACCCGCTAATCTGTGAAGAAATCGTAAAATCGCTCGGCTTTACTGATGATTTTCCACAAAAAATATCCCAAGCGGAAGTCCTGACTTTTGCATGGGGAGCTGCACTAAAAGCAAGCTAGCTTCCGTATAACACGTAGTAATGTAGCTTGGTTGAGCTTAGACAGAACTAGGATTTTGTTTTAAAATTTTGTTATCACTAAAAGTGAGTCGTTTTTGTAAACTCTGTGATAAAAATTTTCCGATAGAAATTCATTGCAATATATTTTTTTCCTCGATAAAAAGTACTAAAATCCTGAATTTGGACTTCTCGAGGCTTTGACGTTCACAGATTATAACAAACAAAGCTTTGGTAAAAATTTATTTACTTGAGGTTTATGAATCCTACCATCTTATCGGTTGGCACTGCAGTTCCCTGTTATAGTTTTGCTCAGCATGAAATTTGTGAACATCTAATCAAGATTTTTAGTGTAGATGAGGCCTCACAAGAGACAATTAGAAAAATTTATAATCATTCACTCATTCAGAGAAGATACTCTGTGATAGGGGATTTTAAAAATGATCCTCTCCATTGGCATTTTTGGGGTAAAGACTTCCCTAAAACATCGCCGGGTATGACGTCACGTAATCACGTTTACAAAAGAGAAGCCCCTGAACTAGCCTTTTTAGCCAGTGAAAAAGCACTTAAACAATGGGGAGGGGATTATCAAGACATTACACATGTCATTTCAGTCTCATGTACGGGGATGATGGCTCCTGGCATTGAGTTTGAGCTATCCCAAAGATTGAATTTTGCTCCGTCGGTTAACCGTCTGGGTATAAATTTTATGGGATGTTTTGGCGCTTTCAAGGGGTTGTCTGTGGCGCATGCGTTTGTTAAAGAAAATCCAAGTCATAGAGTCCTTATTGTTTGCACCGAACTATGCTCTCTTCATTTTCAAAATGAGATGGGAATGGAAAATATGGTGGCTAATTCTCTTTTTTCTGATGGCGCTGCTGCGCTTGTCTTAGGAGCTCAGCCCAAAAAACATGAAAAACCTTTATGGGAACTCCATAACGTTCAATCAACCTTCCTAAAAGAAACTAAAGATAAAATGTCGTGGGAAGCTAGTGATCACGGTTTTTTAATGAAGCTTTCGCCTCAAGTGCCTGTTTTGATTAAGCAGTCTATCAAACCCTTCGTAGAAAAGCTTTTATCTGAAAATATTTCAGCGAGTCATTGTAATTGGGCCATACATCCTGGCGGAAAATCTATTGTACAGGCCGTGGAAAGAACCCTAGGTCTCCATCCTGCGCAGACGCAAGCTTCTTGGGACACCTTATGTAATTATGGAAACATGTCTAGTGCAACTTTACTGTTTGTGTTAGAGAGACTTCAACAATTAGGGCAGCCGCATCCCTGGACTGCGGCTTTAGGTTTTGGGCCGGGTCTCTCTATCGAAGGTCTCTTATTAAAATCTTTATAATTTATTTTAAATGACATTGATTGGTAATATTTAGTTGTATTAATTAAATATTAATACTAATTGTGGTATAATTATTTTGATTATAGGGGTAAATATGCGAGTTTCTCCTCAAAATAATATTCCAGATCCTAACGCTTCTAGCCCGGTTAGGCATGACCATTTAAAGAATAAAATAAAAGATATTTTAAAATTAGGATATCTTTTATTAGCAAGGGGTTATCATCAAATTTTTGGCCATAAAGCCCAATCCAATAAACTTACTCACAAAATTTCTCATTTAGAGGCTAAATTTTTTGAAATAGATCACTCTAAGTTTTTTAAGGATTCATTAATTGTTTATGCACGGAATGTGCCAAAAATGAAATTTTTTGATTCATCCTATAGGGCCGAATCTTTATTAGCTGATGCAAACCATGTGATTAGGGCAATGCCTAAAAATCTGGGAGATTCTATTAAGGAAAAACTCCTTTCTAATGCCCCAGAGGAACCAGCTGCCACAGAGGATTTAAGGCGAATCACGTCCCAGATAGAGGGGGGCGTCTGTGCCGGAGCTTGCGCTGACTTTGCTAGACGATGGTTAGAGGCCTCACATAACGAAAGCCTAGAATCGATTGCTAGCAGATTTGAAACTGGAGTCGGTAAAGCAGGTTTGGTTAATCAATACATTTACGAATCCAATGCGTTCTTTCCCACTAAAGAGAGTGTGTTGAAAAATACTTTAGACGGCTTTCAAAAAGAAGGAGTATTGGATCCTGAAGAGGCAAAAATAGTAAAATTTTTAGTCAAAGGTAGTTTAGAACCTCATAAACAATCCTTTGAATCGCTAGGCTTAAAGGAAAATAACGCTGAGCTAAATACTCTGGTGAGTCGCTTTGTCATTGAACTTAACAAAGCTGCCTCTACGGACAAAATCACTCCCCGCATGATCAAACAAATTTTTAGAAATATTTACAAAGAAACGCCTGTTGATGCAAAAGTTATGGAGCGTTTCACCAAAATTCTCCAATGGGTGATTTATTATAAAAGGGCCTATAAGAAAATTTATCCCCATGCAGGGGGGGAGAAAGTTCCGCTCATAAGAAGAATCTCCCAGCTCTTTGAAAGATTGATAATATCCCTAAAGGACTTATTTTCACATAAACCAAAAATCGACTTAAAATTAAAAAAAATGATTAACTATCCAGAAATGCAAATAAATTCAGGCAATACACTCTATAGTTTGAATCATGTTCTTAAGGCTAGGGGACTAAAAATAGGGGACAACTTAATAGGGATTCGTGGAGCAAAGGATGATGAAGAAGCTGTAGATCATCTTCTTACACTAAAAGCTGGTACTTATGACTTTACGTTTAATGTGAAAGGGGGCGTCCATGCTACGCTTTTTATAAAAGATGAGGAACAGGGAAATTATATTTGGGATCCTAATATAGGCTTGCTTAAATGCCCCGAAGAAGAAACTAAAAAATATATATTAGATTATTTGAATTACTATTCATTACCTAAGCAGTCCTTAAAGAGTCATTTTGTGCAAATTTCTGCTTATGAACGACTTAATCATTAATTAGAATCCATCTTTAAGGCTATAGAGTGTAAAAAAATCTAGTTTAATATGCATAGTTTTTAGTGTATTAAAAATTTTTGATAAGTCGATTCTCTTCGCTTCCTCAGGCATTTCAAGAGCAGCTTCAATGGCCCAAGAAATGTTAACGTTTAAATTTTCCTGCTTGATGTTTCGCAATAAGATGTCGACTAAAAAATCTCTACCACAATCCTTATAAATAAGTTTTTTTTGGTCTGCAGGGGACTTGTCTGCATAGGTGCTGCGGATGCTGCACTCTTCAATTAGCCAGCGATTAAAGATAGCTCTATCCAGCAGAAAGGGTAGACTCTGTACATTTCTTAAAAAAATCAATTCGACGGGTTGGAAAACTCGAAGATTGAAGGCGATCACATTTCTAACGCGAATGACATTCTTTTTTAATGTCTCGAGATTGGTCGATTGAATTAAGTCCGCTTTTAGATTTAAAAAATGGGTATCGTTCTCAGATGTTAAAAAGTTGATTTCTTTATGAAGAAATTTTCTGGATTTCTTGGATAGATGAAGCTTTTCAATGTGATATTGAATGTGTTGCTGAGTTTCAATGATTCTTTTCCATTCATTTTCGATGAGGATTTTTAAATTATCGTTAACAAAATTTTTAATCTTCTTGCACGTATCTTTGTTAATGAACAAATATGAAATTTTAAAAACGGATAGATGTTTGCTAATTTCACAAAGGATTTCGGGAAAGATAGTGAGGGGAGATTGAACTTTATGAGGGCTTAAAGAAAATGGGTGGGTGAGCTGCATATCAAAAATCGGTTAAATCAGAGGAATGAGTGTCAGTATAAGCTTGAACTTTCAAGGTTCCTTCATATTTTAATCTCCTAGATATTTAATTCAATCATTATTTATACCTCATTTTACTAAGAGACTATCGACAAAGCGTCTTGTAAAAGAAATCATAAATAGAAATAACATAAATAAGTGGTTATGCAAAGAATATTGTCTTAAAGGGTTTGTATAAGAATATAGACCCTTGTATACCCTCGTTGGACAATCTGACAGTATGATGAAGAGTAAAGAGAGTGACTATCCATGAATTTAAAAATATGCCTAATTGTTTGCCAGAATCAATATTCCTCTAAACTCTATTTTACAGAAAAGCTGGCAGAGGCTTTGAAGAATCAAGGCGTTGAGGTTAAAATCTTACAATGGTCTTCAGGACCTGTTCCAGATTTTATTATAAAAACTATAGAAAAAGAAAAGCCCGACTTAACAGCCTCATTTAATCAGCCAGCGCCCTTGGATGACAAGAGTTATTTTTTTGAAAATCTTCAAATTCCTCATTTAACATTACTCTTGGATCCCGCTATTTATGAGATCAATTTAGCGACGAGTCCTTATGCAATTGTGTCTTGCGTGGATCAAGCAGATTGTCAATTTTTTCAATCTACAGGATTTGAGAATGTCTTTTTTTTACCCCATGCTGTGGAAAAAGAGCTTTCCTTTGACGTCAAAACCACAAGAAAGTATGACGTGGTCTTTAGTGGAACTTGCTACGATCCAGATAATTTAAGGGCATGGTGGCTAGCGCATCATCCGCCTGAAGTGGTGAGAGTGATTGAAGAAGCGATCGAAATTGGATTGTCTGATAATTACACCTCATTTTATCAAGCTGTCATGCAGTCTTTGTTGCAAAATAGAATTTCACCTAAAAGTGTTGATACATTACGCATTGCTTATTATGTGGATTTTTACATGCGGGGAATTGAACGCATAGAACTCATACGTGCGATTAATGAGGCAGAGGTGCATATTTTTGGAGGGCAGAGTTGGAGAGAAGAACTGCCCATCTTATCTTGGAAAGATTATTTTAAAGATCAAAAAAACGTGATCATTCATGAACCTGTGAAATATTCTGAACTTCTGGAAGTGTTAAAGCAAACAAAAATTTGTTTAAATAGCATGCCCATGTTTAAAAAAGGATCCCATGAAAGGATCTTTGCCAGTCTAGCCTGCGGAGCTGTACCTATAACGTCTGATAACTTGTTTGTAAGAGATCATTTTATTGATAATCAAGATCTTATCATGTTTCAATTTGAGGATTTAGGAGTGGTGAATGAAAAAGTAAATAGTCTTTTAAGAGATGAAAAATGGCGTCAAGCCATTGCATCGTCCGGAAGAAAAAAAGTGATGGAATTCCACACATGGGATCAAAGAGCTAAAAAAATTATTGAATCAATCTCAGGTATTAACCAAAGAGGAGATCAAAGATGGCAAATAAGAAAGTTTTAATTTTTGTAGGGGATGAATACGAGGATTTAGAGCTGCAATATCCAAAATATCGAATGTTGGAGGCTGGCTTTGACGTGCAGATCGCGGGTCCCCAAGCTAAGGAAAGTTATAAAGGACATAAAGGATACCCTTGCGTAGCGGATTTATCTTTTGATGAAGTAAACGTTGCAAATTACGTGGCTTTAATTATTCCTGGTGGATATGTCCCTGATAAATTAAGAAAAATTCCCAAAGTCCTAGAAATTGTAAAGGAATTCAATCAACAGCAGAAGTTAATCGCTTTTATTTGTCATGCGGGTTGGATTCCTATCTCTGCGGGGATTGTTAAAGGGCTTAAATGTACATCCGTGATCAATATTAAAGATGATCTTGTGAATGCAGGAGCTCAATGGGTGGATGAACCTGTGGTTGTAGATCGGCACTTTGTTTCCAGCCGTTTTCCAGATGATTTGCCCAAATTTGCAGCTGCGATTGTCTTAAAATTGGGATCGCATTAATCCGTCGTGTCGTCCTGTCATTAAGCATAATATCTTTCCATAGATGGTGATGCTTAATGACGATTAACCAAACATGATGACGCGACGCGATCTCATGCTGTCCCTATAAAAACACGCTTACTATGGGATTCAATGGATCGCTATCATCTAAGATAAGCCAGCCTAAACTTAGTTTGTAAGAAATTTGGTTCAATCGATACACTCCAGAGTAAAAAACGCAAGTCTTAGACTATTCCCGATGATTGCGTCCTAATCTAGCTTCTAGGCTGATTCTAACAATCCATCTGCTAGTTTCTCGCTGGCTCGCTAATATAAAAAGCTTAGCTTCCATAAAAGCTAAAAATCTTCCATCCATCTACAGTGATTGATCAAGCGTTAGATCCCAATCACGGGCATTAGTAATACTTAATTTAAAAGAACTTAAATAAATAAATTCAATTGTCACATTTATAGATGAATATAATTCAGCGGTGAAGTATAATTTTTGCGGTTATATACCGTATGGATCTCATTTGGAGATCTAAAAGACTTTTTTTTTGATAAACTAGATCTCCTTTCGATTCAAATGTGCCTTATAGACCTATAAAAGGCGAGAGGGCTCCAAGCTTTAAGTCAAAATTTGGGAGGGTCTTTTATAAATATTTATTGCAACCGTTTTATTTATAGCGTCATGCCATATGTGGATATTTTTTTTAGGGACAGGATTTTATTTCGTCTTTATTACCTTAATTGGTTACCTCGCGGGTCGACGGGTCAAAACGATTGAGGATTATGTCATCGCCGGGCGGAGCCTTCCCTTTTGGTTGGCCGTGCCCACCATTGTAGCTACGTGGTTTGGGGCAGGATCAAGCATGGGAGTCTCAGGAACCGTCTATTCTGAGGGCTTTTATGGGGTTCTTGCTGACCCCTTTGGTTGTACTTTAGCACTACTAATCACAGGAATTTTTTTTGCTGCACCTTTTCGACGCCTGCGCTTATTAACTATTTCAGATTTACTCGGTCAGCGCTATGGATCTGTTTTTGAACGGATTTCTACATTGCTCATGCTGCCTTTTTATATTGGGACACTGGCTTCGCAGATGTTAGCGATGGGATATATTTTTCACATTGTTTCGGGGATTAGCCCAGAACTTGGAACTCTTGTAGGATCATTAATTGTTGTTATATACACTGCAGCAGGGGGGATGTGGGCGGTCTCATTAACCGACTGTCTACAATTGATCCTGCTAAGTGCAGGCTTAATCGTCATTGTCCCCATCTGCTTTGATAACCTTTCCAATTATCAAGAAGTCTTTCACACAATGTCTGTAGAGTTTACAAATTTACTGCCCAAAAATTCAGGGGATCTAAATTGGACTTCATTTGCAGGACGCTTGCTTATGACTGGCCTTGGAGCCATTATGGGACAGGATTTGTTGCAGCGCTCTTTAGCCTGCAAAACAGAAAATATTGCTAGATGGAGCTCTATCTCAAGTGCAGTTATTTATTTTGCATTAGGGTTGATTCCACTTTTTATTGGTATAGCTGGACGATATATTCTTCCTGATCTAGATCAGCCGGAACTGCTCATTCCTTTGATAGCTCAAAAATTTTTATCGCCTCTAACCTTTGCTCTTTTTGCCTGTGGCTTACTTTCTGCGATTATGAGTACAGCAGATAGTTATTTACTGGCAGGGACATCATTACTAGCCAATAATATAATATTAAAAACTTGGCCACTCAAGGATGAGGCTAAGAAGATAGGCCTCCTACGATTGATTAATGTGATTCTTGCAATTATGGCGCTTTTTTTGGCTCTATCAGGTCAATCTATTTTTAATATGATGGTACACTCTGGAGCCACTCTATTTGTCGCTATTTTTATTCCAGCGACTTTTGGGTTATTTTGGGATAAAGCTTCTTCCACAGCAGCTTGGTGCTCTCTTATAGGTGGCATGGCGGCTTGGATAGGCTATATTTTTTGGAACCTTTCTAGTGCAAGCATTGCACTAGACGATGTGTTATTTTCAGCTGCTGTATATGGAGGAGGGGTGTCTTTAGCAGGCTTTATAATGGGAACTGCCTTAGATTACGGACTAAATTTGTTAAAAATAAGAAAGCGCAGAGTTTTAGATCTTGTGAAACTTTAAAGCTAACTTGTCCCTATAGAGTCGAGCTTAAATTTTTAGCCATGTAGTCGCTTGAGCCACTCCATATTGATACTTTCTCTTATGTTCACGTATCAAAAACGGGAGCTCTTTTATTTTTATTAATTCAAAATTTTTGTTAAGAATACCTTTTAATCCCTTTAGTCCACTCTCTCCTGGAAGCCAATAATTTTTAGGGCAAAATTCCTCTAGCCAGGAATAGGGGGAAGTGAGAATGAGTTGACCCTTCGGGGATACGTGTTCGTGAATGGTTTCTAAAAATAATAGAGGATTGGGCAGACGGCAGATTAAGTTAGCAGCTAAGACAATCTCATACTCTTTATGCTCTAGTTCCATCACATCCTGACAAACAAAATCAACTTTGCTGGGGTCCAGGCCTGAAGGCAGATGAATGGTGTGATACGAACGATGCGCTCCCTCCTCTGCGATCTGAAATTTGAGGGTGTGCTCTGACTGCATCCATTTTGCGGCTTCAATAAAGCTTTGGGAGTTGTCAACGCCTGTCACATGCTTGCAATAACGTGTCAATTCAAAAGTAGAGCGACCCACTGCACAACCTAGATCGATTCCCAGAGCTGTAGGAGTGAGCGCCTCTTTATCGATACATTCTGTAACACACCTCACAGGAAAGTCCAACGCCTGGTAGGGTCCAAAAGAATAAGGCAGCTGCTCCTCTCTGCTTCCATAGTGGAAGAGCAGATATTGACTGAGCAAGCTGTCTGTTTCGTAACGTGATAAAGATTGATCATCTTTTAAATTATGCATGACGCTCTTTTAAACCTAACAAATAATCCGTGGGTTCATAGTTTTCAATAATTGTAAGAGCCTTCCCATTTCGATTTAAAACCACTTTTTTTACTTGTATTTCAGGAGTTTTCGTGGAAGAAAAGAGGATATCATCATGCGAGGCATTTTTTAAGGATTTAAATTTGTCTTTGGTGATTTGACCACTGAGATGGTCATTGCGTCCAGTGGCGATATGGAAAGTTCCAAAAATCTTTTCGTCTTGTATATCACAGCCTGAGTATGGGAGCTCTTGAGTACCAAATCCGAGTTCGCCTAGCAAACCAGTGGCAGGGTCTGTGTCTAATTTGTTTTGCATCTCGTCGATGAGTTTTTGGTTACCACTAATCAATGTTACTTTTTGTACACGACCATTTTCCACATGCATTAATCCCAGGGTTTTTCCATCTTCTTCAAATTTGAGCGGAAAATCTCCTTGTGCGTTAAGGGGCACAAAATACACTTCTCCTGCAGGTAAGTTAACGATATCTGGGGCTTCATGACAGATTCCATGACTTTTTTGAGCGTCTTGACGACCTAGATCAATGTGCAAATGATATTTTTTATGATTGACTTCAAAGTCTATATCAGCACTGTCAGCATGTGTCATTCCTTGGCGCAGTTTTTCAGCTTCCTGGCTAACTTGTCTATAATCGACTGCTAAACCCGAACTAAGGATAATATCGTTGATCCCATGCATGGTAGCCCCGCGGAATCCATATTTTTTAGCGGCAGCAGTCGCTGGAGCTGTTGCTGAAAAATCAGTAATGAATAAAATGATATCGTAGTGACGATAAATGTCATTCTCAAGGCTCACTTTTTTACCATCTGTAGTGATTGCCGTACTAGGGAGTTCAAGATTGCTACCCCCCGTAGCTTCATAGGCAAAAATATCGCATGCACTCAAACGCAGATCTTTTTTTAAACTTTTTTCAATTCCTTGAAAAAATATTTCATAAGCTTTTTTTTGTACGGATAACTTTTTATTTTTAAGAAAAGCAAAATCGACGATTTCGCGTGGATTTTTTAAATCTATGAGAATAGCGATTTTTTCACCACTTTGGGGATTAAACACAGTTTTAAGAAGCTTAGCCAGATCAAAAGCTGGAAACTTTAAATTCGATTGACGAGCATTTTTTGTTGAAGTTTGCATACACAACCTCCCGTTATTCACTATAAATGGACAGATGATCATGATAATCTAAATATGAGTGCGATCATGTGGTATGTGTGATCCCAGATGTTTTACCCCGCAATCGAGAAAGAGAGCTGCTAGCTTGTCATACAAGCAAGTTTTCTATAGGTTGTTGGAGGTTTCGCTATCGATAGAATAGGATCTATAAGTGTCTATTCTCATTTTGAGGCTTTTTTAACCATAATGTCAAATTAATATTTGATCAAAGGTGTTTGATGCTCATTTAAATTGTTGAATGTTATGTCATTAAGAAGTATATATTTAATAAATACATCTAGATGAGGATTTATGAATGCTTTCACTTTAGATAGCTGCCCAGGTATTCAAGCAAAAAATTTTTTAGATAAACCTTTTCAACTAGATCTCCAAAGGACTTTAAGAAAAAAGACTCATCTAGGCGAGGGAATTCAGACGATTACTCATGCAAAAGCTTTAAAAACACTAAAACAAGTCGAGAGAAACAGCCGGGTGATCTCTTGGATCACTAAACCTTCTATTGTTGTATGGACCGGTTTAATGTTAGCAGGAGGAGGGTTAATCATCACTTTATTTACACCAGCCATTGTTTCGACCGCTCTAGCAACCGCACTCTTCGTGTTTGGACTTTCTTCAGCAAGTTTAGGTGTTGGATGGTCAGTTTTTGGTGTAATGGCTGGACACTATAGAGGAAATTTTTTAACTAACTTCTCTGAGGCTTATCATGAGCAAGCACAACGAGCAGCGTCCTTACATCAAAATTTGATGTCTTCAACAGCCGATTTAGTGCTAAAAGGGTGAAATTTAACTTTTGGCCCCCATTTTCTTAAGTTACTGCAACAATGTTTTATATCCCATGTCCGCATATAACTTTTGTCGATGTTTGGATTGCTCTAATTTTTCTGGCTGTGTTTCATCATATAATTCGTAGACGATATCGAATTGATGAGCGATAGGGGTCATTTGAGGGCATAAATTCATTAAAATTGTAGCGTGATTAAGATTTTCATGCAAAGAAGTAATGACCACTTTTTCCTCAGTAGGCACGCGAGAGATGACATGAGGAAGAAAGCTATCGGGAGGATTTTTCCATAACAAATCATCTAAATATTCAATAGCTTGAGCAGAAGGGGCTACAATAAGAACAGATTGTCCTTGGTTAAAATGCACTTGAATGTGGTGACAAATGCATCCCACTTTCTGTGAATTTGAAGAGACGACTAAAAAGATAATCTTTGTATTACTTTTCATTTAAATTTCCTGGGATAGGCAGCATGATTCCGCATGAGACTAATAGTTTAAAAGCGGCGTCTACTTTCATATCGATATATTTTACTTTTTCTTTAGGGAACATCAAAATAAAACCAAAGGTAGGATTAGGAGCTCCAGCCACAAAAACAGGGATTTTCTCTGATATTTCTAAATCTGTGCTCATAATCGTTTCAGATGTAATAAAACCTAGAGTCAAAGAGTTCTCATGAGGATAAGGAACGAGGACCACTTGCCTAAAAGATGAACTTTTTGATGAAAATAAAGTTTGTGTCACATCTTGTATGGTTTTATAGACTTTATTAATCAATGGGATACGATGGATCGTCCGATCGGCCATACTTAAAATGGAGTACATCAATAGTGAGCGTGTAAGAAAGCCTATAAACAAAATAAATAAAAAAATAACAAATAAAATAAAAAGGCGAATTGCAAAAACTAAAGCTGTACTTTGAGTTAAATCATTTGTTGATGTGGGGGAATTTTGATAATAAGTCAGAAATCCTTCAATGGAACTAAGAAATGGATCTGTCAGAAGATTGACTAAAAACGCCACAATGATGATTGTCAAAACTGCAGGTAATAAAAGGGCCAGCCCCGTTAAAAAGTGCTTTTTCATTTTAGATGCTCTTCTTGATAAGTTTTAGTGAAAGGCACAGAGATGACTCCACAAGAGATGATATATTTAAAGGCATCTTCGACTTTCATGTCTAAATGAATAATTTCATCTTTCTTAAACATCATTAAAAAGCCTGAAGTTGGATTAGGGGTGCAGGGAATAAACACTGCTAAAAGATGTGCGTCTTGTGTGGTTCCTAGACCCAACATATCTTCCCTTGTGACCATGCCGATGCAATAAGTATCTGAGGTTGGATAGGGGACTAGCACGACTTGTTTAAATGACCTATTTTCAGAGGTAAAAAGAGTTTTGATAACATCTTTACACGTATTATAAACCGTATTAATAAAAGGAATTTTTTGCAGTATATGCTCTGTTAATCTTATAAAATAATTAATGAATAGCCAACGACCCACAAAACCTAGAATAACTGTAAAGAAAAAAAGAGTGGCTAGTATAATCACTTGAATGAGGAATTGCTGAAGCTTTAGAGGTATTTTATCTAAAAGATGCGTATGTCCTAAGAGATTTCTAAAAAGTCCAGTAAATGGTTCAGTTAATAAATTAAATATAAATAAAAAGATTAAGATAGTCAGAGCTAGAGGAAGTAAAACAGCCAGGCCTGTAAGGAAGTATTTTTTCATGAAAATTTTATATTAGATTGAGAATCATTATTCTAAGTTTTGTTTAAAAGTGCTCTATATAGTTTAGCGATTCATTTCAATTTTATTTTTAACACTTTCGTCTATTTGGATCTATGGTATATATAAATCTCCAGGGTCGAAGAGCATGTTCTTCAGCATAGTCGATACCGACCCTAGGCCCAGAAGTAATAAGAGTCTTTTCTACAACTATGTCTTGATCTTCAATCCAGATTTCTGGTCCCTCTAACGAAAGACCATTATGCTGAGTATCAATGCCTAGAGCTTGTGCTAAGGTGCCGGGCCCTTGACTGAAAAGCTTATCGATTTGGTCCTTATGACGACGTTTTAGCATGTATTTAATTCCGATCCAAGGATGAATGGCACGGATCAGGATAGCGTGTGGGACTTCAGCTACGTTGGTCACGACATTAAACATCGCATGAATTCCATAAATACGATATACATAAGAAACCCCGCCCTGTGCATACATCACTGCATTTCTCTTTGTTCTTCGCCCGCCATATGCATGAGAAGCTTTGTCTTCAGGTCCTCTGTAAGCTTCTGTCTCTGTAATAATCCCGCCCGTTATCTTTCCATCGATGGATGTCATTAAAACTTTGCCAAGCAATTCTTGACTAATTTCCAATACATCTTCTCGTTGGTAAAAGCTTAAAGGGAGGGGCTTCATTTTTTTCTCTTACTTTTTTTCTTTACTGGTGCTGTTTTCCCTTTTTTTCCGTGCTGGCCTTTAGCGGATTTTCTTTTCGATGCCGTGTAAAGAAAATCTTTTAAGCGTGGCTTAGGGACAGGCCTTGCGGCTGGTGGTCTTGATTTTGTCCTGGATATTTTTGAAACGGATGTCTTATCGGGAACAAGAGACCAGGAGCTTTCAAGCGTAATAAAATCCACATGCTTTAAGAGCACGGTGATTTTATCACCAGCTAAGAAGGTTTTGGATGTATGCCTTCCTTTTAAAGTGGAGCTGCTCTCTTCGTAAACATAATAGTCTCCATCTAATTCGGAAACATGCAGATAGCTTTCGAGCATCACGTCAAGGACCTCAAACACGACACCAAAATTTTTGACCCTTGTAACGACAGCTTCATATTCTCTGTAAGGGTCTTGATCTTGTCTAGATTTCAATAGCCGTAGTTTTTTAAGAAGTTTGACGCTAGATTCAGCTCTAGCACTTTGACGTTCTTGCTCCGAGCAGTTGTGGGCGACAAGTTCTAAATTTTCGTAAGACTCTGCTTCGTGGAAAACCGTACGATGGATCACTAGATCAATATATCGTCGTATGGGGCTGGTAAAATGGCAGTAATGAGATAATCCTAGACCGAAGTGGCCAATATTATCTGGGGAATAAATGGCCAATCGCATTCTTCTAATGTAACTGGTGGCTAAGTATTGGCCATAGGGAGAATTCATCGCTTCTTCGAAAAGCTGTTGAATTTCTCCGTTGGAGGGGACATCAGAAAGCTGATAACCGAAAGCTCTAGCTAAGACTGCGAAGTCTTTCATACTTTCTTCAGCAGGTTCATCGTGCACACGATAGGTCAGATTTTTTCCCATCTGATCTAGATGGCGTGCGACCGTCTCATTCGCTTTAAGCATGTACTCTTCTACAAGCTGGTGTGTGATATCATAAGAGATATAGTCTGTTCCCTGCGGCACCCCTTTGTCATCTACCAAAATGACGAGCTCAGGCAGAGCAAATTCAATACTTCCTCGTTCGAATCTCTTCTTCTTTAAAAGAGCACAAAGTTCCACCATCAGTTGAAGGGTGGGGGCGTGAGGGGAGGGTTTTTGTCCATCTAATACTTGTTTAGCCTCTTTATAGGTAAACCTTTTTTTACTTTTGATCACACTTCTACAAATTCGATACCCGGTTTCATTTCCTTGAGAATCAAAAGAAATTAAAACAGAGACAGTTAAGCGATTAACGTTAGGTTTTAAACTACAAAGATTATCTGATAGGACAGCAGGAAGCATGGGGATACAAATGCCAGGAAAATAAGTGGAATTGCAGCGCATCATGGCTTCTTTATCAAGGGCTGTGCCAGGTTGAACATAATGGGAGACATCAGCGATATGGACGCCCAGGTGATAATGTCCTCTTTCATCTTTAGTCAGACTGATTGCATCATCAAAATCTTTTGCTGTATCTGGATCGATAGTAAAGCATTCTATCGCGCGAAAATCTTCTCGACCTGCAATTTCTTTAGGTAAGACGCGCGTGCCCATATCTTCGGCTTCTTGAATCGTCTTTTGGGAAAAATCAGAACGGATTTCAAACTCTTCTATAGCAGCTTTGATGTCACAAGAAGGATCTGAGATATGACCGATATAATGGGAATATTTGCAGCGAGTTTCCGTATCCTTTGTGCCCCAATCGGTCACCTCCATTACTATACGATCGCCCTCTTTAAGTTCCATATCAGACGGAGGTTCAACAAGGACGCGTTGGGATAAGCCCAGTAAAGGAACATAGGCTAAAATTTCCCCATAACGGTCGATTTTTTTTATGACACCAGCCATATGAGTTCTTCCGCGTGCAAGGATCGTTACGACTTTTCCCTCAGGTCCTTTTTCTGAAAATGAAGAGGGATCTACTAAGACCTCTACGGTATCTCCATCGACGGCATTTTGCATAAATTGTTTAGGTACAAAAACATCTTCTGAGAAAATGGAAGGATCTTCTGCTTGTAAAAAGCCAAAACCTCGCGGGTGTACACGCATGACACCCGTTAGAATTTGCGTTGTAGAGGATTTAAGGGAATATCGATTGCGCTCTACTGCCACTACACCTTGGTGATGCAGCTGATCGAGAACTTTGCCGAAAAGTTCGCGATGTTGGGGAGGAAGGCGGAGCCTTTCAAAAAGTTCGGGTTCGGCCATGGCTACATAGCTTTTTCCACTCATAAATTGTTTGGTGACTTTGAGTAAATTATCAATTAAGCGATTTTCTTTACTCTTAGGCGAAGGCTGAGGTTCCTTTTTTTTTGACTTTTTGTTGTTTTTTGTCATAAAGTTCTAGGGTTCTCCCTCATAAAGTTATAAGTATACTATTTAGGACAATAAGAATGAAATATGATCATAAAAAAATCGAAGCAAAATGGCAAAAGTTTTGGAATGAAAATAAAACTTTTAAAGCAGAAATAGATTTTTCTAAGCCTAAATATTATGTACTAGACATGTTTCCGTATCCCTCTGGAGCGGGTTTACATGTAGGTCATTTGATAGGATACACGGCCACGGATATTTTGGCACGTTTTAAAAGGCAAAAGGGGTTTAATGTGTTACATCCGATGGGATGGGATAGTTTTGGATTACCTGCCGAACAGTACGCCATAAGGACCGGGACGCACCCTGCTGAAACGACGAAGAAGAATGTTGCTAACTTCAAAAGACAGCTTTCTAATATTGGATTTTCGTACGATTGGGACCGAGAGCTAGCGACAAGTGACCCTTCATTTTTTAAGTGGACGCAGTGGATTTTCACTCTATTATACAATAAAGGACTCGCCTACGAAGCAGAGATGATGGTTAACTACTGTCCAGCGCTTGGAACGGTTCTTGCCAATGAAGAGGTTGAAAATGGGGTCAGCAAGGAGGGTGGATATCCTGTCGAACGTCGTCCTTTAAGGCAATGGGTCTTAAAAATTACGGCTTATGCTGAAAGATTAATTCAAGATTTAGATTTAGTCGATTGGCCAGAAAGCTTAAAGAAATTACAAATTAATTGGATTGGGCGGAGTGAAGGCGCCTCGATTCATTTTCCCTTAAAAGGTCATGATCAAACCCTTGAAGTTTACACAACCCGTCCTGATACGCTCTTTGGCGCCACTTACATGGTTCTGGCTCCTGAGCATCCTTTAGTGACAACTGTAACGACACCTGAATATGAAGCTCCTGTGAGGGAATATCAAAGACAAGCTGCCGCTAAATCGGATTTAGAGAGGACCGACCTAAATAAAAATAAAACAGGTGTGTTTACGGGCGCGTATGCCATTAACCCTGCAAATGGGAAAGAAATACCTGTTTGGATCTCTGATTATGTGATTGCTGGCTATGGGACGGGCGCGATTATGTGTGTACCAGCTCACGATGAACGAGATTTCGCATTTGCCAAAAAGTATAAACTTCCTATTGTCTATGTTTATAAAACAAGTTTAGAAGAGCATCCTGAAGTTATTCCAGAGCACAAAAAAGGCAGCGAAGTCCATGAGGAAGATTTAGAAGGACTCCAATGCTTGCCTGGTGATGGGATTTGTATGCGTAGTGAAAATGCTGAGATCTCTCTTAATGGTCTCAATCAGCAGGAAGCGACACATCAAATGATTGCCTGGTTAGAAAAGAAAGGGCTAGGTAAAGGAACTGTGACTTATAAATTACGTGACTGGCTCTTTTCTCGTCAGCGTTATTGGGGAGAGCCATTTCCTATTCTCCATTTTGAAGATGGCACTAAACGCGTTTTAGATATAGATGAACTACCGTTGATGCTGCCTTCCGTATCAAATTATAAACCGTCAGGCGATGGTCAAAGCCCTTTAGCTAAGGTTGAGGATTGGGTGCATGTGATCGATCCTAAAACAGGTAAAAAAGCCCTGCGTGAAACAAATACGATGCCTAACTGGGCGGGTTCTTGTTGGTATTATTTGCGTTTTTGCGATCCGCACAATGAAAAACAAGCCTGGAGTCCTGAGGCAGAGCACTATTGGGGACCTGTGGACATGTATGTGGGGGGCGTTGAACATGCTGTTCTTCACTTACTCTATTCTCGTTTTTGGCATAAAGTATTATATGATTGTGGATATGTAAGTTCACCAGAACCTTTTAAAACCCTCAGAAACCAGGGTTTGATGGTCGCGCGCTCTTACCAGACTGTTGCGGGCGTTTATATTGCTCCTGAGGATGTCGTAGAAAAAGAGGGGAGATATTACCATAAGGTGACAGGAGAAGAGTTAAAAAGCCAAATTGACAAAATGTCTAAATCTAAGCTGAATGGCACATCTCCCGATGAAGTCATTGATGAATATGGAACGGATGCGTTACGTTTGTATGAAATGTTTTTAGGCCCACTAGAAAAAGAAAAAGTTTGGAGTACGGATGCTGTAAGTGGATGTAGGCGTTTCTTAACAAGATTTTATGATATGGCCACCTCCGATAAACTGACAGATGAGGATACTGAAGAAGCTTTTAAACTAGGACATCGTTTAGTCCATGGTGTAGAAAAAGACATTGAATCTCTTCAGTTCAATACTGCCGTAGCAAAAATGATGGAGTTCATTAATGACTTTACCAAGTTGCCTGCTTATCCACGTTCAGTGATAAAAATGGCTACACAGGCGTTAATGCCGTTTGCTCCTCATATAGCTGAGGAAGTTTGGGAAATGTTAGGATGTAAAGAAAGTCTTACTTTTGCACCATATCCTCAAGTGGAGGAAAAATATTTGCATGATGCGACAACGACTTATGTCGTGCAAATTAATGGAAAGGTGCGCGGAAAATTTGAACTCCCCAAGGATGAAACTCAGGAAATTGTTTTAGAGGCTGCAAAGAAAAATTTAACCGTGGCTAAATATCTGGAAGGCAAAATGATACAAAAAGTCATTTTTGTTCCCAACAAGCTGTTGAATCTGGTTTTAGATTGATCTTTGTAAGTGCTTTAGGTGTCAGAACTTAAAGCTCACACGCTTTCCATCAGGCTTGAACCGGCCATATCTTGCCAATTGAAATAAAGAACCCCTAGTTTTTTCAGTCGTCAAGTATGTCTGGTTCAAATCCAACTTTAATCCATGATTGCGCTCTAATCCTTGATCAATATCTTTTTTGATTTTCACAGAGTATCTGCTAGTTTCCGCTCCTCGCTAAGATAAAAAGCTTGGCTTCTGCGTGGAAATCACGCCTCCATTGTTAGAATCAGCCTAGAAGTTAGATTAGGACTCATGTAGCTCACTTAGTTAGCTGATAAAGAACAGGTAACTATTGTAATCCAATCAATCCTAGTTACATAGGGTGCCTTTTTAGCTGTTCTATGTTTTAATTTGTTAATAAATATGAAATTGAAAAATTTTCTTAATTTTGATATACAATAATAAAAAAAACTGTTATATTATTGTAATAAAAATTAATAAACGTAAATATGAAGGATTTGGATTATTCACTCCCTTCCAGGGATTATACATGGAAAAATGCGTTTCTCTGGGGTAATTTCAAGGGACACTGTAGAAAGGCTATGCATGGTGCTTTCTCCGAGCGCTTTGTGCATATACTGATCGCTATGACAGAGCTACTACCTGTGTTGAGCCAAATAACTTCCCTCTTTGAAAAATTCATTGTTGAAAAATTCAAGCAGCCAGACTCTAAATCAGATTTATCCCAAAGAAGGATTTTATTCATTCACTGTAAAAGTTTAGAAGAGCATGTTAATAAAAGAATACGCAATCAAGCCCCTAAAAATGCACCTGTAGTGCAAGAAACTGAGCGGATTGTTCAAGATAACGATCCAATAGTAGATGATTTACAGAAGGCACATATCCCTCTGAATCCATCCCCAGTTATTCCTCTAAGTGATAAAAATCAAGAAATAATAAAATCTCCTCAAGCCATTGAATCTGAAAGTAAGGTAGATAATCCACTGCCAAGCATCGAACAAGAAATTCCGTTAATCAATCATGATCTAGAAAATTTAAGAGGTGATGAAGATAAAAGTCTTAAGAATGCTGTAATTAGAATCCAATCTGTTGTGAGAGCTCATCTAGCGAAAGTCAAGGCTACAGAGATTAAAGAGCATTATTTAGATCCAGAACTCTTCAAAAAAGCTACATATTTCACCAAAAAGCCTGCAAATGTAAGGGAAGAACCTCGAGCGGTCAATGGGATTGCGATGGTTTATCTTCCGCGAAATATTCCCATCGTTTTGAAATGTATTGGGGATTCGCTTAGCCAACGTAGATTTGATAAAATTTTACAAGCCCGTAAGGTCTGTCAAAAAAATAGCTATAAAGATCTTGTGGTGCCTAGGGCTCGCGTTCATGGAGATTTTCTTCTGGAAAGTAGACTACCAATCATGGCGCATGATTTTAGAGAGCAAGCGGGACTATACGTAGACAATAGAGATAAATTTTCATCTGCTATACGAGAGTTTGCTGGATTCATGTTTCAAACAACTCTTCATGATATCGTGGGTAGACCTGAAATTTTTTATACAAAATTAACAGATATTCCGATAGGAAGATATGATAATGTGGCTCTATACTTAGAAGAGACGCAAGGAAAAATAGGCTTAGTGGATTTAGAGCAGTTTGAGCCCTATTGTGATAGAACGGATGATAGATGGTGTTACTCTAGGTGCGAGACTCTCCTTTGTTTATTTCCTTTACATTTTGATGAAATTTTAAATGTTGCCAAAGTATACGACCCTGCGATTGAAAATTTTCGTGATGATCTAGAGAAGATACGAGATAAGGCATACGCTTTTTTCAAAATGATTTATATCGATCACGAAGAGTTAATTAAAAATAATCACATTACAATTGAAAATTCAACACGTATTTCAGAGATAAAAGCTGAAAATTATTCGAATATACATGAAGAAATTCGACTGTTTATTCATAATTCTCATCAAGGACACTATGGCTCTGATTATCAGGACTGCCTTGGGGTGGATCCTAAAGACACGCTCATTCACTTGGAAAAAAAATTCCCTGAAGTCATACAGATAACGACTGATTTCCTATCTAAAATGATTAGGCTTTCCCTCATGCAACGAAGTGCTAAGCAATCTCATATTACCGAGAAAGACATAATTTTTTTTAGAGCAATAAAGTTTTCTAATCAACATCCAGAATGCAGCGCTTTAAAAAAAATCATTAGATCTAAATTTGAGATGTTAGAGCTAGATTATTTTGAATTTATTAAAGTTATATTTATAAGTCTTGTCAAGGAAAAGGTGTTGGCATCCTGCAAAGTGGATCTTAAAGATAAAACGATATTTATTTGTTGCTAATCCCTCCCTCCATTAAGTCAAAAAAATGGGTTTTGTAAAATTTTTTCATATTCTTCTAATTTTGAAGTAAAAGTCTATTTTTACTTTCTAAAAGACTAAGTGCCTGCTGAGTTACGTTGACCAGTAAGGCTTGGTTAAGCTCATCTAAACTGAAAAGTCTTCCATAAAGAGTTTTAATGACTTCACTCAGATGGTTAGGGGTTTGACCTGCAACTGCATGCCAACCGGTTTTAGCCACACCAGCACTATACTCAATTAAGTCATATAATAGGCCTGCGGTTGTGTCAATTTCCTTAGAAAATATAGCCTCTGTTGTTTCTCTCGGTTCCGAGGGAGTTGAATCAGTTTCCAAAAGATAACGGATGCCGTCATTATGGAGATATTTCTCTCTTAGGCCATCGATAGAAAGGTCTATCATTCCATCTAAGGTTCTTAAGGGATGTAAAGCAGGCAATATAACTTCTGTGAGTCCATTTCTAACAAAATCAAAATCTTTAACTTTACCTAAGATCTTTTCCACGAATGTTTTTTTGTCATTCAGTGGATTTCCTCCAAATCGACCCATTTGCATCATTGTGGTGATTAAATCTGCATATTGAAGATTACGATCATTTTCGCCATTGTAGTGGTGATTCATGAATGTGTATATTTCAGCATCTGTTAGTTCGATAGAGGGATTGTTGCGTTGAAGGATATTTTGATGATCTCGTAAGCGTTCTGCAATAGATTTAATAAAAGCTGTGGTAATGGGGGATAAAACTTCTAGTGTTATAGAATTTTTTATTTGTTCATTTTCTTTATGAAATGTTTGTAAAACGACTGTTAAAAACCAATGATTGATTGCCATTGTCGCAGGTTTATCTTCTGGTGAATTAATTAATTTTTTTAAGTGGGGATAGAGCTTTTTGAAGGAGTCGGAAAGTATGAGTTGTTTTAAAAAATCATTAACCACGTCACTTGAAATATACGGCATATATAGCAAAATAAATTGATCAAGGGAGATTTCCACCAATTTAGAGGAAGATTTAAATTTGTTTTTGCAAGAGGCTTGTATCTGTTTAGCTAACGTTGATGAGTTTTTGTCTATTAATAGTTGTAAAAAATAGGTGTTTAAAAGATTTTCTTTGATGTAAATTAATTTGCAAAAGCCTCGGACGAGCTGTTGATGGATGGATGGGAAACTGTTATTTAATAGTTTCTTACGCATAGAATCATTTGATATGTTGTTAAATGAAAGGCGTAGCTGTTCTGCCAAATATTTGCTAGCTTGGGATTTAACGGCATTGATGATAAATTTTTGCATGATCATCAAGACTTTTTGTTTAATAAATTCAATCCTATTTATGTATTTTAGTGGCAATAGGGATTGAAAAAAGTCCTTCAGCTGATCAAAGTGCTCTGTAAAGACTGGGTTGAGTTGGATGTTTCCCCAGAGTTCTTGCACAGCGTCGATAGAAACCATTTTATTGTCTATTTTTATCTCTCCATGAGGAAGGACGAGTTTGATCATACGATCTGCTAAGTTTAGGAAAAACTTTTTTTCTTCTTCAACTTTATAGGCAGGAATGTCTTTAGTATCTATATTAGAAGGAATTGTTAGTAATTTTTGTGCTAGCGGATGAAGCGAATAGGTGGACTCTGCATTATGAGCAGCGCTAGATGGATGTTTTGCTAATTCCTCCCGAATTAAAGACCTCAAATGTTCTGGGTCGCCTCTTCGAGGCTCCTCCATTCCTTCCTTGGCTCTAGTTTCTGCTTGCATGAGCATATGCATCTGATCGCCAATCTTGCCTACACAGAGATCAAAAAAAGCTCTATACTCGGGATCGGAGATATCGTTGATCAGTTCAGCAACACGATTAAAGACCAACTGTGTTAAATTTTGTATATTTTTACTTAAATCAGATTTAAGAATGTCGGTAAAGTCAGTCTGTAAAAAATTTTGAAGTTTTTCAAAATGCATTTCAATTTTATGTTTAATCAACCATTGAATCGTTTCTAGATAATACTTTGAAAGAATCAGCTCGTCAAAGACAACATTTTTCTCAGGTGTAGAAAATTCTGCTAAAGAACGAATCTTTTTGGGATCACTGTAAGATTGCTTTAACCATGCTAAAATAGGATCAATATAGCGCAGATCACTTTCAGCAAGATGGTATTGCTTGTTGAAGGCTGTAAGAAATTTGACGAGTTGTGGTTCGAAAGAGCTGTCTTTAGGAAATAAACTATCGAAAAACATGCGACTTGTATGATCCAGTTGGAATCTATACCCTTTTTTTACAATTTTTTTTACGACAGTATCAGCAATGGGAGAGATAATTTCTGTCATCCAATGTAAAATTTTCTGAATATATTCAGAAATATGACTAGAATGATGTCTAATTTGGTCGGTAAGAGGATCGATGTTTTTACGATTAATCCCTTTACTTAATTCATCCATAAATTCGTTGACAAATTGATTGGCTTTTCTGAGTGACGAATTAAAAAAGGAGGTGTCTTTGATAAAAATTGATTTGTGTGTTTTTTTATGTTCGTGGGTGGACAGACTTAGGCGAGACGCCTCAAGTGATGTAGGCTCTAAACGACTATTCATTAAATGATCTGGCGCATCTGAATCTTCCAAATCTATTTCATATTTTTTACTTTCAATCGATTTGATAAGATGGATCTGCCGACGATTCAGCTGCATTTTTTTTGTACTAAAGCAAAGGAAAAGTTTATTAAAAGTTTGCACAATAAATCGGGCAATTTTTTTCCATATAGAAGTTTGGAGGGGCAGAGGTTCGCAGGGCAAGATTAGGGGACGAGAAGAGTTGGAATAAGGGTTTACTGGAATGCGTAATTCATCGAGTTCTTTTTGGTTGGCTTTTTCTAGAAGAGGTTTATATCCAGAATTGGCACTGCCAGCCATATGAAGTGCATTAACTGAAGTAAGAAATATCTTATCCAGCAGGTGCTGGTTATAGATTTGACGAGACGTGATCGTGTTAAATAGGGAAAGGATCGTGCGTTGAATTTTTTCTGCAGTCGGTCCTAAAAATTTTTTCAAAAAGAATGTTCCAACGAAAGAAGCAGCGCTTTTAGTTTTTTGAAAAATTAAATCATAACAGAGCTGTGAAATTTTTAAAACCTGATCGGGTAATCGCGCCAGGCTTTTTTTGATCTCAGTTTGATGCTCCTCAGCCTTCTTATTGGCGGTGGCCAAAAGACTTTGCTTAGAGGCTAATTGTGCCCTAATCTTTTCTAATTTTGCTTCTTTAGACTTGCGTTCTGCCTCTGTTGCGCAGCTCCTCAATTCCTCCACAATCTCGCTAATTTCTATGTCTAAATCTTGAATGTCTTGATTTAAACTTACAGGATCAGGGTGATCTTCCACCCATTCATTGATGACCTTTTCATTCACATATTGTGTTTGTAGTTCAGGAAAAGATGTATTAATAAGTGTGCGGGGGGTGCTGCGATAGGTCTGTACGGCACGGGTGAGTAACTGACTGGTTAATAGTCGAATTTTTTCTAAGTTAAATAGGCTAGGTAAAAATTTTCCAAATTCACCGGTACGCAAAGCGACATCGATAAGATCAGCAAGGTGAGGATTATTGTCCTTTGTGGGAGGTGCAGATTTATAGTATTCTTTTATCACTGCTTTTGTACTTTTGATGTCTGATTGATGCGGATCTTTTTTTCTAATGAGCTGCAATAACTCTTCAATTTCGTTGATACGAGGTTTGACATATTCAATAAATGTACTTTTATTGCCTTCGTTAAAACTGTATTGTCGGGCATTGAGTTGTGCGAGTTCAAAAAGTTCGTTTAAAAGTTCCTTCTTCACCTCTTTATTAGGCAGTTTGTTAAAATAGGGAGCTAGATGGTCAAGGTAATCTACAATTAGATCATCAGCAAAAAGTTTATTCATAGAGCCAATAGCAGAGGGGAAAATACTATTGGACATTACAAAATAGATCTCTTCAGGCTTAGAGATATGTTTAAGTGTTTGTGAAAGAGCTTCGTTTAAACCTAGCTTAATCATTTGAGTGCATGAGTCTAAAGCGATTTCTTTAGAGCCTTCAGAAATCACTTTGAACAGGCCAGAGGTGTCTTTATACTGTTCCTCTGTCAGAATATTTTTGGTTAATTCATGAGCCTCTTCAATCAATTTAGAGAATTCTTCTGGGAGCTTTAATTGCATTAAGCAATTTTCTAGGCCGCTAATTTTAACGCCCTCTTTTATTTGGGTAGGTAAAATGATGTCTAAAATCAATCGGGAGATATCATCAATAACATGTGTATCGATAGAGGGATTTTGATGACCAGATAGAGCTAAAAACGTTTTGAAGAAGACTTCTTCCTGTATGCTTGGGATGCCTCCTTTTTTTTCAACGTTTTTTAAATACTCTTCACACTGTTTTTTTAAAGCGTGTTCATTGGCATTTTTCGGCGTGCATCGAATAATTTCTTCCGCGCGCTTTTTTAGATCTTGATGCTCTTGAGCTGTTTTTTGAGCAGCCTCTTGACTTTCGGCCATGTGCGTGACATGTCTTCCTACAATTTCAATGATTTTGTCGAAGAGTATCGTAAATTGGTCATCCCCAAGTTTGTCTAGGACAATGCCCAATCTTTCTGTAATTAAGTTAGTAATATTAGTTGCATTCTCTTTTAGTGAATGTTCAATAATATTTTTTAACTTGCTATTGGGATTTGATTGTGAGGTACCTTCGTAAAAGATAGCTGATATTTTTTCTTTGTAGAGGTTTATCTTGTCTTCAGCAAGTTGTTGGAGAGTCGTTTGTAAGATACTAAGAACTAATTTTTCTGAAAAAGGAATAGAGGCTTTTTTAACATAATCATAAATCGATACTTCGTAATTTTGATCAAAAATCCAACGGATAACTGTCTGAATTCCCTTTTCCATTTGTTTTTCAGACACTTTTTCAGCTACAAATTCTTCAGAACTCATCTTTGCTAAAATTTTTTTCCCGAAGCTTTCAATAAAGATGATTCGTTTTGTCTCTTCCGTTGGGGCTATATCTTTTAATGCCCAATCGATAATGCGATTCAACTGTTTAAAGGCTTGTTCATTCACATTGAGTTGACCAATCAAATCAAAAATGGGTTTAGCTGATAAGCTGCCCCATTTAATGGCTTCATTCGCATATTTTTTTATAAGCTCAGGGACCTTGTGAGCATGGTTTTCAATTTCATCAATCTTAGGATCGATATATTTGATTTGTATACATTCAACAACTTTAAGAACAAGTGAGAGGCCAAAATTTCGCATTCCTTCAATGGATGAATTAAATTTTTTTCCTTCTGATTGGACCTGAGTATCAACTTTATTGGATGGGCTACAGTGAGGAAATTCAATGATCTTTTTTTCTTTGAATTTGTTGATCACCTGAATGTGTGCTTTTTTTAGAATGGGGTTGTAGAGCCTGCCTAAAGATAGAACTCTAATAATGTGTCGAAAAAGGTGACTGATCGTATCCCATAGCACACATCTTTTAACAGGTTTGTGCTTAAGACGATAGGCATGGAAATTTTTGGTTGTAGCAGCTGTAGCAGAAATGTTTGGCATATTGAATCTAAGTGAATTTTATAAATAACTGCATATTAGCATATCATAAATCTAACTGGCTACTCAAACTTTGCAAGGGATTAAATGCAAATGTCTTTTTTCATCTAATAGACATCTAAAAAATAAGATTTTAGTTAATACCTAGGATTGTGGGCAAAATTAGGGGGGAATTAAAAGTGTTCGAGGCTAGATATGGTTACCGTAGTCCCTTAATTTCTTTCTGCCAAAATTGCCATGAATAAAGGGATTTCTTCGCGACTTCGATTTTCCATCTTGGCTTGCGAACCTGTGCTCACTTTATCTGAACACCATTCTTCCATATCAATGACTCTAAAGCCAGCCTCTTTTAACCAATGAAAATATTGGGATAAGGGATAGTGATAGGAAACTAGTTGAGGTGATTTTTCTCCTTTACTAGGATGTGCTAAAATGGGGATTTCTAGAGGTGAGAAATACCGTTCTATGCGGCGAAATTGTAATTTTTTTTGTGAATCTACTTGCCAAGATGTCTGTCTAGGAATACGAAAGCAAGGATGATTGAGCACGATCAAAAGGGAGCCTTGTGATTCCAGATGTTTAGCAGCATTTTGGAATACACTTAAAGGAGACTGTATATTCTGTAAGGCTAAAATGATAGTGGCATGTGTAAATTTTTGTGAACTGATGGGAAGCGGTTTTGTTACATCACTTGTGTAGTAGGCATGCTTAGGATTAGTATCCAGTTTTTTGGCTTCTTTGATGAGGGTGGAAGAGAGATCAATTCCTGTATAATCTGTTTGTGGAGGTAAGTGGCGAGCTAATACACCCGAGCCGCAGGCAAGATCTAATAGTTTAGGATGAGGATTGGATTTTAAATTGAGCAAACGTGAGATACCGGGAATGACGATTTTTTGATGATAGTAGTGGCCTTCTTCTCCGACAATGCTTTTATACCATTGACTGGCAGGTTCCCAAGATGTAGCTTTTGGTTTATTTAAAGGTTTTTTCATGATATATCAAATTAAAGTCATTTAGTTTATAGCTTAAATAAGGACTTTATTAAAAATTCACCCTATTTAATCCAGTCTCAATGGAAATATCTAGTTATCAAATTTTGCTGCAGGTTGACATAATGAAGATTATTTTTATTTTTGTCGATCATAAAACTCATGATTATCTCTGAGTGATCTTCTATATGCCTCATTCTTCTGAGTTTTATCCACAATCAAAATATTTATTTACTCCAAGAACCCTGCTGATGTAGGATAAATTTATGTCACACTTCTGAAGAAATTCGTTAGGATAAGGAAAATAAGTAATGGATGTGTAGGGATAGGATAGAGTTGTAAAAACGATCAAATTGATAAGATACTAATTTATGTGAATAAGAACTTCCTATTACGTAATAAAAACAAATAGAATTTCGTAAAGATTTGACTCGCAGAATTTTATTCAAGGTTAGAACTATAAGAGGTCATATGCCGCCTAGCTCACCTTTTTCAAAAAGTCATCCTTCACGTGAAATACTGGATTTATATGACCAGCTGGAGGTGACAGCGCGTGATGTCATCCAATATATGGAAAAAATTCAAGCCCAGCCCGATGATTTTGCGCATAAACATTGGGAAGAACTCGATGCCTCTTTGCAAAAAGCTAGTAGGTGTTTGACTCAGTATGTATTCAAGAAAGAGCAGCCGCCTATAAACTTTGATCGTACCCTTGTAGATTTAGATAAAGCGCTAAAATACCTGATTAAAAAGCGTGATGAAGAGACCTCTAAAGCAAAAAAGGATGATAGCCATCAAGAAAAAGCTAATGAGCTAGTGGCGGCAGTAGGAGCTATTCAATATTTAGTAGCGATGATTGGTGATTTTCAACAAAAGACAACTCCTTCTTCAGAAGAAGGATAACAGGGAGTTCCGGAAAATGATGCAAATAGAGAGTCCTGCTTTTGAAGCCTATCAAACAATCCCTCAAAAATACACCTGCATGGGGGAGGATATTTCCCCGCCATTTAATATTAAAGATGTTCCGCAAAATTCAAAAAGTTTAGTCTTTATCATGGAGGATCCTGATGCGCCTCATGGTATATTTGTGCATTGGGTGGCTTGGAATGTAAGTCCCAAGATGGTAAAAATAGAAGAGAATTTTAGTCCTCCTGGGCGAGGACGGAATGACTTTGGGGAAACTGACTACCGAGGACCCTGTCCTCCGAAAGGGAAGCCTCATCGTTATTTTTTTAAATTATACGCCTTAGACGATGCGCTGGACTTGCCAGCAGGCAGTTCTAAGGATCAAGTTGAAAAGGCGATGAATAAGCATATTCTGGATAAGACAGAAATAATTGGAATTTTTCAGAGGTAATGATGGTAAAAATGCACATTGAATATACAGGAAAACTACACTGCAAGGCGGTACATCAACCTTCAGGGGCCACCATTGAGACAGATGCACCTGCTGATATAGGAGGATTAGCCCGCTCTTTTTCTCCCACTGATTTATTGGGCTGTTCCCTAGCTACATGTATTTTGACTACTTTAGCCATTTATGCGGAAAGAAAAGGGTGGGATTTATCACGCATGCAAGCAGAAATTGAAAAAAGTATGACAGATACGCCTAGTAGACGTATCGGACGGTTACAAGTAAATTTGTGGATTCCTCATGAATTTACCGATGAAGACAAAAAAGTTCTCGAAAAAGTGGCTAACAGCTGCCCCGTGCATAAAAGTTTACATCCTGATGTCCAAGTGGATCTAAAATTTATATGGAATGAATTACCCCGGTAGATGGCCATGTTAGGTAAAAAAGATCCATTCCCTGATTCTTTTTTACAACAACATTTAAACCCTATGTTTCTTGAAGTTTTAGTGAATTACTGGGAAACCCTTAAAGCTGCTGAAGTTTCTACAGAGGAACAGGTGCAGGTCCAGGATGCATTATTTAACCTGATTAGATTTTGCTTTCGACATCTCTTTGAACCGTTGTATTTACAATATTCTCCTCATCTCAAAGGAGATGTTTTTTTACTTACGGTCGTACACTCAGATGGAATTGGGGACTATATCACTCTTTTAAAATGTGCACAACTTTTACAACATTGCCATCCCACGGTCAATGTTCATGTGATATATACTCATAAACAGGATTTGCCTCAGTTAGATCTTTCTTTATACGGGCTTAATGAGAGGAATGTTCATGCTTATCGTTTGACGGACGATCCTCGTTCGGCCGTGCTAGAAAATGTGTTAGAGCAAAAAAAAGGATATAGCTGGAAAGATGAATCCGAAAAATTGAAAGAGGAAAAAAAGAAAATTCAGCAAGAGATTAGGGATTTAAGGCAGACGCATTCTTACGCTGCAGAGGCGCTGGAGGAAGTTTTACTTTCTATAGACCAGTCTAGTCAAGAGGCTGATTTTTTTTCTGCCAAACAGTCTGAAGCAGAACATCTGTACCAGCAGATAAAAAAGAGCCTGGGCTTGATTCATATCTCATTAGCTTTAAATACCTTTGATAATCCGGATCTTGCTAGTTATTCACTGTATTTTTCCGAAGCAGGCAACTTTCAGGGAATTGGGAATTATCTGCAACGTCAATGGTTTAGTATGGGTTTAGACCCCTTCGAAGAGGGGATTTTTATCAAGAAAGAGCCTCACCCTGGCCAGTGGTTCAACGATGTTTTAACAAAATATTTATGGGGACAGGTTCAACCCTCTCCTGAAGTATTAGAAAATTATCTCAAAAATCATGCGCTCCATCTTGCATATTTGCCAAGATGTGTGGAACAAAGAGATCTTTATATTAAGCTTGTCTGTTTGAATTCGGTAGAGGATAAACACCACATCGATATTATCCTGCCCACATGTAGTCCAGAACAAAAGTTCTCTTTCGATCATCTATGGATGAAATCTCAATGCATTTCCAAAGTCATTGAGGTGGAAGGGGTTTCTTCTTTACATGAAAAAGTATTAGAAGAAACAGACGTACGGGAAGGAAAAACACTAAGACTTATCTATATATTACCTATTTCCTCCACCGATTTTTTAAAATTGATGGCCTTGAGCGAGGATATAGTAGGTTGTACAGGCGATGGTTCTTTGAGTGATTGTCTAAAGCTAGATAAAATTCCTTTTTATGAAATTCGCCCTCACAAAGTACAAGTTGTGCAATCCTTTAAGCATGTAGCTAAAAAAATGATTTTACCAGATGTCGTGCAATATTTTGAATTATTAGAGCAAATCTCTAATTGGCCTGCGCTCTCCTTTGCCCAATCTTTGAGCGATTTAGTGAGCAAAGAATCCTTTAAAACACAATGGCACGAGCTCTTAAAATTTATTAGAGATTACTATTGTTTTGAAGAAAGTTTTATTAGTCATGTAAATAGACATTTTTTTTCATCAATCATTCCTGCTTTAAAAGAAAAAGAAGATCGATTAGCGAAAGATTTTTTTGATGGATCTCTCACAGCTGAATCAGCCTATAATACACTTGAACAAATTTTGAAAAACCATTCTTCACCCGATTTTTTGGATTAAATGCGTGAGTGGGCCCTGATTCTTCATCAATTGCTGTAGATGAATGAGGGGTTAGAGCTTCTACCAAGGGTTAAAAATTTCTATTTCGAGGATAGACTCTAAAGATCCGATCAAGTATATGAAAATTATCATATTTATAAAGGTGTATTATGAAGGGTTCTACAGTGGATGTAGCAATTTTGGGAGATAATTCAGTAGATGTTCAAAACATTCTTACTCCTAAGGCTCAAGAGTTTTTGGTAAAGCTCCACCAAAATTTTAATTATCGTCGTTTAGAACTATTAAAAAAAAGAACAGAAAGACAAAAAAAAATTGATAAAGGGGAAAATCCGCATTTTCTTGAGAAAACAACGGCGATAAGAAAAGATCCTCATTGGAAAGTGGCTTCTACCCCTGATGCACTGCAAAAACGATGGGTGGAAATTACAGGTCCCACGGATAAAAAAATGGTTATTAATGCCTTGAATTCCGGAGCTGATGTTTTTATGGCGGATTTTGAAGATGCGAATTCGCCGACTTGGAAAAATATGATCGAAGGACAAGCTAATTTGACAGAGGCCATCAGCGGAAATTTACACTTTAAGAGTCCAGAGGGAAAAGAGTATAAGCTGAAAGATCGAGTCGCCACGTTGATGGTAAGACCGCGCGGTTGGCATTTGGAAGAAAAGCATTTTCGAGTCAATAACGAAAATATTTCTGCTTCACTATTTGATTTTGGATTATATTTTTTTCATAATGCTAAGGCCTTAATTAAAAAAGGTTCGGGTCCATATTTTTATCTTCCTAAATTGGAAAACCATGAAGAGGCGCGCTTATGGAATGATGTTTTCCTTTTTGCTCAGCAAGAACTCGATATACCCAGAGGGACAATTCGTGCGACTGTTCTTCTTGAGACCATCCTTGCAGCTTTTGAAATGGAAGAAATTCTTTACGAATTGCGTGAACATTCTGCAGGACTAAATGCAGGGCGCTGGGATTACATCTTCAGCATTATAAAAAAGTTTCATCATCGTTCTCATTTCCTTTTGCCGGATCGTGATCAAATTACAATGACAGTCCCTTTCATGCGTACATACACCGAATTGTTGGTTAAAACTTGTCATAAACGTGGGGCTCATGCAATGGGAGGTATGGCTGCTTTTATTCCCAGTCGTAAAGATGTAGAGGTTAATGAAAAAGCGTTGAAAAAAGTTCGAGAGGATAAAAGACGTGAGTCAGAAGATGGTTTTGACGGTACTTGGGTAGCTCATCCTGATTTAGTGATGGTGGCACGAGAAATTTTTGAAAAAGCCCTTGAGAATAAACCTCACCAAAAAGAGAAGTTGAGAGATGATGTACGAGTGGAGGCTTCTGATTTATACCATTTTGATGTTCCCCAGGGCTCTATTACAGAGCAGGGAGTGCGCCAATGCATTAGTGTATCTTTACAGTATCTCTCATCCTGGTTATCAGGTATAGGTGCAGTGGGCATCTTCAATTTGATGGAAGATGCGGCGACAGCAGAAATTTGTCGTGCCGAATTATGGCATTGGATTCATCATAAAAAAACCCAATTATTAGACGGACGCACGGTTAATCCTGATCTTTATCGCCAATTTGCAGATGAAGAACAAAGTAAGTTATCACCTACTCCTGAGTTGACATCCGCAAGACGTTTATTAGATCAGCTTGTTTTATCCAAGCAGTTTATTGAATTTTTAACATTAATCGCTTATGAACAAATTAAATAAGTAACCAAGAGTCACACTTATGTATACAGAAAAAGAGATCGCTGATGTGGCGAACGATTGGAAGAAAAATGCCCGATGGAAAGGTCTTATAAGACCCTATTCAGCGGAAAAAGTGGTTCAGCTAAGAGGATCATTTTCCGTCGAGTATACGATTGCAAAGGTCGGAGCAAAAAAACTTTGGGAACTCTTGAAAAATGAATCTTTCATAAGAGCTATGGGGGCATTAACGGGGAATCAAGCTGTACAACAGGTTCAGGCAGGCTTAAAGGCAATCTATATCAGTGGTTGGCAGGTGGCTGCAGATGCGAATGATGCTTTGCAAACCTACCCTGATCAAAGTTTATACCCTGTTTTAAGTGTTCCTCATTTGATTCGTCGTATTTATAATGCCTTTACTCGAGCAGATCAAATTCAACATATGCAAAACAAAGAACACACCGACTGGTTCGTCCCCTTGGTTGCCGACGCTGAAGCTGGCTTTGGAGGACCTTTAAATACCTTTGAATTAATTAAGTCTATGATCGAAGCCGGTGCGGGAGCTGTTCATCTGGAGGATCAGCTTTCTTCACTTAAAAAATGTGGCCATATGGGTGGAAAAGTCTTAGTCCCCGCGGGTGAATTCATTGAAAAATTAGTGACAGCACGATTAGCAGCGGATGTGATGGGAGTTCCCACCTTGATTATTGCTCGCACTGATGCGGAATCAGCTTCCTTTGTTCGTTCTGATGCTGATCCTTTAGATCGTCCCTTTTTAAAAGGCACACGTTCATTTGAAGGTTATTATGATGTGAAATCCGGAATTCAGTATGCGATAGCGAGAGCACAAGCGTTTGCGCCTTACAGTGATTTAGTGTGGTGCGAAACCTCCAAACCTGATTTGGGAGAGGCTAGAGAATTTGCGCAAGGTGTGCATGAAAAGTTTCCCGGAAAATGGCTAGCCTACAATTGCTCTCCTTCTTTTAACTGGGGCATGCATTTAAGTGATAAGGAGATGGAGTCTTTCCAAGATAAGTTAGCGGAGATGGGATACAAATTCCAATTTATTACCTTGGCAGGATTTCACACACTCAATGCCTCAATGTATGAATTGGCCCATGATTATGCTAAACATGGCATGGCTGCTTTTGGAAGATTTCAAGCTAGAGAGTTTGATCTTGAAAAGAAAGGATTTAAAGCCCTCAAGCATCAAAGCTTTGTAGGGGCTGGTTATTTTGATGAAATTTATTCGACGATTACAGAAGGTCATGTTTCGACTAAGGCGATGAAGGGCTCTACAGAGGAATCTCAGTTCAATAGTTAGCTTAAACACTAGTCTGACTTTTAGGATGATTCTAAAAGTAGCCGCTAATTCATAGGTTAAATGAACTTCTTGTAAAAGAAGTTTATTAACTTAATCTAGTTTAATGGGCAGCAGAAGGGCCACTTTCTGCTGATGGCTTTACTTTATTACACAAAAATATAAAGGGGATTATCACTAAAAATCCCCAGGCAGCTAGCCAAGACAAATCATTTGTCGAAAGCATGTAAGCTTGCTGTTCAATAAGTCTATCCAATATACGATTCAGCACTGGCTCGGTAAACACTGGACTATAATTTTCTAGTGTTTCATAAAATTCCTGAGTGCGGGGTTGAAAGATTGTTAGGGTCTCAGTTAAGCGAGCGTGATGGAAAATTTCCAAGCGTGTCCAAAGCTCAATGGAAAGAGATGTTCCAAAACCACTTCCAACCAAAATACGAATAAAATTATATAGACCCGAAGCGCTAGCATAGCGATTTTTAGGAATTCCTCCTAAGGTAATTTGCACAAGCGGTAGAAAGAAAATAGCGACACCAAAACCCTGAAGAAACCGTGCCAGCATAATCTCTTCTAAGCTGACTTGTGTCGTGAAGTTGGCTTGATAGAAAAAACTCATAGAAAATAAAAAAAAGCTAGAAGCTGAGAGTATTCTTAAATCAATGCGATGCATGTGTTTTCCAACAGAGGTCGAGAGTAAAAAGGGAACAATTCCTACCGGCGCGACAGCCACTCCTGCCCAGAAGGGTGTATAATTCTGCTCAGTTTGTAGCCAGAGTGGAGTGGTGACTGTACTTCCAAAATAAAAAAGATAACCCACAGTTGTGGCTAATGTTCCCAACGCAAAATTTTTGTATCTAAAGAATGTAAAGTCCACAACAGGATAGGGTTGATAGTAGGTCCATATCCCAAAATAAATGAGGGCGATGATGGAAATAATGGTTAAAGTGATGATTGTATTAGACTCAAACCAGTCTAAGTCTTTTCCTTTATCTAGCATGATTTGCAAACAACCTACGCCAATGGATAATAAGATGATACCCGTCCAGTCAATAGGATCTCTGACCAGTTCACTTTCCTTATCTTTTAAAAAGTACCATGTGACTAATGCAGAAAAAAGACCGAGTGGAATATTAATATAAAAAATCCAGGGCCATGTATACACATCAGTAATATATCCACCCAAAATAGGACCGACGATAGGGGCTACAATGACAATCATTCCCCAAAAGCCTAGCGCTGCTCCTTGTTTATCAGGTGGGTTATTAGCCATTAGTAAAGTCTGGGACAGAGGAATTAAAGAACCTGCCACTGCTCCTTGTAGTACACGGAATAAGACCAACATCGTTAAGCTTGAAGAGAAGCCGCAAAAAAATGAAGTGATGGCAAAAAGAATCACAGACCAGACAAATAAGCGTACCCGTCCAAAGTAGTCAGACAGCCATCCTGTTAAAGGTAGGATAATGGCATTACTCGCAGAAAATGAAGTGATAACCCATGTGCCTTCATCAGAACTCACACTTAAATTTCCAGCAATATAGGGAATTGCTACGTTAGCAATGGATGTATCCAGAATTTGAATAAAAGTTCCCAACCCCAGAGCGATATTGAGTAATAAAAGTCTAAAACCTTTTTCATAGGTATGGGTGGTCATGAATAATTAGGTCTCATTTTTATTCATATTATCTTGGACGATTTGTTCGATTGTTTTTTCTAGTCTATCCCACTCCAGATCAAAGACAGAGGTTGTCGCAACCGATCTTTTTATTGGTTCTTGAGCTAATTTAGGGAGATCTTGATTTGTGATGTCTACAGTCACTTCGGCTGATATTCCCAGACGCGCAGGAAAATTTTTCAACTGTTCGGGATCTAGACTAATTCTTACAGGTAAACGTTGTACGATCTTAATCCAATTACCCGTAGCATTTTGAGGTGGAATTAAAGAAAATACGCTACCGCTACCAGAGGCAATTCCCAGGACTTTTCCTGTATATTTTATATGCGAACCATACAGATCAAACCAAACGGTTGTGGGTTGTCCGATACGCATGTATGCTAGCTGAGTTTCTTTGAAGTTAGCATCGACCCATACATAGTCAATAGGAATGACTGCCATTAAGGGCGTCGTGGGAGTGACCCATTGGCCTACATTGACTGTTCTTTGAGCTACATAACCTGTGTAGGGAGCATAGATGGAAGTATGTGCTAAATTATAATAAGACTCTCGAACATTAGCTTTCGCTTGCATTAACATAGGATGTTGTTCTAATGGAGTATTTCCCGCCGCAGCGACTGCAGCAGCTAATTGAGCTTTGGCCTGTTTAAGAGCCATTTTCGCTGTAGAGAGATCATCTTTTGAATGAGTGAAGTCTTCCTTAGAGACCGCTTCAGTGCCTACTAAATTAGAACGGTTGTTATAATCATATTCCGCTCTAGACAAGGCAATCAGGCGAGATTCCAGATTGGCTTGGTTTGCCGTTACATTATCATAAATTTGACGCACCTGTAAAACGGTTGCTGCGAGAGCTGCCAGGGATTGTTCATATTTGACTTGATAATCTGTTTTATCTAATTCAACAAGCAACTGTCCTTCCGTAACAAGATCTGTATCGTCTGCATAAAAGGCAATCACTGAGCCTTGAATGGCGGAATTAATATTAATCATATTCCCATTGACATAGGCGTCATCAGTGGATTCATAGTATTGCAAGTAAAAAAAATAAATAAGCAGCCAAATGATTCCAGCAATAAGAAGAAGACCAGAAAAAAACCAAAGTTTTCGATTACGAGGTCCGTTATTGACAGTCTTTTCGGTTTCAATTTCTGCAGCAGGTATTTGCTCTAAGTCAGTCTCAGTAGTCATATGATATTATCCTTTATTCGCAGCCAGTATCGTAGCCGCCACCTAGTGCACTAATTAGATTTGTAAAGCGTATGTAGTAATTGCCAAGCGCAATAAGTTTTTGGTCTTCTTTGGAAATAGCATCTAATTCAGCATCAAGAACATTTAAGTATGAATCTATGTGATGTTCAAAACGTTTTTTTGTTAGATTTAAGTTGGAATTTGATAACTCCCAAATGCGATTGAAATCTTGAAGTTCACCGAAAGTGTATTTCAATCCAGCGATTCCATCAAGTACATCCTGTACAGCTCTAACAATTGTTTTGTTATATTCTTCAACCGCAATATAGTACTGTTCATGGGAGACTCCTAAATTGGCCTGAAGTAGACCTCCTTCAAAAATAGGTAAGTTCAGAGCAGGTCCTGCTTGGCCGTAAATACTTCTCCACTTAAAAAGTTCATGGGGGTGGATAGATTGAAGACCAAACAAACCCATTATATTAAAATTGGGATAAAAAGCAGCGCGTGCCACTTTGATATTTCTAGCAGCTTCCTCTACACGCCATGCAGTTGCAGTGACATCAGGTCGATGGGCAAGAAGTCCTAAAGGCAGATTTGTGGGCAAGGGAAAGGGAGTAAGTGCATGTTGATCAATGGAGACTGATGCGATAGGTTCCAAAAAATTACCTGTAAGGAGAGCATGCAACTGATTTTTATAAATGGCGATGCTTAGCTCAATTTCCTTCATGGCTTCTTCAGCCCCGATGACATAACTCTCTGCGGTCCTTAGAGAAAGTTCGTTATCTATTCCATTTTTAAGCCTTTTATTGACCAGTTTTAAATATTCCCTACGATTATCAATACGTTTTTGCGCGACAACCTGGCGAGCATAGAGCGTTTGTAGATTGAAGTAAGCTTGCGCCACTGAAATACTTAGCGTAACTGTAGAGAACGCAGCATCTGCCTCTGTGGCCAATAACTCTCCTACCGCAGCTTTTAAGCTATTTAAATTTTGCTGCCAAAAGTCGATCGTATACTGGCTATTAAAGTTGATCTCGGTTTGTGTAAAAGTAAAACCAGGTGGACCGAGGGGTGGAGGAGGTAAGGGATTGACGGGAGTGGTGCTATTGGCTCTCGACGCTAAATCAGCGATAGCTCCTGTTTTACTGACGCGATAGCGCGTAATATCCGCTTCTAAACCTAGTGTGGGCCATAAGGGGGCGCCTGCTCGCTGAGCTGCAAAACTAGCTAATCGAATACGCGCGAGGGCTATTTTAATATCAGGATTTTGAGATAATGCCTCTCGCATAAGCGTATCAAGCTGGCAATCATTAAACATCCTCCACCAATGGGTGTTTGGCCATTCTCCAGGAATAAAGGGGGCTTCTGATAACGCTTCTTGCTGATGGATCTCTAGAGCTGTCTCCGGATTTTCATAAACATCAGGGTAATGACGTTTAAGACAGCCTGAAAAAAGGCAGGTAAAAGTAATGGCTAGGGGGATCCCCCATACTGTGAATGTCTTGAGTCTTTTCATTAGGTCACATTGTTCAAAATTAAATGTTGAGTCTGACCTGTTTTTAAGCTTTTAACATAAAAAGCGCTAGTTTTTTATTTAAAAAAGTTGATCTCTATTTGAAAAGTTTCTTGGTCCAGAATTTTTGCATGGCCAAAAAGGCATTTTGCAAATCTCATTCTCTGTTGAACAAGTGTTGCAGCTCTAGCACAAGCTTGATGAGATAACCGCTTTGATGCATCTAACACCTCTCCAAGGAAGAAAAACCCCTGGTTTTGCCATCAGCTGCGCCATCTCAATGGTTTAATTGAGTTTTTGCTAGAAGGGGCAAGTTGGATTTTTAAGTGCTACTCTCGAAAGGTTGCTATGTTGATTCTGTCATTTGCTATTATTCTTAGAATGCAACATAATAGATTAAGACGGCGAAATAATTAAATTAACCGTACTTTTTTAGGGACATCGATGAATAAGCTTTCAAAGATGGTCTTTTATAGTAAATTAGGAGTTTATAATGAGTCATCCATCCCCCAATAAATATACAGTCTCTGAATATCCTCTCAAGTATCTTGGAAATATCGTATGGTTAGTACTTTTTTTGATCATTTTTCCTCCCTTGGGTCTTTTATTGCTTATTCTTAATACAGCGATTCGTAAAGAAGGTGTATTCTATTCTTTGCAGTATCGAGGCAGTAAAGGTTGGTTAATTTTCTGGACGATTGTGCTATTTCCAGTGGCTATCATTTTGGCTGCCATTCATGGTTTTGATGTGGTAGCACACCCATAAGAAGATAAAACGAGAATTGAAGCATAAAAAGAGTATGGATAGCAACAAGAGCCATAGACTCAAGGAAGTCTACAGCTCTTGTTGCCATCCATACTTAACTGCTCATCTATAGTGACCTAAGGTCTTTTTTCGATGACTTCGGTCGCGTCTTGACATGCTTGTTGAAAGAGATTCCTGTAGGAAAGTGCACTGTTTAAATCTCCGCGATTCAACCGATCAACGTCCATAATTTCTTGGTTCAGAAGACCTTGGTGTAAATGACCCGATAATTCACCAATAAGATTGAAAAGTTCTTGAATTTTTACAACTTGCTGATCGGATAAATTTTGAGACTTTAAATCCAGATCTGACGTGCATAATAGTTTTTTTACAAGAATACTTTCTGCATGAGGATCCAAATTTTTTAATTTCTCTTTGGCTAGCTGAATCTGTTGCTGACGACGATTATATTTACGCAATTTATCTGCTTTAAAATCAGCGGGGCAATCTAGGGTAGATTTTAATTCTTTATATTGGGCGTAATTAGCAAATTCGGTTGTGCGCATGAAGGCTAGCAACTCCTCTCGGCCCTCTTTCACGTCAGAAGGTTTGCTTAGCAGTTTGACTAATTTTTCATTATCATGGAGTTCTATGTAAGAGGCCTTTATAGAATGCATGAGTTGAGTTTGATAATGCTTATCTTCCTTCTCAGAACCAATCTCATACACATGGGCTGGGTTTTGAACGGAGGTTTGTAAGACACGTGAACTGACTAAATAACTACTTATAAGCTGAATAAGCTGCTGCCGCTGCTCAGGCCTACGTAATTGATCAAAGCTTAAATGATTTAAAAAATGTTCATAGTTAGGATTGTTTTGAATAAATGCTCTGATGCTTGAGCCTTCGGCATGATTGCGGATGTGGAGAGCAAAATCGCGTGAGAGGCTGGCAATTACATCTTTGATAAGTCTAGGCGCTAGCTCAAAGAATATATTTTTTATATAGGTGCCTGAGTTTGACTGAGCAAGCTGATGCGAATTTCCTATGAGTTGACCAGTTAGAGCAGAGATTCCATGGACAGCATGATTAAGGAGTGTATTGATTGTGTAATAGCGTGAAACAAAGTTTTTCTTTAGGCCTAAGATTTGTAAACCCGCAATTAACAATGTATTAGCATTGTAGGCATATACCTTGGAGGCTAAGCTTCTGATTAGGGGAGATTGATTTTTTGTAGCCGCCTGGAGCAAGGCTGCAAGTAAGGCAAATTGTATGGCAGCAGTAAATTCTATCATGGCAATCACTGTATTCAGTGTATATCCAACAACCATCGTGAACCTAGATAGACCTTCTCGCTGATTTTGGTGAAAGTAAGTCCCTAAAGAACTTATCTTGTAGCAAATGTGGTGCGAGAGAGGTTTAAAATGCAAAAGATCGGTAGGTTGTGCTTGGTTACGTGAACGGACAGGCAGAGGTTGGGGGATAGGAGGAAGAGACATATGAGACATATTTTGGGGCAATGGTTGTATAGGCATGATTTTGATCCTTGTTAAATAATCTGAATCCTACTTTTGTGTTTTAAAGATATAATAAAGAATTGATTAATTATTCTAATTTTATCCCAAGAGTAAATCTTTGGTATTGTTTGGACAATAAAAAAACTGTCAAACTTAATGAAGCGCCATTACTTAAAATTTTTTGAGGATCCCCGACTAGACATGCATATAGCGTGCGCCACAATAGAGGAACTTTATCTAAAATTGCTTAGCAAATATACTTCTTCTCATTTAATATAAACGCTAATAATGACTGAAGTAATCTCAAAATTCGAATTTTGGCCACAATTTGCGGGAAACTCCTAAGCATCCAATGTTAAATACATGGAGCCATTGCATCACATGATATTTCACAAGTTAGTGCCAAAACTAATTTTAGAATGCTTTGGCATACAGAAACAAGGAGCTTATGTATGCGTGAAGTACTTGAAACTTTTGAAATTAAATCTTTTAATTGTCCCATCTCGCCTGTAGTACAACAAGAGGCTTTATCTGCCTTAGAACAGGGGAAAGTGGTCTATTTTCCTCATCTCCCTTTTAAGTTAAATCCCGAAGAATTGAATTTCCTTTCTCCACAAATAGTAGATCCAAAATCCAAAAACATCAGTTATGACATACATAAGGATAAATTGGGAGGATCTTTGTGTAAAGGGGATGAAGCTCAAAAATTAAAAGAAATGCTAAAACGCTATGCGGTCTTAAGCCGTAATTTTATGGAATCTCTTTTTCCTCACTATAAAGAGCATTTAAATCAAGCGCGCACAAGCTTTCGTCCTGTGGAAATTGCAGGAAGGAAAAGTTCTTATCGAAAAGATGATACGCTTCTCCATGTGGATTCCTTTCCTTCTACCCCTGTAAAAGGTAAACGTATTATGCGTTTTTTCACGAATATCAATCCTGATAAACCTCGCGTGTGGCGTTTGGGAGAGCCCTTCCCCCAAGTTGTCCAAAAATTTGGAGATCAGCTAAGAAAACCTATCCCTGGTTTAGCGTGGTTTTTAAATGCTGTGGGAATTACTAAAGATTATCGAACATTGTATGATCACTATATGACCTGTATGCACGATAAGATGAAAGGCGATAAGGAATACCAGAGAAATGTCACCCAGTATGAAATATTATTTCCTCCTGGAAGCACTTGGATCGTTTATACAGATCAAGCCTCACATGCTGCAATGGCTGGACAACACGTTCTCGAGCAGACTTATTATTTGCCAGTTAAAGGCCTTCACAACCCTGAAACCTCTCCCTTACGTATTTTAGAGAGATTTTACGGGGAAAAACTTGTTTAGAAAGATAAAAGACGATTCAGAGGAAACTTTGAATCGTCTTATAGGACTTTTGTCTTTTAGTAGTTATGGGAGGAACCGCATCCACATGATGAGCGAACATTCGGGTTACTAATTTTAAAACCAGCTCCCTGTAAGCCATCCACATAATCAATTTCAGAACCTAAAAGTCTAGGCACCATATTTTTCTCCACATGGATTTCTATCCCGTTGGAGACGAAAACTTCGTCGTTTTCTTCCGCTTTTTCGGAAAAATCTAGCACATACTCAAAACCACTGCATCCAGCCATTCTTTCTTCAAAACGGATTCCCCAGCCTGGCTTTCCATCTTCTTGCAGAATATCTAGGTATTTTTTTGCTGCGCGTGCAGTGATGCTGATGGTGGATCGATCAGTTTCTTCTTGGAGTAACGCATTCAGTCTCTCAACCAATGTATTAATTTGATCTTCTCCCATTCCATGACCTAGCATCCCTGCTTCTAAAGTTTCCCAGGTAGCTGCATGACACCCCACACAATGTAAACCAGCTCTAGTTATTTCTTGGGCAAGTTTTTGTGCCTTAAAGGGGAATAATGAAAGAATTTGTTCAATAGTCATTTGACGATGGATGACGATATTGTCACTCTTGGATTCTGTATTTGCCATGAGTATAAACCTCTTTGATTAAAATGATATTTTTACATTACCTTTTTTGATTCTACATTGGCAAGCCAGACGTTCATCACATGTGCCTTCTCCAAGAAAATCTTCTTCTTCTTGAGTGGGCTGAGATAAATTATCTTTACCTTCCTTAATAACGATTACGCATGTTCCACAAACACCCTCGGTGCAAGCAAAAGGAACACCCGCTTCTTCACAAACTTCGGCGATAGGAGAATCATCAGGTAATTCAATTTCCTCGCCATTATGATCAAATATTAACTTGGCCACTTTTTAGACTCCAATTGTTTTGGTTGTAAAAATATTATATATATTAAACTAATAAAAGACAATAGGTTGTTGATATCTTGCTATGAGTTTGTTTCAATAATATTTTTAGTTCTTAGACTATAGATGACAAGTACAATACCACAACATATAAAGGGTATACTCAGGTATTGTCCCATTTGTAAACTGGATTCGTCAATAACGATACTTTGAGAGGTTTTAAAAAATTCTAAGAAAAATCTTGCGGTGAAGGTTAAAATAAAGAACAATCCCGTGATGCAGCCAGGTGTGTTTCTTAATTTAGTTTTTTTCCAAAGAAGCATTAAGATGACGAAGAAAATAAGGTATGCGATAGCTTCATAAAGTTGTACAGGGTGCCGCGCTAGGGGAGGACTATGGTCAGCGGGTTGTCCAAACAAGACGGCCCAGGGAGCATTGCTTGGAGTGCCTAGAATCTCTTGATTAAAAAAATTTCCAACTCTAATAAAAGCCCCGGTGAGAGCTGTCGGAACAGCTATGGTATCAGCCAAAGTCCAAAAAGTGAGTGCGGGGATTGTGCTGCGTATGAGCCACCGAAATATCCCAAGAGCAAGCAAAATTCCTAATGCTCCCCCATGGCTTGCTAGTCCACCTTCCCAAATTTTAAAGATGTCCAAAGGATAATGTTGGTAATAAGGCCAGTCATAAAAAAAGACATGACCTAGACGTGCGCCGACGACAATACCAATGACAATAAACCATGTCAGCTTATCCGTCAGGGATAGCGCTAGATGTTGAGTTTCGTCATGACTTTTAACAATATGACGTTCTTTAAGTAGAGTTTTAAGTAGTGAAGCCACTATCCAGTAGCTTAAAATTAGTCCGGTAACAAAGAATAAACCATACCAACTAATCGGTCGATTGAGCAATGGAATTGTAAGGATATCCTTATCTGGATTCCAATAAATCCAGGACATGAAGATAGGCATGAATCCTCTTAAAAACTAAAAAGCTTCTATCCTTGCGAATAGAAGCTTTGAGTGTCGGAGTAGAGGGATTCGAACCCCCGACCTACTGCTCCCAAAGCAGCCGCGCTAGCCAAGCTGCGCTATACTCCGAAGAAAGTATGCATTATATGAGTCGTACTTATTTCGAGCAAGACGTTTTTGTAAAAAAATGTAAATTGCTTCTTAGATAACGTAGAATCAGATTTTTAAATAGAAGGTGACTCCTTGTAAGCATCAAATCCCAAAGTTAGTAACGATAATGATCAGATTTGAAAGGTCCTTTGACAGATAATCCTAGATAAGAGGCTTGAGAGTTTGTAAGCGCCGTTAATTTTACACCTAGTTGCGTTAGATGCAAGCGCGCTACTTCTTCATCTAGCATTCTGGGTAAATGATAGATGTCGATGGGAAGTCGAGAAGGGCTATTCCAAAGTTCCATTTGCGCAAGGACTTGATTACAGAATGAATTGGACATGACATACGAGGGATGTCCTTTTGCGCATCCAAGATTCACAAGTCGACCTTTAGCCAGCAGGATGAGACTTTTATCAGAATTTTTCCATGCGTAGCGGTCCACTTGGGGTTTTAGGTTAATACAAGTTATATTCGCATTGTTCTCGAGCCATGCTACATCAATTTCAGTATCAAAATGCCCAATGTTGCATAGGATAGCGTTATTTTTCATCAGTTCCATATGCTCCGATCGGATCACCTGACAGCATCCTGTCGCTGTCACAAAAATATCACCTAAAGAAGCCACCTCTTCCATTGTTGTAACCTGATAACCTTCCATGGCTGCTTGGTAAGCACAAATTGGATCGATTTCAGTGATGATAACCCGTGCACCTTGGCGCGCTAAGGCCTGGGCGCATCCTTTCCCCACATCCCCAAAACCTGCTACTACCGCAATTTTTCCTGCGATCATGATATCTGTGGCTCTTTTGAGACCATCAATTAGGGACTCGCGGCAACCGTAAAGATTGTCAAATTTAGACTTGGTTACAGAGTCATTAACGTTATAGATAGGAGCACCAAGCTTCCCTTCTTGTAATCTTTGTTGGGCTTTACGTATACCTGTGGTAGTTTCTTCTGATATTCCTTTGATATGGTCAAGCAAGCGAGGTTGTTTATCATGGATATAATCGGTTAAATCGCCTCCATCATCAATAATCATATTCAAAGGCCCATTTGAAAAATTCAAAGTTTGGGCGATACACCATTCATACTCTTGCTCTGTTTCGCCTTTCCAGGCGAAAACTGGAATCCCTTTCGCAGCTACAGCTGCGGCCGCTTGATCTTGGGTGGAATAGATATTGCAGGAGGACCAACGCACCTCTGCACCCAGCGCGACTAATGTTTCGATAAGAACGGCAGTTTGAATGGTCATATGCAAACAGCCAGCGATCCGTGCTCCGTGCAACGGTTTTTGAGGGGCATACATTTTTTTTAACGCAATCAAACCGGGCATTTCAGCTTCTGCCATCCCAATCTCTGCTTGCCCCCATTCAATGAGTTCCTTAGCGACAATTGAATCGATGTCTAAATCTTGGATAATTTTATAATCTTTCATCGATCTTCTCCATTAAACTTTTTTTGGAGGTTTAGTAAATACTATCAAACGCCATTTTTCTGTATATGTACATGATTTTAAATTTGCCAATATATTTTATTAAAAAATAGCATTCCGCGGCTGTGAATGGATGGCAATATTTGGGGGCTGAATTGCGATATGAATGTCAAATCAAGTAAATAGACGTTTTTCGAAACTCCACTAGATCTTTAAAATCGCGACTTTTGCATCATCATCGTCAAATTTTTTTCGACCATATGTTCACATATGCTGTCAAATTTGCTGATGAATCTGCTTTAATGTCATCAATTTTCCGCCAAAGTGATTTTCGCAAGAGGCCAGATAAATTACTGGATTTGATCCGTAGATTGAAATTTTTTTTGAATCGCATGTAACGAACTCATAATTTCAGAATCTTTTCCATCCAGTCCCTTTTGAATTTGTCGTACACTGGACATGACAGTGGAATGATCTTTGCCAAACAACTCCCCAATTTTTGTAAAGGGCATTTTGAGTTTATGTCTGCATGTATACATAGCTAGTTGCCGAGGGAGGACACAATCTCGTGTTTGACCCTTTCCTACAATATCTTCCACTTTAATTCCAAAAACCTCTGCTGTTGCTTGAATAATTTTTTCCGGTGTTAACACATACTGTTGTTCTTCTTTGATTAAATCATGCAGGATTTGTTTTGCTATAGGGATTGTAATCCCCATGGTTCCATGACGATCCATCTGACCGTTTAAATGAGACCTTAAAACTAAAGCTTCAAGAGCTCTAATCATAGATTTAGAACCACTTGTGAAATTTTCCAAAAGAAAATCAATGACTTTATCATGGATGGGAAAGTTAAGAAATTGGGCTTTATGAATAATCACCCGTGCCAGCTCTTGTCGATCAAGAGGGGATAGATTTAACACAATTCCCCATTCAAATCGGCTGATAAGACGGGGTTCTATATGTTGAAGTTCAGCAGGCGAGCAGTTGGCTGCTAAGATGATCTGCTTGTTTTCTAAGTGTAGAGTATTAAATGTATGGAATAATTCTTCCTGCGTTGCACTTTTTTTCGATAGATCATGCACACCATCAATAATAAGCACATCGCTATTTCGATAAGCCTGTCTAAAAATGCTCATTTCTCCCATGCGTATGGCAGATACGACATGATCAGTAAATGTTTCAGCTCTCGAATAGATAACGCGTAGGTTTTGACTTCGAAGGGCGTGTGCAGTGGCCATGAGCAGGTGCGTTTTACCAGTCCCAGATGGACCATGGAGATATATGGGGTTAAAAACCCCTAATTCGGAAGAATTTTGCGTGAGATTGTAAAAAATTTTTTCAGTTAGAGCGTTTTTTTCTGATTTTACGAAATGATCAAACGTACAATAAGGATCAAGGTCATCAAATTGTAGGATGAATTGTGGATGGTGGTTAAATGACTGTCTAGAAGGAGGATTAGACTTTTTAGCTTTTTTTGGATTTGCGTTAGCGACCGTTAAATGAACTTTGATTTTTTTATTATTGTTATTGACAAGCCTTGATAGGACTTTTTGACGAATGTGCTCCTCGAACCATAAGGCCTGAAAAGAATCTTTAGCTTCAAGAAATAGATTACATGCATCAAATCGTAAAACCTTTAAAGACTTTAGCCACTTTTGAACAGTTTCGATGCCTAGTTCAATTTCTTGTAAGGTGAGAAATTCATCCCATGCACGCATTTAACCCAACCTGTTGCTGCACAACTCAACAGAGATTGTCCTAAAGACAATCTCTGTTGCGCTATCTATTTATTTTTGGTCTTTGCTACTTTTGTAGCGCTTGGAAGCACTTGAGGTTGCAAAGCTTTTTTTTGCATCTGCTTAGTTGTCCACCATTGCTGGAGCATTCCTAGCAACATGGATGAGAGCCAGTAGATGTTTAATCCTGACGGGAAGTTATAAAACATCACGGTAAAGACTATAGTCATAATTGAACCCATGGCCCTCTGTTGTCTTTGTTGTTCTGTCATTTGGCTGAGGTCTTTAGGACCGGACGACATGTAACGTTGTTGAACAAACATGACAAGACCTAAAAGGATGGGGAGTAAGTGGAATTGGTTTCCTATAAAGAAAATAGGCGTATTCCAACTAAAGAGCACATCGGGTGCTGTTAAATCGTCAATCCATCCAGGAATAAAAATGGCGCCTCTTAATTCAAATGTGGATTTAAGCAAATCAAACATACCAATTAAAAACGGCATCTGGATGAGTAATGGGAAACAGCCGGAGATAGGATTTACCCCTCTTTCTCTATAAAGAGACATAATCTCTAATTGAGCTTTTTTTGGATCCTTCTTGTATTTCTCCTGAATTGCGGTGACTTCAGGCGCAATTTGTTGCATTTTCACCATAGACTTTGTAGACCAAGCGTTAAGCGGATACATCATCACGCGCAGGGCAATGGTTAACAAAATGATTGAAAATGCCCAAGATCCGGTGATCTGATAAAAGAACTTCATTAGGATGAATAAAAACTTAGCAAAAGGCTCTGAAATAAAAGCAAACCATCCATGAAATGTTTGCGTAGCAATGTAATCTGGATTATAGCCCGTCGCTTCATCCGAATAGATAGCATCTACTTTTTTCAAAATACTCTCTGCAAAGGGGCCGCTAAACACTCGAAATTCCATCTTTCCGCCGCTACTAGCCAACGGTAATAAAGTCATATAACCAGATAAATTGGCAGGTTTAAAGCGGTCATAGAGATTATCTAGTTCTAAAAGACGAGATGGAGCCACAGTTCCAGCGACCTCTTGTACTCTGTATCCCGCATCGATTTTGGATAAAGGATCTAAGATTACCCCAAAAAATCCATTAGAGTCGCAGATCCAGTCAGGATAAACAGAGCTGACAGTCATGGCATCTTTAGGCAGATCAATATTTTCAACACTTGCTTTTTGATTACGCGTGATGCGATATTTGAGTGAGGGCGCCGCGCTGCCAGAGATCCATTCGACTTCAGGAATTCCGGAAGTTAACCAGAGTCCTCTTGCATCCCCTTCAATATCGATGACTAAATCAAATGTGTAAGGCGCTGTATGCTCATCATTTTTTAATGTATAGGTTTTTGTAATTTTTCGATGCGCTTGATTTGCTTCAAAAACAATGGATTGATTGTCAAATTTTTTTACTTCATAAACGAGTTCGGCGAGTTCAGGATATTCCGATACGATGTTAGTCGCATAATACCTAGGGGCAATGCGGACAGTTTTTTTAGGTGCTTTTTCGATGAGATCTCTTCTTAAAAGAGGGTAGTAACCTCCTAGCTTACCTTTTTGATGTAGCTGCATGCCAGAGGTGTAATAGGCATGTGCAGGGAAGTAAGCATTGTATGGATGGTCTTTAACCATGTCACGATCATATTCGATTTCCTTTACAACGCTAAGTTTATTCTTTTCATTTTGAAAAGGAAGGTTGATTTCAACAATAGACCCCCCATAGTTAGAAAAGACTAGCTGTTGGTAATCATTCTCTAAAACAAAAAACTTTTCTTCAGTCTTCTTCTCAGTTGTGATGGCTTGTTTTACTTCAGGGAAAGAAATAAAATTTCTCGCAGATTCAAATTCATCCATGAGACGGATGCTATTTGTTTGTCGTTCGTAGACTCCTACGGGAAGGTATCCATCAGCGGTTTTCAGTAATGCGACTGCATTGTAAGGAAGGGTAATTTCTTTTCTTTTTTCCGTGTCTTCAAGCTCTTTTTTGAGACGTGCCAGCTTTAAAGCTGGGATCGAAAAATGACCATCTTTATATTCTCCAAGGAATACTTTAGGTAAAGAATCATTAAAATCAGGATTAAATTCAACTAATTGTAAATCAAAAGATCCAAAGTCGGGTAGATGACCTACTTTTAATTGCTTTGTCTCTTCACTGGCATAAACAAGAGGTGCTCCAAGATTGGATTCTTTAAAAAGTATATTTAACGGATGAAAGGTTCCATCTTTCTGGATAGATATTTTCTCGGGTAGGGGGGTATTTCCGGATAGTACAACCACAGCTTCTTGCACTTGTATTCCATGAGCTAAAACCTGGGTGCCATTTTCATCATACAGGTTAATGATGGGCAAAAGAGCTGCATCAGCAGTTTTTTGGTTAATTTCTTTTTCAAGAACTTGCTGGCTTTGCAAATTCTTAGTTTTTTGCTGTTCCGTCCAAATTTTTAATCGATCTTGGTTTTGATTTTCAAAATACCAATTAACGCCAAATAAGGTGATGGCTAGACAAAATACAAATAAGGCCGTGCGTTTATCCATGATAAATTTTCTCTGAAGTTTGAAAGTAAAGGATTAACTTTAGCACAGATGAAACTAATCCTGCAAGAAATACGCAATGATGAACGAGCGGTCATCTATACGCTCAATTAGAATTGAAGGAGATTAGAACCCCCCATATTCTCACTAAATACCTGCGATCTATCGCTAAGGGAATATGAGAGGTAAAGCTAGATTTTAAGTAGGATCCATTACTTGCTTAAAGATTATATTCAAAAAATAATCATGAATCTAAAGCGCAAAATCCTGATTCAAATTCATACGGAGAGGCTAATCGGTCAAAATCTGTCATTTTAACTAATTTATTGGCTCCTTTATGATCTTTTTTTTCTACATCGTCCCAACCAGTTTTACAGTGTGTTGACCATTGAGGATAACATCTATCCAGGATCGTTTTGGTCGAGACAGGAAGAGGTATTTTTATGGGTCCATAATTAGTCAGGTTTAATGAACCTGTTTTATCGTAAACCTCTTCCTCTAGATAATATTCATTAGGCCAATATTTTTGAGCTCTATCTGATGTATAGACCCAACCTTTTTTAACAACTCCCTCAACAGGAATGTTAGCTTCTTTGACGGTAAAAAGATCAATAAATGGCCAGGAATATTCTTCGCCATCATTACTTGCTGGTGTATGATGAGTATAAGGGAAGTCTTGTATGGTGCAAATTTTGTATCCAAAGAAGTATTTTTTTATACACAAACCTGCCGCAGCTAAGTCCTCTAAAAATGCTTGGTTGTGGATTAATTTTTCCTGCTCAGATTCGATAACTGCTAAATCCTCATCATCATCCCAGGGGATGTGTCCTCCGTGGCGCTCTGCTCCTAGAATAGTTCCACATATTCCCCAGGATTTAATTTGATGTTTTTCAAAAATTTTAAATACAACTGAGGTCATTTGATAAAGAAGACCTACACCTTTAGGATTATAGACTTTATAACCTAACGTAGGGTGAGTACCTGTATAGATTTCATTCGATGATTCACTTTTCTTAATGGAGGGATTTAGGAGTTGATTAACTAGATCTTGTAAACTCGTATTTTGACCATTCTGAATGTCTTTAGCGGGGATGCGTTGCGTCCATTTTCTCATACTATTACAATTGATATAAAGGGGACCGTCAGAGGATTCGATTCTGAAAGCCTTATGGAAAATTTTGTCTAATACCCAGCCAATCAGTAATCCGAAAGTTCCTTGATATCCTTTAACGCCTGAAATAAATTTACCATTTTTTGTAAAGCCAGGATCTTTAATCTGACCAAACTCATAACGATGATGATTGTTTTTTGAAATCTGCATCTTGCCTCCAAAATATTTAAAAGTATTTTATGTTATTAAAATTTAAATTAGGCAAAGTTTATGTTAAGGTTGTATAAATAATCAATATTGAAGAAAACTAATAACTGATTGTTTTCTCATGTTTGCTACAATTAGGAAAATAATCAAATTAATAAAAATAAAATCTCTATTTTAGTACAGATTGGCAATTGATATACGTATTTTTGGTTAGTTTAACATGTATTAAAAAAGTAAAAACTGACTAATCATTGTAAATTTTGATGAACCTAGACCATGAAATGCCTTCAATCAAAAGAACTAAAAACCCAAAATCAGAAAAACGATTAGGAAATATCGTATGTAATTTGAGACAAAGCTTTTGGTATTAATAAGCACGTGTGATAAATTTTTCCTAGCCTTAAAAGAGTAAAAGACACATATAATCCACGATTAGCTGTGAAGTTGTAAACCAAACATATGAAAATATTGAAAATAGTCTCCTGCGTTGTTATTCCATTAATCCTCGAAGCTTCTCAATTTGATGAAATAAAAAAGCGAGGATCGGAGGCCCAATCTTTGGGAAATCTAAAAAAGACTCAGGAAATTTATTGTGAATATCTAAAAAACCCTGAGATAGAGAATGTGGGATTGGCGAAAACACAGTTAGCTATAGCCTATTACAAGGATCAAGATCATGAAAAATCATTTAATGTTTTCCTAGAGGCTTTGGCAGATGCTGCAGAAAATAAGAATATTAATTCTCTGAGTGATGTTGCTCTAGCAGATTACAGACATGCATTGAATATCTATCTTGAGGATGCTGGACTAAAACCTAAAATGACTGCAGCTAAAATTCTAGAAAAATTTTCTGATCGTTATGAAAAGCACAAAGATAATTATGGATTAGGGTTTTTAATTGCCATCGCTTATGCGAACTTAGAGCAGTATGATTATTTTTTTGAAACATTTTATCGCGCATACATTTTATGTCCCACACACTATTTAGTCTATAAAACAAAAGCTGCCCTGCACGTTAAATTGTTTGAAAGAGCGACCTCTGAGTCTCAAAGATCAGAGCATTCTGCTTATATCATACAGTACGCTAAACAAGCACTTACAAAGCAACCTCACGATACAACTTTATATAGATTAATTATCAATTTTACTCCCGCGCAGTGCAAGTCTGAATGCTTGAATGAATATATAAATAGGATAATTGATCAAAATATTGTAGTTGCACGCCATGATATACAATATTACAATGATTTAGCTATCACTTTTCTAAAGTTTGATTTGGCACAAAGATTTTTAGATAAAGCGCGTATGTGGTATTCTTACAGTCGAGTTATTAACGAGGCTCAGGAATATCTAAATCAACAGAGGACTCAAGCGGAGGGTTAAAATGGAAACAAGAGTCAAGGAAGCAAAAATCCTTGGGGATTATACAGTAGTCAAGCAGATTGGGCAAGGATCCCTAGGAAATGTTTACTTGGCAGAGCATCGGTTCATGAAAAAACATTATATCCTCAAGGTCTTACCTGAAGAGCTAAGTGCGGATCGTTCTTTTATTCAGCGTTTTGAAGAAGACATTAGCAATCTTTCTACCCTAGACCATCCCCATATTGTAAAAATCCATAACGTTTCTTATTCGCATGGACAGTATTTTTTAGTCACAGACTGCGTGGTCGATGAAATGGGAGAGACGACTAATTTGATGCAGTATGTTTTAGCACGGGGTAAAAGGTTAGAGGAAGAAGAATTATTGCGTTTACTCAAGCAAATTGCGCAAGCCCTTGACTATGCCCATGATAAAAAATTGGTCCATCGCGGCTTAAAGCTAAATAATATTCTTGTGAGCAAAAAAACAGGTTCTTCGATTGATCTAAACCTTTCTGATTTTGGTCTTTCAAGAATAGTGGGTGTTGGGGCTGTCCTGACAAGAACCTACAAAAATGTAGCTGAGGCGTTGGGGGTTAGTGCAGCGATAGCGACCACTAAAACAGGTCAAGAGCGTTATGCTCCTTCAATCGAAACACAGAAACTTCTTCCCCTCCATGCTTCCTTTTTGCAAAATTATGTGTTTTTAGCTCCTGAGCAAAAACGTTTGGATTCTTCAAAAATTGTAGATGCAAGAGCCGATCGTTACGCTTTTGGTATTCTAGCTTACTATTTACTGATGCAAGAATTTCCAGAAGGTATTTTTGAAATGCCCTCAGATAGGCATGATTACCGTTGGAATTGGGATTTACTCATACAAAATTGCTTGCAGAGTGAACCCGCCAAGAGACCAGAATCTTTGCTTGAAGAGATTGAAAAAATTCAATCACCGAAACCGCAGGTTAAAACGGTTCAGCCTTCTCTAGATGTTCTGAAAATCCAACATCCTTCTTCGCAAACTGAAGAGGTTAATGCGGGGACTCAACGCGTCTTTAATATAGATGAAACGCAGAAGAGTTCGCTAAAACCTATATTGAAAATCACTGAACTAGAAAGACCTCAAACAGATCCGGACCCAGCAGCTATTTTTCAATTAGATACCTCGGTAAAGTCTTATAAGCCTGAATATAAAGAAGTGAAGAACATACAACCGCTTTTAACAGACATGGTGGTCATTCCTGGCGGAGTCTTCTATCGGGGCAGTAATGATGGAAATCGCGATGAAGTTCCTCGCCATCAAATCTCACTTTCTAGCTACGCTATTGATATACACCCTGTGACTAATGAACAGTTTGTACGATTCTTAGAGATTATGGGTGGAGAAAAAGACAGTAATCATCAAGATATCATCCGTTTACGTGATTCTAGAATTAAACGTAGCGGCGGTAAATTAAGCATTGAATCTGGCTATGCAAAACATCCAGTAGTAGGCGTGACATGGTATGGCGCTGTGGCTTACGCTAAATGGGTGGGTAAACGTCTACCAACCGAGGCTGAGTGGGAGATTGCAGCGCGGGGCGGGATGGAAAATTCTCTCTATCCTATGGGAGATGATATTGAAAAATCCCAAGCAAATTTCTTTAGTGCTGATACAACCACAGTGATGAGTTATATTCCTAATGACTATGGGCTCTATGATATGGTGGGGAATGTTTACGAATGGTGCCAAGATTGGTATGGCTATAATTATTATGAGATTTCCATCCAAGAGCCTGAAAATCCCAAAGGACCTTTACAGGGAGTTTATCGCGTCTTAAGAGGGGGATGCTGGAAGAGTTTGAAAGAAGATTTACGTTGTTCGCGTCGCCACCGCAACAATCCTGGCACAGTCAATGGAACTTATGGGTTTCGCTGTGCTGCGGATGTACAGTAAGGGAGTATCATGACCTCAGTATTATTTGTATGTTTAGGAAATATTTGTCGTTCACCTGCTGCAGAGGGGGTTCTTAAGCAAATGATTGCCAAAGAACAGCGTTTAAAAGATATGCAGATTCAAAGTTGTGGTATGGGATCTTGGCATACAGGTCAACTTCCTGACGAACGCATGCGCATGGCTGCAAAGCATCGAGGATTGGATCTCATTTCCAGAGCACAGGTATTTCACCCCAAATTTTTGGAGGAGTATGATTATATTTTTGCGGCAGATCGAGAGGTGTTAGAGCTCCTTTATCAGTATGCCAAGCATCCCGCCCATAAAGCAAAAATTCAGCTGATTACAAAATACAGTACTTGCTATCCTAATGAGGAAATTCCAGATCCTTTTTATCAAGGGGATGCAGCCTTCGATCATGTTCTTAATATGATCGAAGATGCATGTGAGGGGTTTATTTTGCATTTAAAAGAAAACAAGTCCTAGGCATATTTCATCCACAAACGAATTCTTCTGATGGTATCCTTGAGCGAGGAACTTCCGGAGTTAGCAAAGAAATGTTTTAAGTAGGCTATCACAGTCTTTAATGAATTTAACGCCCTTTTCACATGTCTTACAAAAATTGCAAACCACTTACTATTAGAATAGGGTTTTATAGGCCTCTTAACATCTTGAGGTTGGGAGTTGCTTGCAGGTTCATCTTTAGAGGTTGAAAGGCTTTTTTCGAGATGATCGACGATGGATGATCGCCAATCAAGCACAGGCTCTCTAGGACCATGCTTTATAGACCTTTTTTTGCTATTTAAGTAAGTTTGCAGGTCGTCGATACTTGAAATTTTTTTCGCTTGATCTCTGTCCGATAAGTATTTCAAGTTAGGCAGCTCCCAGGGGAAGGGTTTATAGACAAGAAGGTTAGCCTCTGTGGCTGCAATTTCAGCACTTGTGCATCCTCCGCATTTACCAAAAACCTCATCGCTCGCTTGAAAAAATAAAGACATTTCTTCGTCATTTTGAAATTCACTGACTGCATGAAAAACTATATTTTCTTTATTTTTTCGATGATTGGCATTGAAATCCTTGCCTGGTGAACTTATCTTGTTGTTTTTTGCAGTTTTTCTGTTTAATTTCCTTTCAGCATTGTCTTTGTGTATTTTTTCGATCGTTTCTTTAGCCTTAGGATTGTTTGCGCATAAAATGACAAAATGCGTTTTTTTGTATAATCGCATTTTATTCATTTTTTCAATGTCCTCGCTTAAACCTGCGGCAAGACTTCCCATTTGAACAACAATAAGGTCCTCATTAGGGCCCACTCCATATTTGTTTCTTAGCTGCATTTTTTCTTCCTGTGAGAACTTTTTAAAAAATCCAGGTCTGATAGGATAACCTATAGGAAGAAGATTGGGATTGGATTTTTTGTAGTCAATAGGAGTAAATACTTTAATGTTATCCGTCTTTTCTGATAGCTCTTCTAGCTGAGGAGGAAGTTCATAGTCCGTGTTAATGAAGAAGTGAGGAAGATCCAGCTCTGGGCTTGTCGCATAGCGGTGTGGTTCATGATGGACAGTATTAATAATAATTGATGAACCTAATTTTTGAATTTTAAGGTTCACTTCATGCTGAGACTGAGCGGGAATAAAGTGATGAAGTTCCCATTGAATGTCTGTTAGTATATTAGCTTTTTCTGTTTCATTTTCTTGACGATACTTCCAAAATACCTGCCAGCTCTTGATGGCTCCATTTGTAACCGTGTTTAAAGGATCAGATAGTTCGTCGATATTGATGATGTGGGTTTCAAATTTTGGAATGGTGTCGAGATGAGCCTTTACAGCCTGAGCCGCTATTCTATGACCGCCTCCGTTATTACAGGTAAGAATGGCGACCCCAATTTTATCGGTTTTTTGTACGGTCTCTGAAGTTTGATACAATTTTTTTAATTTTTGACTAACCGACTCTAAAAAAGCGTCGAACTTGATTATAAATTTAGAGTTCGCATGCTTAGCAATAGAGCTTTTAGAGAAATCGAAATGGGGTTTTTTAATGCCCAGAAAAACATGATTTCTTTTAATAAATTCTTTAATTGAACTTTTTTTATTTCCTTCTGGCATATCACCAAAAGCTAGATTAAAAGACTCTTCGATAATTTCCGCTTTATGAGGATTTTGAGATTGCATTGTCAAAACATCAAGAAAAGTAGAGGACCATTTGATCCGCTCAACTTCTTTTGGAGAGTTAGATTCTGCATCAAAAATAATAATTTTCTCCGCACCATGTAATTTTTTACTTAATTCTTTAAGTTGATCGCTATCATTCCATACGGAGGGGTTTATTTGCGTAAAATCTACAACTTTATTAGTAATCGAAACCATTTTTACCTTTGATTAAAAATTTTTGTTATTTATTAACTAAAGTAACATAAAATTGTAAATTTTATTTTAAGAAATATTAAAGCAAGCGTTAACGATAAAAAATGCTATCCATTTTTTCAATAAAATTCAATAATTTTATAGCTTAGAGAGTTTTTTAGTTGTGTGGAAATAGGTTTATTTTAAACGGATATTCAAGGGAACATGGAATAACTTCTCTTTTGTGCAGTTGAAGAGTGGGGCCACCATCTCCTCCAAAACTGGATGTCCTTTCCATAAGTGTTTCGGATTTTCTGGTCGTGCATTTATAAAGTACATGCATGTACCTTATGAAAGCACTAACTCCAAGTTTATAAAGCTCTTTCGAGAGCGCTTGTTTAGAGGCGGAGTGCTGTTCCAAAAATCTCCTAATAAATTTGCCTCAATCTGCAAACTCTTATTTATCTTTTGTAAGATAAGAGATACGAGATAGCAAAAGACAGGACTTTTTTTGATTAAAATATTTTTCATCTAATCGATCTGTATGTGAATAATGTACTGGATGTGCATGTGAGTAGTGTACTGTACGAATCAAATTGACGATTTGTTTTTATATTTGAGAAGTATTATGCATGCGCGAGTCTTGTAAATTGTATTCCACAAGGAAACTCCTATATCAAATAATGGTAAACTTATTTTTGTTGACAGCATTGGGTGCCATCACGGGTTAGAATAAACCAGGCTATGTTGTGAAGGGAATAACGAAGCAACTTCTTTTTAGCATGACTTAGACTGCCCATTTCAACTATCGAAAAAGAAAACATTATTTATTCATTTACATTATGGCCTAGGGTAAGTCCTTAGGTCGACATATTTTCTGAGTTAGTCGATGATTGAACCTAAATTTACTTAAACAAGTGTTATTTTAGAGACTAAGGATCGGATTTTAGTGTAGTGAAAAATATTACATTTGTATATATTCCAACGCCCAACTACTAACATTAAATTTAGAATATGATCAAGAATAGTGCTAGATTCTACTATGGATCCAACTGAAGTTAATCTAAAAAATTTCTAGTCTATGTATTTAATGAACATTTATCAATAATTTATCAATTCTTAATTAAATAGGATTAATATAGTAATTAATTTTTAAATTCATATTGTAATTGCTACTAATGCTTAAGCATATGTGGAAGTAATGAAGAAAAAGATAAATTAATTTTAAATACTAAAAGGTTTAAAATATGCATTCTATGGCTTATTTAAATAGTGGCCACATTCAAAAGTCTTACGCAACGCGCTTTCCGTTGTCCAGAGGACATAGAAAAGATCGCTTGATTCTCAATGGTAGTAACGATCATAAAACTCGCATCAATGTTCAAGTGCATCTAGCATCCTTTATTGAATTAATTGATCGTGTCTTAAATAAATTGGGATTCGAAAGAAAATGGATTAAAGTAAAAATTCAAAATATTACAAACAATAAGTTTGAGTATGTATTATTGAATGTAAATAGTTTATGTAAAAGAACTCTTATAAATAGATCAGATGTATTTTCTAAAAATCTTGATGAGCTATCTCAAATCATAGCTCAGCCTGAAAATCTTGTTTTCCAACATACAAAACTTAAAAATCTTTTTCCGCATGTATTATTGATTAATTTAGATGATAAGAAAGATAGAATTACCAATCTAAACCAGCATTTACGTGATATTGGCCAGGCAGATTTTACGTACGATCGAATTCCTGCTGTGGTGGGAAAAAACTTACCTTGGAGAGAGATTTTTAGAATGTCAAAAAGTGGGAATGCACAGCGAAATGGTAGAGACGATAGAGCTGGACGCTTGGGTTGCTTTTTAAGTCATCTTGCAGCCCTTAAAGAGGCAAAAGCAAGGGGATACCCTCATGTATTAATTTGTGAAGATGATGTACGGTTTATGCCGCATTATCTTGCGGGAAATGATCTTCAGAAAGCGTTAAGTGAACTTCCTAAAGACTGGGGGGTATTATTTCTAGGCTATTTTGAAGTCGATAAAAGAAATATTAAACCTTTTTCTGATCATCTCATCCAACCAGGTTCTCCTTATGATATGCATGCTTATTGTGTAAATGCATCTATGTATGATGAATTTATAGAAAAGTTTGAAGCAGAATTAAAAAAAGACATTGGAACCATGCGCGCCTGCGATGTTGTGGTGGCAGAAGAGCTTCCCCAGACTGGAAGAGTATATGCACTAAAAGAAAATGTAGCTATCCAAGATGAGGGCTTGAGCTCTATAGTTAATCAGCATGTTCAAGGTAATTACAGCCGGGAATTGAGCAAGCTCAAACAAAAAATGCCTGCGCTAAAAGTTGTTCAAGATAGGACGGCTGATTTATTGCCTGTGGTTCATCCACTGACTGCAGGAGCTATATATCAGATGATGCAACAACTTGATGGGGTTTTTAAGAAACACGGGATCAAATATTGGATAGAAGGAGAATCTGCATTAGGGGCTGTAAGAAATGGCGGTTTAACCCCTACTAGTGATGCAGGGAGTTTTGGTATATTTCCTGGAGATGAAGAAATTTTAAATACTGAAGATTTTAAAAATGATCTTGCAAAAGTAGGGATGCAGATTACCCCGCACTGGCGAGGTCATAAGATCTTTTTACTGATGAACCATCCTCAAGGAAAGGAACTTTGCTCCAATGAATTTGAAGGGATATGGAGATTCAAGACACCTTCAATTGATATTTCCCACATGAAAGTAGTGAATGTTAAAAATGAAGCAAGTAATGAATTTAAGTATAACACACCTGATGAAGAGATATTAGTTTATAAGTCTGATAGTGCTCGTAGAATGCAGAAAGATTATTATGTGCGTTATAGTGAATTTCAGAATTCTAGCGGTCAGAGGAATAGAGCAGATTTTGGACCTGTAAAATTAGATACACTTTGGAATCCTATAGAATATTGTCAGCGTATTTATGGATCGAATTGTATGGAGGAGACCTATGCAGAACAAAAAGGCTGTACCCTTCAAAAAATGAAAAAAATTCATATACGCTTAACCGATTTTCGACAGCCCGCTTATCAAGAGTGGGAAGGGTTGCCTCCTCTGTCAAATTAATTAGGATTAGTAGGCAACTAAAGTCTTTAATCATTCGTTGTTTTTCAATGAATGATTAAAGCTTTCATCGAGGATGAGCTCTTTATTTCAAATATAGTTTATTGGGAATACAATAAATAGTGTTAAAAATACATGAAGTATTTTCGAAATAAATCTAAGTTCATCATAAACATATTGGAAAAATTATGCAGCTTACATTCAATACCTTTTGCAATCACTACATCCTGGAGCCCTTCCAGTGTAGTGATAAAAAAGACCGCTTAATTGCATTAGTGGGTTCTATCGCCGTGGGCATCCTTTTTCTCGGTCTTTTCCAATGTGTACTGTATCTGCGTCAGAAGTGCAAAGATCAGTCATTATCCCAACGTCAAATTTCATTGAATGGGATAGAAAAATTCAAAAAAAATCAGGAAACCTGCTATCGCGTTCTTACAGCAAAAGTAATAAAAAAACTTAAAGGGTATAATCTATCTTACCAATTAGAGCTACCGAATAAAAAGATGATATTTTGGAAGCATTCTAATGAAAATATTAACAGAGAGGTTTCAGCCTCAAAACTCGCCTCATATTTGACGGACGGTTTAGTTCCTAAGGCAAGAATGGCAACATATAAAGGTAAAACGGGTATTATTTCAGATTTTTTTAACCTGGATACAAAGCCTTTTGAAAATCTATTAAAGATGAAATCTATAAATTTTAATTTTTTAAATACCCAACAGATTCATCAACTATTTTGTCACGTGATTATGGATCGATTGATATCAAACTGGGATACTCATCAAGGTCAGTATGGAATAGATCTATTAAATAGAAATGTAATTAGCTTCGATAAAGGTCTCTCTTTCAGGCTTTTTGATCTTGATGGTCTTAAAGCAGAAAATATCAACGAACTTGATTTAACAATAGATTATTGGCTGACAGATGAAACTGTGTCCAAAAAGGACTGCATGGGTGCAAAATTATACGCAAGAGTCGCTTCCACCTTTGCGAAAGCTGTTTTAAACAAAGAAATAACGATTGATATTACAAACCCTATTCTTCAATCGTTCTTTGATAAATGTAAAAATATTTCTTACTCGAAAGTTGAAAAATACTTGAACCCCCTAGCTCGTGAGATGTATCCCAGTAGACAATCTGAATTTATTAATTTTGTATGGAGACGGGTTAAAGATGTTGAGAGAAAAACTTTTCAATATTTTGGATGGTGAATATAAATGAAAAAAATAATAGGAATATTATGTCTCTTGTTTCTTATTTAAATAAAAATCAGATTATTAGTTCGGAGGCCACAACTCTACCTTTATCCAAAGGGAATAACAAAAATCGGCTACTGTTAAATGGTGTGCATGATAATAAGACCAGAATTAATGTTTGGGTGTTTTGGGCTACTTTAATAGAACTCGTGGATCGTCTAGGTCATAAGCTCGGCTATGAAAGAAAATGGGTAAAAATAAAGATTCAAACTACGAATAATAAAATCGAATATGTACTATTAAATATTAATAGTTTATGCAAAAGAACTCTTTTGAAGCGAAAAGAGGTTTTATCTAAAACGATTGATGAATTATCTAATATCATAGCTAACCCCGTCAATGTTGTTTTTTATTGTAAAAAATTAAAAGAACTTTTCCCCCACGTTTTATTAATCAATTTAGATCATAAAAAAGATCGATTAGCTAGCCTGCGTGAACACTTAAAGAAAGTGGGGCAATCAGATTTTGTCTACGAAAGAATTTCTGGTGTATCTGGAAAAGAATTACCTCTACGAGAAATCTCGCGTATGTCTAGAAGTGATAATGCAAAACGTCATGGAAGCGATGATCGGACAGGACGTCTGGGTTGCTTGCTTAGTCACTTAAGTGCTATCAAACTCGCAAAGGCTAGAGGATTACCTAGCGTATTAATTTGTGAAGATGATGTAAGATTTATGCCACACAATCTGGCAAAAAATGATATTCAGAAAGCTTTAAATGAGCTTCCTGAGGAATGGGGGATTCTTTTTTTAGGGTATTATGAAGTAGAAAAAGAGCGCACTGAGTCTTATTCGGACCATCTTATTAAGCCAGCGTGTCCTTATGATATGCATGCTTATTTTGTAAACGCATCCATGTATGATGAATTTATAGAGAAATTTGAGTCAGAGTTGAAAAAAGATGATGGTTGTATGCGCGCGTGTGATGTGGTTATTGCTGAAGATATGACTAAAACCGGAAGGATCTACGCACTTAAAGAAAATGTTGCGATTCAAGATGAGGGCGTGAGCTCAATTTTAAATTGTTATGTCTCTGGAAATTATACACGCGAAGTGCGCAGACTGAAGGAAGACATATCTTTGTTAGAAACTATACGAAGCAAGCCTATGAGTGTGGTTTTGAAAGGTCCCGAAATCGCAAATATATCTCACTTAATTTTTCAATAATTTAAGCACGACTTGCCCTCGACACTCTTGATACGATGCTAAGAAGTGACTGAAGATGGCATGATAGCAGTAAAGCTAAAGGTATTTCCTTTGTGATCGTTAGACTTGTCAGATCGGCTATTTCTACGCTGCGCGAGACGATGGACCCCATGCAGGTCCAAGTCTTTCATGTATTTATAACAAAATCTTTCTTTAAGGATAGAAACGTGACCCGAATGATGAAATACGGCACGCTTTAAATGAAGAATCGTCCTAAAAAATAGTGGGTATTATTCTCTAATTCAACAGCAAATACTACTATACCCATTAATATATCTATGGTAAATTATAAGGCGCAAAGTGCGGGTAATAATTCAAGATTTGATTAAATGGGAGATAAAATGAAACTTCTTCTTTCTAAGCCTAGGGGTTTTTGTGCGGGTGTAGAGCGCGCGATTGAAACAGTAGAAAAAGCCCTCGCCATCTGGGGTGCACCTATATACGTTAAGCATGAGATTGTGCATAATAAGCATGTAGTAGACGGGCTAAAAAATAAAGGGGCTATTTTTATTGAGGATGTAAATGATGTTCCAGAGGGGGCACGCTTAATCTATTCTGCTCATGGAGTTTCACCTGCAGTGCGCGAAATGGCTCAAAAACGTCAGCTAATTGAAATTGATGCTACATGCGGCTTGGTCACTAGAGTCCATTCAGCGGTCAAGCGTTTTGCAAATCTTGGCTACCAAATTGTGTTAATTGGACATCATAACCATGTGGAAATTATAGGAACTGCAGGCGAAGCGCCTTCTGTCACGACCATCGTGGAATCCATAGAAGATGTTAGCCGATTGAATTTTACAGACGATCAAAAACTCTTCTATATTACGCAGACCACACTAAGCCTCGATGATGTGAAAGAAATCACAGAAGCTCTTATAGCCAAGTATCCCAGGATTGAAACTCTACCCAGTTCTTCCATTTGTTATGCAACCACTAATCGACAAATGGCTCTTAGAGAAATTACAGATCTAACAGATCTAGTATTGGTGGTCGGAGATCCTCAAAGCTCGAACTCCAATCGACTACGGGAACTTGCAGCCAACCGGGGGATCGCCTCATTCCTAATCAATGATGAAAGTGAAATCGATCCAAATTGGATGAATGGTGTGAAAACAATTGGGCTTACTGCAGGTGCTTCCACACCCGAAGGAATTGTACAAGACTGTATTAAGAAGCTCATTGCACTCGGCGTTCAGGAAGTTGAAGATGTTGTTTATACGACAGAAGATGTCGTCTTTCAGCTTCCTAAACCTATAGTAAATGCCAGATTTTAATCGGGTGTCAACTTTAGATTTCATCATAAAAATGGAAAAATGATTCATAAAAATTAGCCTTTGTAAATTGTATAAAGGCGATTAAAAAATGCTTGATGAAGGTGTATGTTTTGTGATAAAACATTGGCATTCAAAAAGGATCAGCTAGTGGGAAAAATAAATCGAAGAACGCCTAAAAATTATGACGGAACTGCGATAACAACGCATAAGATGTCAGATTTAGTTTCCCAGATTGTGCAGCAGATCCGGTCCAATTATAAAGATCGCCCAGACCTCTTATTGGCGGCATGGCCGGAAATCATCGGTTCAAAATTAGCTGCAATGACACAGGCTGTATCTTTTACTGACGGTGTCTTGCATGTCAAAGTAAAAAATTCTACTTTGCATAGCCTTTTAAGCCAAAACGATAAAACGCGTATAATGGCAAGTTTAAAAACAAAATTTCCTCATATTCAACTGAAGAATATTGTGTTCCGCATTGGGTAAAAAAATTATAGGATATAAAGCATGACGAACGATACATTAAGTTCAGAAGACTCTAAAAAAACGACTAAAGAGTATAATGCTAGTTCGATTACTGTTCTAGAAGGTTTGCAGGCTGTTAGAGAACGTCCAGGTATGTATGTTGGCGATACTTCTTCCAACGGATTGCATCAACTCGTATATGAAGTAGTAGATAATTGCATCGATGAAGCGATGGCTGGTTATTGTACAGCCATCTATGTCACTTTACATAAGGATGGATCCGCCACGATTGAAGATAATGGGCGTGGGATACCTGTAGAAAAGCATGAAAAAGAGTCTTTAAAACAAGGACGTGATGTATCTGCTCTAGAAGTGGTGATGACCATTTTACATGCGGGCGGCAAATTCGACAAAAATACTTATAAGGTCTCTGGCGGTTTACACGGTGTAGGGGTTTCCTGTGTATGTGCGCTATCAAAAAAGATGGTTGTGCAAGTTTACAAAAACAGTAAAGTTCATGAAATTGAGTTTTCACAAGGCCATGTAAAAAAACCCATCCAAGTTATCGGCGAAACGACAAAGCGCGGTACAAGAATTACTTTTTGGCCCGATGATGAAATCATGACCGTTGTCGAGTTTGACTACGATATTCTTGCTAAGCGCTTGCGTGAACTCGCTTTTCTAAATAAAGGCATTAATATTTATTTTCATGATGAAAGAAATGAGGATAAAGACGATGTACATTTTTGTTATAGTGGAGGGTTATCCTCATTCGTTTCTTATTTGAATGAAAACAAAGTGATGTTATTTCCAGAACCTTTGTACTTTTCAGGTTCCCGCGAAGGCGACGATGCCCCTATAGAGTTTGAAGTGGCGATGCAGTGGAACGATGGTTACACAGAAAGCATCTTTTCGTATGTGAATAATATTGCCACGAGACATGGGGGAACACATCTAACAGGATTTTCTACCGCTCTCACACGCGTATTGAATAGCTACATTAAAGGGCACAACCTGCTTAAATCAGATAAAATTAGCATCTCCGGTGAGGATATGCGCGAAGGTTTAACCGCCGTTATCTCCGTTAAAGTCGCAAATCCACAATTTGAGGGACAAACTAAGCAACGTTTAGGAAATAGTGATGTCGGTTCTGTGGTTCAGCAGATAGTCGGAGAAGAGTTAGCCATTTACTTAGATGAGCATCCTGCCATTGCTAAAACAATAGCAGATAAAGCCATCCTGGCGGCTCAGGCGAGAGAAGCAGCTCGTAAAGCGCGAGAACTGACCTTGCGGAAGTCGGCCTTGGATAGCGGACGTTTACCAGGGAAGCTCACAGATTGCCAAGAAAAAGATCCTAAGCTTTGCGAGATTTATATAGTGGAAGGAGATTCCGCGGGAGGCTCTGCAAAAAATGGTAGAGACAGACGTTTTCAGGCCATTTTGCCCATCCGAGGAAAAATCCTTAACGTAGAAAAAGCGCGCTTAGAAAAAGTCTTACAAAATACGGAAGTTGGAACAATCATCTCTGCACTAGGTTGTGGAATCGGCCAAGATGGATTTCATGTAGAGAAGCTCCGTTACCATAAAATCATTATCATGACGGATGCTGACGTCGACGGATCTCATATCAGAACTTTGCTTTTGACTTTCTTTTATCGTCATATGCCAGCTCTAGTAGAAAATAATTTTGTGTATATTGCACAGCCTCCCCTTTACAGAGTTTCAAGAAAAAAAACAAGCCGTTACATTCACTCAGAAAAAGAAATGGACGATTATCTTTTGGAACTGGGAATCAGTGATATAAAAATGAAGCTCCCTGGTGAGACAGAATTTATGTCCTCTGATCGGATGAAAGATTTATTAAAACTCATTCTAGATCTCGAAGCCTTTGTATCACGCATTGAACGCAAAGGAATTACTTTTAGAGAATTCTTGCATGCCAAAAATGCCAAGGGTGTTTTACCTCGTTTTCAGATTAACCTGACGGATGGACTACACTTTGCTTATTCGCTGGATGAATTCGAAGAATTAAAGGTTCGTGATGAGCAGATGCAACGGGTGCAACATGAACAGACTTTAGCTTCAATTCCTGAAAAAGAAGTCACACCAGAAATGAGAGTGTTTAAAGCCAATCGTTTGCATTTCATGGAGCTTTATGAAGAAGAGTATCTAGATCAATTGAATAATAAACTAGAAAGCTTTGGTTTTGATCTGACTCGCTTCTTGATCACCAATGGCGTCCTGGTCGAAGTGATGGAAGATGAGCACAAACATGAGTTTCATAATTTACATGAAGTGCTTGAATACCTTCGTGCCAATGGGCGTAAAGGTATCGAAATTCAACGATACAAGGGTCTTGGTGAAATGAACGCCGACCAATTATGGGAGACTACAATGGATCCCGATAAACGCTCTTTACTCCGTGTTACATTGCCAGACATGGTGGCTGCAGATCACATGTTTACCATGCTGATGGGTGAAGAGGTTCCTCCTCGCCGTGCCTTCATTGAGCAGCATGCACTTTCAGTTAAAAATTTGGATATATAACCCATTAAATCATCAATATTAAGGTAAGTATGTCGTATACGAAAAATGAGGTCATTATTCCACGCAACGTCGAAGATGAGATGAAAGACAGTTATTTGCGCTATTCGATGTCTGTCATCATCTCTCGTGCTCTGCCTGATGTGCGCGATGGCTTGAAACCTTCTCAGCGTCGCATTCTATATGCTATGCGCCAGCTTAATTTGTCGCCAGGAGCTAAGCATCGTAAATGTGCGAAAATTTCCGGGGACACATCTGGGGATTATCACCCACACGGTGAAATGGTCATTTATCCCACTTTAGTGCGTATGGCTCAAAATTGGGTGATGCGTTACTCCCTCATTGATGGACAAGGAAACTTCGGATCCATCGACGGAGATCCTCCAGCTGCTATGCGTTATACGGAAGCGCGTTTAACCCATGCCTCTATGCAATTGATGGAGGATCTTGATAAAGAAACAGTGGATCATGTCCCGAATTATGACGAAACAAAAAAAGAGCCTGTCGTTTTCCCTGCTAAATTCCCTAACCTCTTATGTAATGGTTCTTCGGGGATTGCTGTGGGGATGGCGACCAATATTCCTCCACATAATTTAAACGAACTTATTAAGGCTACCTTATTAGTTCTAGATAACCCGAGCACTACGATAGAAGAGATCATGCGCGTGATGCCAGCTCCTGACTTTCCTACAGGAGGGATTATATGCGGTTATCGTGGAGTTAAAGAAGCTTTTCATACAGGACACGGAAAAATCATTTTAAGGGGTGTTATTCGTGTTGAGGATATGGAAGATAACCCTGACCGTCAACGTCTTGTCATTGATGAAATTCCCTATAACGTCAATAAATCACGCTTAATCGAACAAATTGCAGATCTCATTAATTCGAAAAGCCTAACAGGAATTTCAGATTTGCGTGATGAATCCGATAAAGACGGATTGAGAATTGTTATTGAGTTAAAACGCGCTGAGATTCCCGAAGTGACGATCAATCAGCTCTACAAGTACAGTGACATGGAAGTTACATTCGGTTGTCACATGCTGGCTCTAGATAAAGGCCTGCCACGCATCATGAATGTCAAGCAGATCATTTCTGCATGGATTGAACACCGTATTGAAGTGATTCGTCGCCGTACACGTTTTGAGTTAGCAAAGGCCGAAGCGCGTGCGCACATTTTAGAGGGTTATCTAAAAGCTATTGATCACCTAGATGAAGTGGTTAAATTGATTAGGAGCAGTAATAATCGTGAAGAAGCGAAAAAAGCCTTGATTGAACGTTTTGCTTTTTCGGACCGTCAAGCCTTGGCTATCTTAGATTTAAGACTTTATCAATTAACGGCGCTTGAACACGATAAGATTAATGATGAGTACCAGGACTTATTAAAGAAAATCGATTATTTTAAAGCAGTCCTTGCTAGTGAAATGATGGTTCGTCAAATTATAAATGATGAATTAAACGAAATTCAAGAGAAGCATAAGTCATTACGTAAGACCCAAATCATCGCTGCAGAAAGCGAGATGAACATGGAAGATCTGATTGCTAACGAGTCTGTGATCATTACAATCTCAGAGGACGATTATATCAAACGCATGCCCATGAATACCTTCCGCGAACAGCGACGTGGCGGGCAAGGGGTGGCAGGCATGCAAATGAAACGGGAAGATGATACGATTAAAGGTCTTTACGTGGCTTCTACTCATGATTATTTACTCATCTTTACAAGTTTAGGCCGCTGTTATTGGTTAAAGGTGTGGCAAATTCCAGAGTCAAGCCGCAAATCCAAGGGTAAACCCCTTATTAATTTATTGGAAGATATACAGCCTAATGAAAAAATAGCGACTATTCAAAGAGTTTCTTCTTTTGAAGGGGAGTCTTGCATTCTTATGACCACACGTAAAGGGGTTGTCAAAAAATCTGCCCTCAATAACTTTAGTAATCCACGCCGTAAAGGCATTTGGGCCTTAGATCTGGACGAGGGTGATGAAGTGGTGGCGGCTAGGATTGTGAATGAAGGACAGCAGGTCATGATTTTCACCTATCAAGGGATGGCAGTACGATTTGCAGAGGACAAAGTCAGGCCTATGGGACGTATGGCGCGCGGAGTTAAAGGGGTGACTCTAAAAGAGGAATCAGACTACGTCGTAGGTTGCGAAGTTGTCAATGGAGACGAAACGATTCTCGTAGTCTGTGAAAATGGCTTTGGAAAGCGGTCCTTAGTAGAGGATTTTCGTCAAACCAATCGAGGCGGGGTGGGAGTTCGCTCCATCGTAACAAGCGAAAGGAATGGGAATGTCGTAGGCGCTCTATGTGTTGCAGACACTGACGGAATGGTCATGATGACATCCAGTGGCCAGACCATACGTATCAGTATGCGTGACTTGAGAGTGTTGGGTAGAAATACACAAGGTGTTAAGTTAGCTAATTTACGTGAAGGGGATTTCTTGGTTGCGATTCAAAAAGTTTCTGGCTCTGATGAAAACGAAGAGGTAGAAGCCCAACCCGTTGAATCCGATGCGCAGGTAATTCAAGAGAATCCGGATGTATCAGCAGATGAGCCTGGAGTAGATTTACCTGATGATGATGTGGATTTAGAGACAGAAGAATAATCCTATGTCATTATTTATCACCATTGAAGGCGGAGAGGGAGCTGGAAAAACTACTCTCATTGACAAGTTAACTTCTGTTTTATCTACGCATGGTTATGAGATTGTTAAGACACGTGAACCTGGGGGTTCACGTTTGAGCAATCAGATTAGACAGTGGCTTCTCAATAGAGATGCGGATCTCCCTATCGGCTATAAAGCGGAACTCTTACTGTTTTTATCTGCAAGAGCTCAACATCTTGAGGAGTTGATTAAACCGGCGCTCAGTCAACATAAAGCTGTGATTTGCGATCGTTTTAATGATTCCACGATTGTCTATCAAGGTCTGGGAAGAGGACTTGGCATGGGCTATGTGAAAAAGTTGTGCGAATTAGTCAGTGAAGGGGTTAAGCCAAACCTTACGCTTTTTTTAGATGTCGATCCTCATGTCGGACTGATGCGGACGCGTCAAGCAAGCAAAGAAAATGCGCGTCCTGGAGAAGTAGACCGTATTGAAGCTGAACGGATAGATTTTCATGAGCGTGTAAGAAAAGGTTTTTTAACGCTTGCAAATCAGGAGCCAGAGCGAATTTTCGTGATTGATGCCAATCAAACAGAAGACGCTGTCTTTAGGCAAGCTAAGAAAATATTAGAAGAAAAGTTAAGCCAATTTCCACTAAAATCATGAAAAGTCTTTTTGAACATATTCCAGGGAATGAGCTAGTTAAAGACTACTTAGTGAATATGGTGCAAAAGCAAGCCGTAGGAAATTCTCTTTTATTTTCAGGTCCAGATGATGCGCAAAAAGATCTTTTTGCTCTGTCACTAGCTAAAATTTTAATGGGGGAGCAAGCCCATTCTAAAATTGACACGGACACGCATCCGGATCTGCATATTTATCGCCCAGAAGGAAAGATTGGCATGCATAGCATTGCTTCCATGCGGCAATTCTGCGAAGAAGTTTATTTGCCTCCGTACGAAAGTTCTTGGAAAGTTTTTGTGATTCAAGATGCGGAAAGAATGCTCTCTTATAGCGCAAATGCCCTGCTCAAAACATTCGAGGAACCTGCGCTAGATAGCGTCATTATATTACTGACAGCTCAACCCAATTTACTCCTCCCGACCATCCTATCAAGATGCCGAATTGTGCGCTTTCAAGGAGTAACTAAAAAAAGTTTAATAGACAATAGTTTACGTCAGGCCGTATTAAATCTTTTGGCTAAAGGAAAAGTAGGAACCTATACAGAACTTTCTTTTAGCGCCGCACAGCTAGCGGATCTTATTCAAGAGTCTCAGAAGACTGAAGAGGAAGCCCATCAAAGTGAAATTAAAAAAATTTCTCTTGAGATGAATGCACAGCAACGCCAGGCGCTAGAAAAGGAACTTGAAGGGGCGATGACTATGAGTTTGCATAAACATGCAAAAACTCTTTTTCAAGACATCCTTTCATGGTATAGGGATCTTCATTTGATCCACGCTAAAGGAAGGAAAGAATTGATCCAAAATGTAGATTTTTATGAACAGCTCGTACTCGTTTATCAAAAGGGTGGCTTACTTCCCTTGGAGACAGTGGAAAAATCAGTCAAACAGGCTATCATGAGTTTGGAACGTTCAACAGCCCTGAACCTATGTCTAGAGAGATTGCTTCTTGAATTGCGCTTTATTGACTAATGTGTAACCGAGACCCGATCTATTATCTTGCAATTATTTCACAGCAATTTAAGCCACAGCTAGAATAGTAAGAATGATTCATTAGAAGCTATGATGTAAAAGGTTTATTACTTGCGCGGAATAAGATTCAGACAGTTAGTAGCTGCTGAATACCTTTTTCACTCAACTAAGCCCAAGTCTTTTGCCTTTTTTAGAGCATATTCCGAAGAAAGGTAATACGAGGGCATTTGATAGCCTTTATTATTTTGATGCATAGCAACTTTAACAGGAAAATTAGGCTCACTTGGTAAAATTTGATCCGAAATGTCCGGGGCCGGATTGTACTCAAGACCAAAGGTTTTACTTGACTGCATAATTTCATGTACGGAGTGATCCTCACTAGGAACCATCCAAGCTAAATACATTAATCTTAAGTCCTCTAAATCTTTTTTTGTATAAAAGCCCGCAATTCCACACATTGTGAGTGACTGATCAACAGTTCCGGAAATGCCAGCAATTAAAGGATATTTTTCTTTTTTTGCAATTTGAGCGTATTTTGAAGACACGGGATACTTTAATTCATAAAAATGTTTTCCTGGTGACCATTGAGGTCTAGTCGTCTTTTTCGCATAGTCAAGGGGTGTTTCAAGATAGCTGGTATCTGCATGAGGTTTGTCAGTATATTCATTAACAATCTCTTCATCACGTTTTTCTAGTTTAGGATGGTCGCCTAGTATGTGCATCGTCTCTGCGGCTGTAAGGTGTGTTCGATATCTTTTAGTGGATGTAGATTTGGATAGAATTTCCATTTCAGCAATTGTCATATTAGGGTCGATTATTTTCTGTTCATCTACCAGTTTTTTATTTCTCATTTTTCTTATATAACCTGTATAGTTATGACTAGCTTGATTCCCATAAATAAATAACAGGTTGTTTTTTTGAAAAAGAGAAAACAATGAAGTTTTTTTTCTGATAAATTTTATCAAATCCTCTTCTAGTTGCCATCCCTTGTCTATCAATCTTTTGTTTACTTCTTTGAGTAGTTTAGGTGAGGACATAATTTCATTAGCTAGGGTATTACTTCTATATAAGAAATACATCCTAGTTCTAAATTCCGCTATTTCATCTGTTTGTGATGTTTTGCGTATTACATTTAATATGGCTAAAGGGGAAGCTCCTACGCTGCCAGCTTCATTTTCAAAGGGCTCAAATCTTTGACGTAATTCTTGATATAGACGATAATTATGATCCTTAATAGACTCTTTCGATTTATCTAATGTGGATAACTCAAGAATATAATCATCGAAATTGTTTATTTCATCACTGTTTATTGATGATAGATACTTGTGAAATAGATTCAGAAGCTCAATATTATTGTTATCTTTTTTAAGTGCGGATAAAACTTGTTTATATTCAGGAGATATAAATGATTGATTCGCCGCATTTAGATCGTGATCTTTTAAATAATTTACAAAAGTATCTACAGTTTCTTCAGTCAAGCCGCGATGGATTAATTCTTTTCTTGTCTCTTGTCTCCATTTTACGTACCATTTTGAGGCACTTGAAAATGCTGATATTTTTTCAAATGATAACCCCAGTGATTTAAGTTTTGCTAACCGAGGAGTTAGTAACTGATTCATTTCTAGGGGAAAGAGATCTGGATTTTGTTCTGCTTTAATATCTACATATACATCGTACAAATCTAGATATCTCTTATTTAATTCACGCAATTTAACCATAAAAGGACTGGGGTTACCGCTAGGATCATTTCTTATTAGATCTAACGCAGTTTCTGCGGTAGAGTGTTCTAAGATTTGACGAGCGGTTTCATAATCTTTAAGACACTCTTTCTCAATTTTTTTTCTATTTTTTGATGAAATTTTTATGTTTGAAGTATCTACTTGTGCTCGCTCATATTGACCTGTCTGATGAATAAGACCAAATTTTTTCCAATTCTTAAATTTATTTTTTTTAGGTTCTTGTAAAGAAGAACTATTCATTTCTTCTAATTTAGTCATGAAATGATTTTCAGAAAGATAATAATCAGGAAGTTTAAAACCTCTTTTTTCCATTTCCTCTTCGAGCGCTTTTATGAACTCAGGATGATTTGGATAAATATATTTATAAGAATCTATACCAGCTGAATACTCAAGATTAAAGGATTTACTTGATTCCATAATTTCATGTAGGGAATGATCATCTGAGGAAACCATCCATGCTATATAGCAAAGCCTCATATTAATGAGATCTTCTTTGGAATTCATACCTACAATACCGGCCATCACTAAGGATTGATCGGTTGTCCCAGATATACCTGCAATGATAGGAAGACCAAGTTTTCTCACTGTATCCATATAGGCGGATCGATTATTTGCTGTAACATTTTTGACATCAAATACATATTTGCCGGGCATCCAGTCGATTTTCGTTGTTCTTTTTTTATATTCTAAGGGAGTCTCTAAGTAACTCGTAGAATTGTTTGTACTAGGCGAGGTTTTGTACATCTTTTTAATCAATGGGTCTCTTCTATCTGTATGTGGGATTTCACCTAGAAGGTTCAAATGTTCAGCTGAAGTAAAATCTGTGGCATATCGTCTATGGATAACTTTATCTTTCGCTGCTTTTTCAGCTTCACTGTATGTATAATTAGGATCACTTTGCTTAAGATTTTCAATTTGCTCTGGTGTATTCCAGCTTCTTAGATTTGATCTTTTATTTTCGGCTGCATATGCACCATAGGTAAATAATGGCGCATGAGGGCCTTCTTTCCTTATACTCTCAATGAGCTCACTATCTAAATTCCAGGAATTTCCCTGTGTAGTTAATTCTGTATTTATTTTAGCTACAAGTTCAGGATCTTTCATGATTTCGTTAATTAAAGAATTACTTCTATATAAAAAGTACATGCGTGTTCTAAATTGCGAAATGGAATTAGGGGTAGATTGATCCTTAATGATATTAAGTATTGCTAGGGGATTTGCGCCGACACTACCTGATTCTTCTTTCCCTCCTATAAACCGGGAAGATAATTCTTGGTATAGTCGATAGGTCAAATCATTAGCGTAGAGAGGTGTCTGATCGATTTTTATACTTTTAAGTGTAGACTGAAACGATTCAATTTCTTTCTGGTTAAGTCCATAATAACTAAGTCTTTTTTCAAACTCTTTACACTTTTCTTTATAGAAATTATCATCTTTATTATTAAAATCACTGATATAATTAATAATTTCTTTATGAGAAAATCCATAATTTTTAAGATATCCAGCTTCTAAAGGAAGAAGAAATTGTTGCTCTTGCATTTGAATGCGAGTATAGGCTTCATAGATTTTTAGATATCGACTATTTAACTCTTTAACCCTGTCCATTAACTCATGGTTGTTATCCTGTATGTATTGGGTAGCGACGCTGGCTACAGCGAATTCCATCTGATTCACAGCATTTTTGTAATCATCTATACATTTATTTTTGATAGCTTCTTTTTGTGATTCTGAGATTGAATATTTATTAATATTGAAATTAAAATCTAATTTATTACTTTTAAAATTTGGTTTGTTTTCAGGGTAGTACTTTTTCCAGTTTTTATATTTATCTGCTACATCTTCAATTTTCTGAGTGTCGGCATCAGATTGAATTTTTTTTGCGATAAAACTACCTAGATGTATTAAGCCCCCTGTTACTGCTCCGAGAGAAATACTAATGAATAAATTTAATATTTTTTTGTTTTTATCTTTTTCATTTAATGGCTCTAAAATGATATTTTCAAAAAAATGTTTAGAGTGTATTTTCATGATATGACATCTTTTTTTTATATTATTATAATCTTTTTTTGCAATTTTATGTAAATTTAATTGTAAATTTTAGATTTATATTTAAATTAAAGGTGCTGTTATTTTTTCGTAAATTATATGTCTTATCTATTTAGATAAAATCTAAACTAAGTGGCAAAAAATATCTGGAGTTCGAAAAAATGGTCAATGATCCTAAAAATTTTCTATGGGGAGTGGCAACTTCTGCGTATCAAATAGAAGGGGCCTATGACTTAGGAGGGCGAACCCCTTCCATCTGGGATACATTTTCTCATACGCCCGGTAAGACTTACGAAAATCAAACGGGTGACAGAGCTTGCGATCATTATCAATTGTGGGAGCAAGATGTAGAGCTAATGAAAAGCTTGGGAATCAATGCTTATCGATTCTCCATCTCTTGGTCTAGAGTATTTCCTGAAAATTCTAAAGAATTTAATCCAAATGGTTTAGATTTTTACCAACAATTAATTGATAAACTATTGAAAGTTAATATCCAGCCCTTCGTTACCCTGTATCATTGGGATTTGCCCCAATATTTACAAGATAAGGGAGGGTGGGCAATCAGAGAAACGGCTGAAAGATTTAGAGATTATGCGTATTTTTTGGTCGAAAAACTCGGTGATAGAGTCTCTTATTGGACAACAATCAACGAGCCTTCTGTGGTTGCTTATGCAGGTCACTATCATGGAGTTCATGCACCGGGCATTCAATCGACCGATCAGACCCTAAAAGCCCTCCACCACCTGTTGCTGGCCCATGGATTAGCTATTCATGCCATACGTTCTAGATTTGAGGTTAAGCTTGGAATCACCTTAAATTTATCACCTGTTTATCCCGATCATCCCTCTTCCGTATTAGATCAAAAAGCCTCGTATCTATATGACACCTACGTTTATCGCTCCATTTTAGATGCACTTTATCTCAAAAAGTATCCTGAAGAAATGGATATGCAAGAGGTCGTCAAGTTAGGTGATATGGAAATAATAGGTGCAACTACAGATTACCTAGGAGTGAATTATTATACAAAAACCATGGTGTGTTTCGATGAAAATCAAGGACTTATGCAGGCGCGCGTGGTGCCACCCATCCGCAATGCCTACTCTGATCTGTGGGATTTTTATCCCCAAGGTCTTTCAGAAGTTTTAGAAAGGGTTTGTAGTAATTATCAACCTCCCAGAATTTACATTTTAGAGAATGGCACATCTTTAGAGGTGGAAGAGGACGATCAGGGCAGAATCGCCTATATACGTGCCCATCTTTCAGAAATGCGTCGCTGTTTAGAAAAGGGGATAAACGTCCAAGGGTATTTTTATTGGTCATTCATGGATAATTTTGAGTGGGCGTATGGTTATTCTAAAAGATTTGGGTTGTTTCATGTAGATTTTAAGACCTTTGAAAGAATTCCCAGAGCGAGTGCAAGATGGTATGCTCATGAAATTGCGCAAAATAAAGACTAGGTGAATGAATCACCTGTTAAAGTTATTCAACTCTTTCAAAGTCAAGAAACCCTTTTTCTATATTCACATAACTGAGGCGAACCTTTATTTTTTCACCCACATCGATATTTTGATATCCCGCCACCAATTTTCCTTCAATAGCCGTGCTGATTAAACGCACCCAGGTTCCTTTTTCACTGGCCCCTGTGACAAAAGCATCAAAAATTTTCCCTACGGAATCCTTAAGATAAACAGCGATAACAGACTTCATCACACTTCGTTTCACTTTATCGGCACGTGTTTCTTTATCAGTACAGCTACTCACAATTTCCTGGAGGGAGTGTAATGAATAAGGAAGAGGAGTTTTGTTTAAAAAAGATTTTAGTATGCGCTGTGTAATTAGATCTGGATATCTTCTATTCGGGGCTGTTGCATGAGTATAATTCATTAAAGATAATGCGAAATGACCTACAGGTTCATCTGAAGGGACCTGAACAATATATTCGCCCCTTCCTAATAATTTAATGATCATCAAAGAAAGGTCGGGAAATCTTAAAGGATCTTGTGCGCGCATTTTTATTAGGAAGGCTTCTAGGGCTTTTGAATCGGGTTGAGGAGGGAGTTTTTCTCCGTATTCAGCAGCAACTTGGACGATTCTATCCCATCTCTTAGGCTCCTTCACCACCCGTTTTATTGTAGGGTAGCGCTGTTTTTCTAAAAAGAGAGTGACGCTGGTATTAGCTGCGATCATGAAATTTTCGATCAATTCTCTTGCGCGATTGATTTTGACATCTTGAATATCCACGATAGTCCCATTTTTTATTACGGGTTGTGGATCATATGTTTCAAATGTTAAGGCACCCGCTTGATGGCGATATTTTTTTAAACGCTGCGCCGCTTCATCCTGCAGACGAATCTGAGAAGGTAAATCTTTCACTCTTGCAACTGGTTCGGGTGGAGGGCTTTGATTTTCCAGCCAAGGGCCTACACTATTGTAGGCAAGCTTAGCGTAGTTAAAGACACAGCTTCTGAAAATTTTTTGATCAATGACTTTTCCGTTTTCATCGACATCCATTTGCACAACCATAGCAATTCTACGTTCATCTGGATTTAGAGAGGTATAATTGGTTGACAACTTCTCCGGCAACATCGAAAAAATGATCATAGGGGTGTAGACGGATGTTGTATTCGCGAAGGCATGTTCATCAATGGGCGAGTCTTTTGGAACAAGTACGTCTACGTCAGCTATAGCTACATAAATACGGATAAGATGATTATCCATGCGTTCAGCGTAGGTGAGTTGATCGAGATCTAAAGAGTCGTCATTGTCAATTGAAAACCACAATTTGTCTGTCATATCTACTGTGGTTGAATCACAGGAAGCAGGGGCATGGATGGTATTTAATTGGGCAACAGCTTCCGTTGGAAAATCTGGCTGAAGCCCTTTTGCTAACATGGCCTGGCGGGCAATTTGGACTAAATCTATCTTATATGTTTCAATTTTCTGCATAGCCTTAAAAATTTAAATAAATAGTTAGGAAGGTATGATATAACAAGGTTTGAATTTACTTGCTAATTTATTTTTCATACCAAACAATAGTTTGTTAAGGTGAGAGAGAAAAAATTCTCTGGGAGATATCCCGTGAAATTTTTCAGCTTTATCAAAGCGACTTAAAGTTTAATCCGAGGATCAAAACTTTGAGGCTTAAGGGGGTTTTATGGGATTCTTTATCAGAGGAATGTCAACATTCGTTCGGCACCATGTAATAATTAAGGTATACTATGCTTAGGCCTCGATGCTTTGCTTTCATCATTTCGCTGCTATTAGTGCTCCTTTATTTCATGCCCTTACAGTCTGTGATTATAGCGAAAGCCATTGAAGTCCATCTTACAGTTGAAGATGGTGAGATGCAGCAAGCTGTTATAACCGAAGTAAAGTTTGAGGGAGAGTGTGTGGATATCTCCAAGAAAAGTTTCATGAATCGTAAAATCTCTAAAGTTCTGAAAGTTGCGCCTGGGCAATATTCCATTGAATGGATGACGGAAAAAACTGAAAAACCCTGGGGAGGAAAGAAAATCACCAAAAAACATCAACGTCTGATAATTCTTGAGCTGACCGACGCCGTTGTTTATGTAAACATTCGTGGAGAAAATCTAACAACCTATTGAAGGTTTAAGATATTTGCTAACTTATTCTCATTATAATTCTTCATCCTTCATCTTGCAGATAAAAAATGTATTTTTTTGTGGGCAGGATCAGCCTCTCAACCCTTAATGACTAGGCGAGGCCTTAACCTTGCCACCATACGAGCTAAGCCTGCTTGCTGCACGGCTTGCACGACATCATCCACATTTTTATAAGCATCAGGCATCTCTTCTGCGATGGTGGCTAGAGAATTAGCCATCACCTTTACCCCTTGCTGAACCATATACTCCTCCAAATTCTTTCCTTTCCAGGTTTTCATGGATTGTATACGGCTTCTGGCACGGCCTGCCCCATGACATGCACTGCACCAAGTCAACGGATTCCCTTGTCCTACCATAAGATGGCTCGCACGACCCATGTCCCCGGGAACAAGAACGGGTTGTCCCGTTAACTTGTAGAGGGGAGGAAGCTCGTCGTGACCAGGACCAAAGGCTCGCGTGGCGCCTTTACGATGGACGCAAAGTTTTCTTTTAACACCTTGTACTTCATGAGTTTCAAACTTAGCGATGTTATGACACACATCATAGATTAGGCGGATTTCTTCAGGGCGAATCCCTAAGACATCCAAAAAACTAGCACGCACATAATGGAGAATTTGTTGGCGATTATTAAAGGCATAATTGGCTGCAGCTGCCATGGCTTTAAAGTACTGCTGGCCGGCTCTACTCTTGATTGGTGCTGCGACTAGCTGTCGATCGGGAAGTCCTTGATCATAGCCTTCTTTAATAAAATGATTGAGACTATCTTGACAGATTTGATGTCCAAATCCCCTTGAACCTGAATGAATCAAGATATATGTTTGATCTTGCTGCACGCCCCATTGTTGAGCGATCTCAGGTAAAAAAATGTCTTGGATCTCACCAATCTCTACGAAATGATTTCCTGAACCGATTGAACCCAATTGATTTGCGCCCCTTTCACAAGCTTGCTGTGAAACTGCATCTATATCGCCACCAGAGATAAATCCATAACTTTCCATATGGTCAAGATCTGCTTCAAATCCATATCCTTGATCAATAGACCAACGTGCTCCCTGATGCACAATTTCCTTATAATCGCCATGGACTAAATGCAGAGATTTTTTTCCATGTCCCACGCCTGATGGGACATTCTTAAAGATGGATTTTAGAAGATCAGATTTTTGATGGGGGGTGAGCTTTTTAAACAAGAGAGGGACGATAGCAAGACGTACTCCGCAGTTTATGTCATATCCTACACCCCCTGGACTAATGACACCTGTTTCTGCGTCCATTGCTGCCACACCCCCAATAGGAAACCCATATCCCCAGTGAATATCGGGCATCGCTATACTATAACCCATGATGCCTTGTAGATAGGCTACGTTTTTTACCTGCTCTAGTGGTTTTTCAATTTCATGTTGTCGAAGAAGTGTTTCGTTAGCCACCACTAGTCCCGGGACCCTCATACCCTCTTCTTTTGGTAAAACGTATAATGAATCGGCTAGTTGTTCAAGTTTATACATCAACGATCATCTCCCACTTTAAAATTGAATCGTCTTGCTCCAGTTGGCCATGAAAACTAATGGCTTTAAATGGGCAACCTATATGTGCGTCTGTCTCTGAAATTACATCATTTAATCCTATAATCACATCATCCAGGTTCTCGAAGTTTTTTGGTTTTTTATAAGCTAAAAAAGCAGGAAAGCGGAAAGCTAATGCGGCTAAAGCATGTAAATAAATTTGGCCTAAGTTTTCACCTTTAATGAGATAAGCAATATCTGCAGTATGTTCAATCTCTTCGAAGGGTGAGATAAGCGGATATGTCCATAGGGGAGTATATGCAGAGTGGCCTAAACTTTCATAAAGATGAATGTTAGAGATAAAAAAAGGAAGTGGAGTGAAAGAATGCAACCATTGTTCCTTTTCAAAGGGTTTACGAGAAAGTGTGACATGACATAACCAATCTGGATTTGTCTCTTTTGCATGAAACCCAATGGATTTTAACCATTCCAAAAAATGGGCGCGATAATGAATTAGCTGTTTGTCCTCATCTAACCACTGGATGTTCCATGCAACAACGTTGGGATGAAGAGGTGGTAAAAATACACATGCTGAAAAAAAGCCTGCGAGCCCCACCTGAAAAGGAGGTGGAGGGAACTCCTTTAATTTATGCAAAAGCTGTGACTCATCCACTTCACCGAGAAAGGCAAGTGTCATATGTCTATCTTCGGCTTTTAATAGACGTCCTGAGGGGAGAGTTTCAGGCCAGGGAGCATGTGTATCAAAAGCAAAAAAGGCTCTTTTTTTGGATTTATGCATGGTTTAGAGAATAAATTTTTTTTAAATCGACTCTAAGCGGGTAGAATTTTTTATTCAAGTAAACTCTTAGCAAAGATTCAATATTAGGTTTTAAAACTTTGATCATGACCTAGTGGGTAAGCGTCAGTTTTGACGCCTACCAACCTAAAGGTCTAGACGAGAGAGCTTATTTTAGCCATGAAGGTCAGGATGACGGGCCATCTCCTTAACTTTGCTCCCCAGAGTTTATTGGTAATATTTACCAAGGTCAATACGATTAAAGCAGGATAGAGAGTTTCAAGAATGGGGGCCAAGAAGGCAGCAATTCCTGAGAATTCGAGTGTAGAAACTCCAAACGCGATACCTAGAGTAACTCCCAGTGAAACGGGGACGTTGATAAAATTTTTACTCACTTCTTGACGAAAAAAATCCGCAAATAGGGATGTAAGAACTACAGCAGTGGTAAAGCAGGCCAGGACCACTGTCACGCAGACTATGGGAGCTGAGAAGACTCCTAGGGTGTTTTGTGAGACCACACCTAGCATAGCCTGGGGAGGAACATCGTTAAGTTGAACTGCATAAGCAGATCCTAGATAAACTAAACCGCAATACACAATAGAAAGCAAGCTGCCACCAATAAAAGCTGATTTTAAAAAAACTTTTACTAAAGCCTGTGGTTCATCATCCGAGGAAAATTTCTGCGTGAGGTGTTGGATAATAAATGTAGAGAAGAAAAAAGCCGCTAACAGATCCATCGTTTGATAACCCTGCAAGGCGCCCGTTCTAAAAGCTGATAAAACGTGTGAGCCTTCTGGGGCTTTTACCTCGGCATTCCAGATCCCTGCAGAGATGATTGCTAAAAGTGCAACCAGTAAGAAGGGGGTTAAGGTTGATCCTAAAAAAGGGATGATACGATTTTTATTAGCTGTCAAAAGAAAGATGATTCCGCAGAAGGCAAGACTAAAAGGAATGAGGGTGCATGAAGGGAAAAGTAAGGTAAAGCTTCCATGCGCGACTGTTATACAACGCGCCAATACTCCGAAAGGTCCCATCAGGGAAAGAGCAATTAAGGGAAACCAAAATTTGGCAGGCCGACCCATTGTGCCTAAAAACTCTCGTGTATCGCCTTTATAAAGTAAGATGGCGAGAACTCCCATAAATGGGACTAATACTCCAGTTAAAATGATTCCAAAGGAAGAAAGAAGATAATGTCCTTGACTTTCTGTTCCGACGAGTAGAGGGAAGACTAGGTTGCCTGAACCAAAAAACATGGCGAAAAGCGCAAAACCTGTGGTGACGACTAATGATCTGGTATTCATATGATTCCTATTAAATTAAATTAAATACGTTTAAATGAGAGCAAATCTTAATGATTAATTTGCTGATCTAAATGGATAAAAGTTTAGGGCGTAAGGTAGATTATGGCAGCTAGCTGCCAATAATAATAGGACGAATAGAATGAATAACAAATTGATGTGATTGGTTCATGCCCTGAATTTTAACTTGAATCTTTTTTACTTGTCAATCTCTAATTTTGAAGTGGGGGGTATTTTTATAGAATAGTTTTTATTTAAGTGGAGTTGTTCTTTTGCTTGGATTTTAGCCATGCGTTTTTCTTTGATTTTATCATAAATATAAAAACCTATCCTTACGAGTATAGGTAAGGCAACGATAGATACAGCAGAAACTAGAGGGTGAACTCCCCCAGCCATCAGTTGCAAAAAATCATGACTTGTTTGAGCGGCAGACGTCCATAAGGCTGAAAGGGCATAAAAGACATGCTGGCCAATCGTATCGATGGCTGCAACATTAAGATAGCGGCTGAGCTCAGGGTGAGACTTTCTTAAAGCAAGGGAAGCCCCAAAACCTGCAGTTGCTGTAAGCACCCCTAGTGCCGGTCCAGCAGCTGCCACAATGAGTTTGGTCTTTGCCCGTCCAAAAAATTCGCCGAGCTTAGTCAACGGGCCTAATCGATAGGTGGTACGTCCGCCATCAAAAGGGACAATGGAGACCCGCGTGTTGGGATTTTTTATTAAAATATTTGCAGCCAGAGCATGACCCATCTCATGGGTGATGACTGCTCGCGTATTATGGTCAACGAGCTGACTAAAAGCCATAGGAGTTAGGTACTTTACAAAACCTAAGCACTTTTTAAAACGGCTTTTCTTGAGGATAGACTCCGAGGATTCATCATATTTAAGTTGAAAAAGTCTGTAGGTGCAGTATGCGCCGATTCCACGCAGTAGGGTGCTGATAGCAACAGCAGCGACAGCGCAAATAAATAGCGTAGCCATGGCAATAGGGTTAGCAACAAAAATACAGGCCACACCTGCAAACGCTAGAGAAACTCCTAGTTCAATGAAAGCTTTTTTTACAATTTCTTTAATTAATGTTTTTTTTAGCTCAAGCGCAGGGTCTCGCCGCCTTTCCCGCAGAGACTGCAGGCTTTTTTCAGGCCTAAAAGACAAGGGGGTTTGCTGTTCTTGAATGCTTGTAATTCTGCCCATTTCTACCACGGTGTCTACAAAATAATTTCATGATAATAGCAAAGTTTGAATATATTGAAAATTAGATATTAATAAAATTCCTTAAGTGCTTTAATAAAATTATTACTAATTACATGAAGTAAATTCAAAAACTTACAGATTTATAGAGCGCATAGACTGGAAAAAGTAAGATTTAACGACACTCATTGACGAGTCAGATCTAATCGTATGTCTTGCCAAAAAAATCAATAGATGGCATCAGAATAAGTCATAAAAAAATGAGGTGTTTTATGAAAAAGTTAACAACGATAGCTGCTTGCACTTTTTTAGGATTTGCTTCCTTGCAGGCAGCTGCCCAGTCGGGGGTTCAATCCTATACAAACTCCGATTTAAATCAGATTCCAGGCATAAATCCACCCTCTTCGTCGACCATTCCAGGAATTTCTAACTCGCCGTCTTCTAACACCCCAACTTCTTTTAAGTATCCAGCGCTCACTCCTGAGCAGATACAACAATTTAATGAACAGATGGCGGGCCAGGTCCAAAATGCTGAGCAACGGGTCCAGAGCTTAATGAATATGGTGCAAGATAGAACACGCATGCCTATGAGTATTGATAAAGTGCAACTCGAAGGGGCAATTACGGACTTGGATGTAAAGAAGACTTTGGTCTCTAAATTCCAATCCTCCCCCTCCTTAAAAAGCCCTAAGGTTCGTCAGGTGCTTATGCAAATATTAGGAAAAGATTTTATTCAAGAATCAGATTTAGCAGCCTTACAAGCAGTTGTTAATGAAGAAAGGCCCTATACTTACCCCTAACGCATAAAGCCAATAGCAGGATCTAGAAACAACTCATGACCGGAGTCTTTCAGCAGGCGAGAAGTTTTGCAAAATGTGGAACTATTTTTCGTATTAATAAAAAGCAGTACCTAGTTGGCTGGGGCAGACAAATGTGGACCGACGCATGTTCGAATTCTCCCAGTCCTGCCTTTTTTTTTCCTGATTTTTTTTTAAATGATAAAAATCCTTGGTGTTATCACGAACATACAGCGATCCTTGAGGGCCAAGAAATTCTGGATTTCCTCGCGCCCTATGTTGAGGAGCAAGAAAAAATCACTTGGTCCAACCCTTATCGACCCGTTTTTGAAAATTCGTTTAAAGAGGTTCAACAGTTATTTCATCAAGGCTTATTAAAAAAGGCTGTTCTCTATGTCTTTGATAAATTTTTCCAGCCTCTGAACTCATCTCAGAAGTTATCAGCCCTCGCTCACCTAATTAAAAATACACAATCCGAAAGCTTGCATGTCTATGGATTTTGGAACGCGACAGAGGGAATGCTAGGGGCTACACCGGAGCTCCTTTTTGATTACTCCCTTGATAATCATGAAGTAAAGACAGTAGCTTGTGCAGGAACGTATAAAAATGGAGAGGAGAATTTATTAAAAACCCCCAAGAATCTCTATGAACATCAATTAGTGATACAAGGAATTACCGAGTCTTTAAAAGAATTAGGGTTGCTTAGCATTGGAGAGACAGAAGTCGTGCGATTTCCTACGTTATCTCACCTCATCACCCCTATAGTCATCCAATTAAGCAGGGGGCTCGATTTTATGACTTTAACTCAAGTGCTTCATCCCACACCTGCACTAGGTGCATTTCCTAAAAATCCAGGTTGGACGTGGTTAAGACAATATCAAAATTTAGTTCCTAGAGGCCGTTTTGGTGCTCCTGTAGGATATGTACTTCCTACTCATGCACGGGCTAAATGTTACGTAGGTATACGCAATATCCACTGGAATTCTATGGAGACAAGTATGGGGGCAGGGTGTGGAATTGTGGCAGAGAGTCAGTTGGAGATGGAATGGGAAGAAATACTTTTAAAACTGCGATCGATTAAAGAGATGATGGCGCTATGACAGGATTAGTAGAAAAAAAAATTGCGGAGAACAAGAATGATCAATTGACATACCATGTCCTACAGCAGCTGCAACTAGCTGGTGTTAGAGATATTTGTATGTGCCCGGGAGGGCGTAATACTCCTTTTGTAGAGGCCTTAGAAGGAACAGAAATCTTTAATGTGTTTTATTGGCCCGAGGAACGTTCTGCTGCTTTTTTCGCGCTTGGACGTAGCAAATTGACGCATCTTCCAACAGCGGTGATAACAACCTCAGGAACAGCTGTAGGAGAACTTTTACCTGCTGCGATGGAAGCTTATTATGCAGGTATTCCGCTGCTGTTATTGACGGCTGATAGACCTAGACGTTTTAGGGGTTCGGGTGCTCCTCAAACAGCGGAACAAGTAGGATTATTTGGACAGTACGCGGTTTTTGAACAAGATCTAGAAGCAGATGAAATTTGCAATTTGACTGATTGGAAAAAAATTGGGGTCGCGCATCTAAATGTCTGTCTAGAAGAACCTGTTGCAAGCATTTTTTCGCATAAAAAAAGAATGGATGAAGATCGTCCTAGATCTTTTATCGAAGAAAATACCGATGACACTTTAATGATGGATGCCTTGGATACATTTCTTGAAGAATCACGATACCCCTTTGTAATTGTAGGAGCAATACCAGAAAATTCACGAGAAAATATTATACACTTTTTAATGGAATATGGAGCTCCCGTATATCTTGAAGCTATCTCCGGGTTACGCGAAGAGGGGCGTCTAAAAGACATAAGAATTCTATGTGCAGATCATATAAGAAGGATGTCTGCACAAGCCGGATATCCCCTGGATGGGGTTCTTCGTATCGGGGGAGTTCCTACATTTCGCTTTTGGCGCGATCTTGAGAATCTTCAAGGTCGACTCAAAGTCTGCTCGATTAGTCATCTTCCCTTCTCTGGCTTAAGCTGGGGAAGTGTCTGTCAAGTTAATTTACAGAAGTTTTTTACTCATTACCTCGTGAAAAAAAACTCCTCAAATGACTCAAAGGACTGGTTAAAAATAGATCAAAACTCTCATCAATCCTTGTTAACCTTGCTTCAGCAGGAACCTTCTTCTGAAGCTGCATGCGTCCATCAGCTTTCAAAAATAATCCCACCTGAATCCCTAATCTATTTAGGTAATAGCCTTCCTATCCGTGAATGGGACGCTTTTGCCTCCTATGAGATTTATCATCCCCATGTTTTTGCGAGTAGAGGATTGAATGGAATTGATGGCCAGTTGTCCACTTTTTTTGGTATGTGTACGCAAAAATTTCCTAATTGGGGAATTGTTGGTGATTTAACTACACTTTACGATCTTGCTGCACCCTGGATTTTAGAGCAACTTTCGCACGTAGATATCAATTTAGTGGTCATTAATAACGGCGGCGGCAAAATTTTTGAGAGAATGTTTCCAAATAAAAAGATTCAAAATCGACATCAAATTCAGTTCAAATCTCTTGCCGAGTTATGGAATATGCGGTATGTATATTATACCCAGTTACCAGAAGATATTCCCTATGGTGGACATCGACTTATTGAAATTAGACCTGACGAAGAATCAACAACGCGCTTTTGGAACAGATTAGTAAATATATGATAAACATACACGCCTTGCACGGCTTTTTAGGTTTACCCTCCGATTGGAAGGCCTTTAATTTTGAATCGTGCTATTCTCACGATTTTGCACAGCCTGAAATCGCACCGTGTCATGATGGTTTTTGGGGATGGGCAAAACGCTTTAATCAATACATCACCTCGCAAAATAATCTTTTAATGGGCTACTCAATGGGTGGTCGATTAGCTTTGCATGCTCTGCTAGATCAACCTGAAAAATGGAAAGCCGCTGTCATTATTTCAGCAAACCCTGGGATCCAATCGATCGAACAAAAAGCCGCACGTATTAACGCTGATCGGGAGTGGGCTGATCGCTTTATGCATGAGCCTTGGCAGCGTTTGTTAAAGGCTTGGAATAATCAAGATGTTTTTAAAGGAAAACAATTTCCGCTTTCACGTCATGAACATGAATTTTCACGTGCACATTTAAGTCTTCTCCTCACGACCTTCTCATTAGGACTGCAAGAGGATTTAACTTTACTCATGCATCAATTAAATCTCCCCATTCTCTGGATTTGTGGACAACAAGATTCAAAATTTCTAGAGTTGTCAAAGAAAATCAATTTTTTTCACAAACTTTCAAAAGTGAAAACGGTGGAAGAGGCAGGCCATCGAGTTCCTTGGGAGAGGCCCCAACAATTTAAAAAACTAGTTCAATCCTTTATTAGCGAGGTTTACTCATGACCACACTTACATCCTTATGGACGTCAATTAAACAATACGCAGATATAAAATTAGAAAGAACTGAAGATGGCATTGCAAAGGTCACCATCAATCGTCCTGAGGTTCGCAACGCGTTTCGACCCGAAACAGTGATGGAACTCCTAGAGGCTTTTGAAATCTGTCGCAATGATCCTGAAATTGGCGTGATTATTTTAACAGGAGAGGGGAAAGAAGCCTTTTGTTCTGGAGGAGATCAACGTGTCAGGGGAAACGAAGGCTATGTAGGCTCCGATGGCATACCTAGACTCAATGTATTGGATCTACAAAAACAGATTCGTTCACTTCCTAAACCAGTTGTAGCTATGGTAGCAGGATATGCGATAGGAGGAGGACACGTTTTGCATGTAGTCTGCGATTTAACGATTGCAGGTGATAATGCACGTTTTGGACAAGTGGGTCCAAAGGTCGGTTCTTTTGATGGGGGATTGGGTAGTAGTTATTTAGCACGTATCGTAGGTCAGAAAAAAGCGCGAGAAATATGGTATCTTTGCCGTCAATATACTGCAGAGCAGGCTTTAGAAATGGGTCTCGTCAATGCTGTTGTCCCGGTGGATGAGTTGGAGAAAGAGACTCTTAGCTGGTGTAGAGAAATGCTACAGCATTCGCCTCTGGCATTAAGATGTTTAAAAGCTTGCATGAATGCCGATTGCGATGGACAGATGGGGTTATTGGATTTAGCAGGCAATGCAACGATGCTTTACTACATGACTGAAGAGGCTAAAGAAGGAAAACAAGCCTTTCTAGATAAGAGGAAACCAGATTTTTCACAGTTTACAAGGCTTCCTTAACTTTAACAGACCCAACATATGATTTCACCGGTTACACAAAAAATTTCTAAAAAGCAGGCTTGGTTTTTAGCTGCACGCCCTAAAACTTTAGTCTTAGTCATTGTGCCTATTCTAACAGGTACAGCTTTAGGTCTAAGATTTACCCAGCATGCGAGCTGGTTTTTACTTTTTTCTGCTTTATGTTGCGGCGTCTTTATTCAAATCGCTGTGAACCTGATCAATGATGCACTGGACTTTAAAAAGGGTGCTGATCAAGCAGATCGGCTGGGTCCAGAAAGAATGACTCAACAAGGTTTTCTAAGCTACAAGGAAGTCCTTTACGGCGGCTATGGATGTATAGCAGCAGCTTTTATCTTTGGTCTACCTTTGATGATTTATGAAGGACCCTATTTTTTTCTCTTAATTGCCATAGCTGGCATCTTGGCTTATGGTTACACGGGAGGGCCTTTTCCTCTTGCTTACTATGGGCTAGGAGAATTATTTGTTATTATATTTTTTGGTATTATCGGAACTTTAGTGGGCTTTTATTTGCAAACTAAGAGTTTTATGAGCAGTGCTGTGTTAGCGGGTTTTCAAATTGGCTTGCTAGCAGCAGCAGTTAACGCTATCAATAACCTGCGGGATATTGAAGGCGATGCGAGGGTGAATAAGAGAACAATGGCTGTAAGATTTGGAGCGACATTTGCACGCTTTGAAATTACCCTCTTAATTTTGTTACCCTACTTTTTAAATTTACTATGGAGCGACCAAGGCTTTTACAAGGCTGGGGTTTTCCCTCTTGTCACAATGCCGTTGGGTTTTACTCTTGTTCGTTGCATCTGGTATTACGAACCATCTAAGATATACAACACTTTCTTGGGAATGGCCGCTTTATTGAACTTATTATTTGGATTATTTTTATCTATAGGATTTTGGTTGTAATGAAAATTCGCTATTCTTTTTATGAACTAACTAGCAAACGCCCTATCCAGTCAAAGAGAACTCATGTATCAAGGCATGGTGCTTTATTACAAGTGGAGTTTGACGATGGATCTGTGGGATATGCAGACTGTCATCCGTGGGAGGAACTAGGGGATCTGCCCTTGCAGACGCAACTTGATTTACTGAAAAACGGAAGATGCACAAGGCTAACAGCCAGATCGATTTATTTTGCTAAAGCAGATGCAAAGGCTCGCGCTAATAAGTCTAATTTAATTGAGTCTCGAAAAATCCCTATGAGCCATTATCTATTGACTCAGCTTGACGATTCTGCGCTTGCTGAAGTGGAAAATGCTTGGAATCAAGGGTTTACTATCTTTAAGTTAAAATTGGGTAATGAACTGGCTAGAGAAGAGCAATTACTCATGGAAATTCTTAAACGTTGGCCAAAAGCTAGATTAAGATTGGATTTTAACGGCAAGTTAAATGAGGAGTTGTTGATTGCATTTTTGGATCGCCACTCCAATCTTAAACATGCATTTGATTATATTGAAGACCCCTATCCTTTTAACTATGCGACCTGGCGTTATGCCTACGAAACGTTTCACGTTCCGTTAGCGGCAGATGAATTTTTTAAAGCCGCTTATGGACATCCCGAGGCTGCTCAAGTCCTGGTCATGAAACCGGCGGTGCAAACGCTCAAACCGGTCGACACAGCACAACGCCTTGTGGTCACTTCTTACTTAGATCACCCCTTCGGACAAATGACAGCAGCATATATGGCTTCTTTTGCTTCAAATGAAGCTTGTGGAGTTCTGTCTCATACAGTTTATGAAAATAACCCTTTTGCAGAACAAATAGAGCACAAAGGACCTTATTTAAAAGCCGTGCCAGGTTATGGCTTTGGCTTTGATGAATTGTTAAAGAAGTTGAAATTTGTCTAAAAAAAAGCCTCCTTACTTTTAAGGAGGCTTTTTTATTCAATTAATTAATTAATGCTTCTCGATTAGTTTATTTGTTTAATTTATTAAAGATTTTATCTTCTAATGGACGTAATACATTCTTTAAAAATTCATCTAATTGGGCCTTCAGTTCCTCAGTAACCTGTGGCTGGCTTTTTAATAGATTTCTATAGACCTGAAGATTTTTGAAATAATTCTCTACATCTTGATAGAATGCTGTGTACTCGCCATGCATTTTTTTCAATTGCTCTATTTCATTCTTCACAAGAGGGGGGAGAATATTTTCAACTGGCAAAGCTGGCGTTTTAGTTTCCGCAGCGATTGCTTCAGCTTCAACAGCTCCTGAGAGATCAGGGCTTTGATTCAAGGTCGGATTTGGAGTAATTTGTTGCGGGGTCTCCTTACTTTCCTCTTGGGTATTCTCATCGTCTTGTCCAGCTTGCAGATACATGTCTAGAGTGTTTTTAACTAGTTCAAAGCGGGTTTTCGCTTTTTCCGAACTTAGTTTGTTCTGAATGTCTTTAAATGCATCAGGGAATAATCCGATAAATCTTAATTTTTTTTCATTATAACGATTATAGAGTTCATCGTTTTCACTTAAAATTTTTTCCTCCACCTCCTGATCTGAGAGGTGAATGGCTTGACGTTTAATTTCCCAGCCAGAGCGGTTCTGCTCCATCTGCTTATTCAATTCATCATCTAAGCTATTCAACCGCTGCAGCAAAGCTCCACGTAAAAAATTAGTCTGTTCTTCATGAAATGCTTTTTCATAGTTCCCATCATCAGCCATATCTTTGGAAAGCAGACCCATTAAGCAGTTTTTTTCTGTCTTATGATTTTCAAATTCTTGTACAGTATCAGCAAAAGAGACTTTTTTGTTTTTAATGACGTTTAAAATACGTTGAACATGGGTGTATTCGACGGATTCTTCCTTTAATTTAGAGAGAAAGTCTTTAAGAAGCTTTTTTAAGAGATCTTTTACCAAGGTTTGATTTTCCGGTTCTACTTTTCCTAGATGAGTAAGAAGATTAAAAAGAATTTTGTGATTGTAACAGGTGGATTGACGTTTAGCATTCGATTCTATTAAATCTATAGTTTCTTTAAATTTAACTTGGGTCTCAAGATTAAAAGAACTAATTTGCTTTTTTTGACTCGTTTGATGCATTTGTAGGTGTGCAACATGGGCTAGATAATTTTGATGTTTGATAAAATTACTAGGATTTTTTGCTCTCTTCAAAGAAAATAAGATGAGAGCATTGACAATGGAGTAAAATAGTTTTCGAATGCGGTGATTATGTTCTGTATGGTAGACAAACTTTTTGATGATTCTGCCTCGAAATTCGGATACTTGGGGAACTGTATCCCAGGCTCCTTGATGAGGGAATTTACAAGCGAACGGAGACGTAACACTGGGCGCATGCTCTGCTTTAAGATCTGTGGACATAATTTCTCCTATTGTAAGCTATACCGAAGTGATCTCAAAATTTATTTTATCCAATAAGTTTTTATGGCCTGATCAAACTATTTTATGGCTCTGCATATAATGACGCAGCGAAAATCTAAATTTCGAGATCACTTCGGTATAAAATTAAATTCGATTTCTGATTATATTTTAGGTATATATAAATTGCAATGATACTAAATTTTACAACACATTAAATAAATTTCATGGAATTGATTAATTGGGATTCTAAAGAATCTTATATATTATTAAACCCAAAGCATCCCCTGAAAAGAGTGGAAATCATAGAAGCTTTGAAAGAGTTCCCCGAAGATTTTCAGGAATGTATCTGGCTTTCAACATCTGGCTCAACGGAAGCCAAGCTAGTCGCTCTTACAAAGCATGCGCTATTAACGTCCGCATATTACGTAAATCAATTTTTAAATGTAAATTTGAATGATATCTGGATTAATCCACTTCCCTTATTTCATGTGGGGGGACTAGGCATCACAGCCCGGGCCTACCTAAGTCAGTCCCCTCATTTTTTTTATAGCGAAAAATGGAATCCCCAAAATTATTGCAATTTTCTTGCTGAAAAAAAGGGCACACTTTCGGCGCTGGTTCCTACGCAAATTTATGATATTGTCACTAGAAATCTTTCAGCCCCCCCTTCTTTACGTGCAGTGGTAGTCGGAGGGGGTGCATTAAATCCATCTATTTTTTTTAAGGCAAGAAATCTAGGATGGCCTTTACTCCCTAGTTATGGATTGACGGAATGCGCATCACAGGTTGCCACCGCCCGTTTGAATGAACCCATCGAATCCAAATTGCCTCGATTAGAGATCCTTCCCCATATCGATTTAATAATATCTGAAAAAGGCGAAATTTGTCTCAAAAGCCCCGCCTTATTCAAGACATGCGCGCGCTTTAAAGAAGGAAAATTACACTTTCTTCCCACATTAATCGATGGATGGTATACCACAGGAGATCTAGGAGAGGTAGAGGGGCGCTTTTTAAAAGTCTCTGGAAGAAAAGGGGATTTTATAAAGATTGGGGGAGAGAACGTGGATTTTAGTCGATTAGAACAGGTCTTGATGGAGATCAAACTGCAATTAAATGTTCATGCTGATGCAGCCCTGGGGGCTATTCCTGATGATAGACTGGGGCATTCCATTCATCTTTTTATTACGGACCAGGATGATGGTCTGCTGCAAACGGCGTTTAACAGGCTTGTTATGCCTTTTGAAAGAATTCGAAAAGTGCATTATGTGCCAGAAATTCCGCGGTCACCTCTAAGTAAAATCCTTAGGAATGAATTACTTAAACTTGTCTAACCATCAAGTGTATTACGAGTGTTATTTTTCGGCAGTTATGATCGTAGCTATCCCTCCCATTAAGGGTGAAACTTGTGTATTTTTAAAGCCGATCTTCAGTAACATTTTTTCTAGATCTTCAGGTTTAACAAAAGATTTGATGCTATTGCAAAGATATTCGTAGGCTTGCTGATTTGAAGTAACCATACGGCCTATCAACGGCAAAATTCTTTCTAGGTAGATTGCATGCCCTTTTTTTAGTACCGGGTGACTTGGTTGAGTTAACTCTAACACACCTACTCTTCCTTCTGGTTTAAGGACCCTGTAGATTTCTTGAAAACTCAGATACGGGTTGGGAATATTGCGAATACCATAAGCCATGGTCGCACAATCCATGGTTGCATCTGCAAGTGGAATGGCTTGTGCGTCAGCTTGCAAATAGGAAATGGTGTGGGGGAAGGTTAATTTTTCTGCGCGCAATTTAGCGTGATAGAGCATTTCTGGACAAAAATCTAATAGATAGGCTTCGCAGTTATTTTTGGTCTTTTTTAGATAATTTAAAGAAATTTCCCCGGTTCCGCAGCAGAGGTCCAAATAAGTTTGAGGTTGTTTTGCCTCAAGAGTTTTAGTGATTAATTTGTTGTTCCAGTAACGATGAAATTGGAAAGACATGATAGCATTGGTTCTGTCGTATTGCTTGGCTATACTTCCAAACATGTTCTTTATAGATTCTGGATTATTTTTGTTGTAAGAACTCATTTAATTTCCTTTTTATTGCACAGTCCGCAGGAGATATTATCGTTTGCACAATTCTCATTTCTCAATTTTGTAGGATCTTTGCCGCACGCGCCAGGCTTGATTTTAGATTTTCCTGTCAAAAGCCAACTAATCCCTAGTAGCGAGACTGCCGTAAGGACTCCGACAAAAGCAATTAGGATAGTAAATAATAAAGTAGACATATGTTAGCACCTTCTGTGATATATCTATTGTATCCCTAAAAGATTATTTTGGAAAGCGATACTCAAATGATCTTAAAATTCACTGATATTTAAAGCTGTGATTAGAAATGATTGACTCTACATTAAACGCAATCATGGGTAACAGACAGGAGTCGATTGGAAAAATGTTTTTGTGACTTTTCTTTTGTGATAATACAGGTTTCACTATAATAAAGATATGATTACACAATTCATCAATGGAAAAATCATTAGAGATGGACATGCCCATAAGGAAGACCTATGGATCGATGAGGGCGTCATTATCACACCCCAAGAGGCTGCAGATGTCGTGGTTAACCTGCATGGACATTACGTAGCTCCTGGTTATATTGATCTGCAGATCAACGGTGGATTTGGAGTGGATTTTACCACAAACCTTCAAGAGGTTAGAACGACAGCAAAAAAACTTTTAAGGCATGGCGTGACAGCTTTTCTTGCCACTCTCATTTCCTCTCCTGCGGAGAGATATCGAGAGCAACTAGCCGACTTTGAACCGCAAGCAGGGGGCAAAGAAGGGGCTGCTGTATTAGGTCTACATTTAGAAGGGCCCTTTTTTAATCCCGAACAGAATGGGGCACATTCTCCTCAATATATTCGTGACCTCTCTTTAGACACTCTTGAATCTATGTATGGTGAGATGGAGCATGTAAAGATGGTCACTCTTGCCCCTGAAATCTCTGGCGCCTTAGATGCCATAAAATCTCTCTCTCGGCGAGGAATTGTGGTGGCAGCGGGGCATACAAACGCCACAGAGGAGCAATTATCGGAGGGCATAGAAGCAGGTCTATCGGTCGTGACACATCTTTATAATGCCATGTCACCTTTTCATCATCGTCGCTCAGGGGTGGTAGGAGCCACCTTACTTAATAAAAATTTACATTTCTCGATTATATCGGATGGCGTGCATGTGAATGACGCCGGCCTTCACTTAGCATGGCGCATGAATTCAAAAGGACTGTTTTTAGTGAGTGACGCTGTGGCTTTATGGGGAGTCCCTAAAAAACGAGCCTCTCAGGGACAGGTGGATATTTTGGCAGATGCAAAAAAAGTTTACGTGGTAGAGACTGGCCGCTTAGCCGGAGCTTTAATGGGATTAGACGCCAATGTTCGTCACTTAAAAACTGTGACAGGTTGCTCTGCTGCCTATGCTATTGAAGCCGCTAGTACAAAGCCAGCGCGTATTTTGGGTCTAGAGCATCAAATAGGGAGTCTTAAAGTCGGATGCCAAGCAGATCTGGTGATTCTTGACCATGATCTAGATGTTCAAGCGACCTATATAAAAGGCGAATGTGTTTATACACGTCGACACTTATCAGATGAAAGTTGAGGACGATTATCAGCTTTCGATGAATAATTCTGGAAGCGAATGATAGGAAAAATGATTGCGACCGGTATTTCTGAATTAGAAAGATTTGATACTATGAACAAGCTATTCTCATTTTGGTATTCTTTTAAGAAGGTATACAATCTATCCATTCATAAAAAATCTCCTGCAAAGTCTTTTTGTATAAAGCTTTTTGGAATATAACTTAGCGTGCATTTCATAATTAAATATTAAACTTTGTATCATTCCAAAAAATATTAAAGTTATCTGATTTTAATATTATCTTAATAATTTTTGGTTAAGGTATTTCATCAAAAAACGAAATAAAGTAATTTAGACCTAGTAAAGCTATAGACGGGGTATTTATGACAAGTAATTTGCAAATTAATGATTTACCCAATGAAGTACTGGATTTGATTTTTAGTTTTTGTGGAAAAAATCCAAAATCCCGCATGACTTTTTGTGGTATAGAAGAGCCACATCCAAAAATTTCAAAAGTATGTAAAAGATGGGAAGAACTGAACTACAGACAATATAGAAATATACTAACTGTCTGCAAAGGAAATAAAGATACTACGAATCGTTTTACATATATCCCAGAGATTTTGAAGAGTCAGATGACAAGTGCAGTAGCAAAAAAAATTGTCGAACGAATCTTTGAAAATACTGGGGGACCCAAATGGTGGGAATCCATTTCTGAAGGCTCGAAAGAATGTACTGAATTATTGCAGAAATTAGAGAAAGATCAAGATGCAAAGCACACTTTAAAGTTTCATAAAGAATACAAACCCGACGATAGATTAACACAAGGGTTAGCTCTCTGGCAGCAGACAAATACAAAGGAATGGGCCACCATGAAGTTAAAGGTACGCGAATTTGCTTTGAAGTTAGTTGCTAAAATTGCTTGTGACACGCCGTATTCACCTGTGGATTGTCGTCTGACAGTTCTAACTTTACCTGAAGTGTACAACCTTAAAGTTTTCGGATTGGAAGTAAGCAGTCATAGCGATAGTGTTGTAAAAATAAGTATGTACGCCCCTAATCTGGTTTTCAAAAATTAAAGTCCCTAAACTGAGCGTTTAGAGACTATTGGCTGATTGCTATTTTCTTGAGAATTAATGCAGACCATCTTCTAGATGAATTCTATCTGAGTAACTGGTATTTCAGGTTTCGTTCAGCTCTCAAGAGCTTAGCTTTGATACCTAAATAACATCAGCATTTTTTTGGTCTAACTAGAAAAGAGCTAAGAAAATCTTAGCTCTTTTCTGTTTTTTATTCCTCATCATCTTCGTCGTCTTCATCAAAGTCGTAGTCGTCCTCTTCTTCGTCTTCATTCAGATCTTTGACAGGCTCGACTTTAGCAACTGGCTTAGTGACTTTTGAAGCTGCACGCTTAGGTGCACCGGGAATGTAATCTACCCAGATCGGTGAAGACCATGCCATGTGACCGTCCTCTTGTACCACTCTTAGGTAGTAAAATACAAAGGGAGGGCTCTTATCTTTGGTAGATAAGGTTACTTTATCAAGAGGGGTCATGTCATCGAAGGTAAAGTCCAAGCTATATCCTTCAGGTTTAAAAGCCTTCAATACTTTCCCATTACGGATGATTTCTACAGATTTTAGGTGAGTCGTTCCAGCCACAAATCCTGAGATGTGACGATTAATATTAAGTCCATGCTTTTGAGCGGTAGAGATTTCGCTTCCCATGGGCGAGCCTGCAATGTATAAACCTACAATAATCCGTTCTCCAGTCGTAGCATAGCAGGAGCGGTTATAAAGGGCCTCTGCGAGAGATGCACGTGTGTGCTCATTGGCTATAATCGCAGTCATACCTGGAGAATACTGAACTTGATCTCCTTCAAAGAATGGAGCATAGATTCCTCTATCGTCAAGCCCACCCGCTACAAAGCCAAAACGGCAATTATTCATCAATGCTTTTTGGATGGATCCTTCTAGGGATTCCTGCACACCTACTTTGCCATTGATTTGAATAGGTCTTAAATTGCCTTCTTTCTTAGTACACTCAGACGATCCCCACGCGTTGTAGATTTCGACTACACGTTCGTAGTCGGGATCAAAATTGGAAAAATCAAATTCATATCCTTTGCCCATGGTAAAAGTGGGGATTGAGATGATTTCTTTTGGGGAAAAACTTTTATAGATTTTTTTCAAAGAGCTATACTTCGTATCTTTTTTTCGTAAAGGTTGTTTATGATCCTTTAAAAAAACGACTTGACGCACCCCTTCATCACCAGGGGTACCTACCCACTGCGTGCCTAAGAAAGTCGTAAAGCGATCATTTTCATCAAATTCAAGAATGTTTTGGCTGATTGATTTCCACATTTCATTGCTGGTCTCTTCTTGATTTTCAAATGGAGAAGCACCAAAATAATTCATCCCTTTGTCGTCGCGAAAATGTCTTAAGCAGCTTTCGATATTTTCAGTGGAATCAATTCTTTCCGATTCTCCGTGTAGAATCCCCCAAAAAACACTTTTGCTATTATCTGCGAAACATTTAATAGGAGGGGACTGGAAGACTTCTTTTGTATAAGTATTTAAGAGGCGGATTGTGTAGATTCCCGGTTCATTAAAATACAAATTGGGAAGTGCAATGAAGCCAGTTTCAGGCACAAATAACTTCCAATTTAAATTCTCTCTTAAATGTTCATAGGATAATTCAATCAGCGTATCTTCCGGGGCATCACTTGTCAGGTTTCCATATTGATCTTCAAAACGCACAATGACATCAAAGCGCTTATTGCGGGTGACATAGGAAGGGGCTACTACGCGAATTGAGTGTAAAGTGTTACCTTTAATATCCAGGCTGAATACTTCAGGTTCTACGTAATGACCTTTCCCTGATGGATCGACATATAAGTTAAAGGCACGGCGCCGCTGGGAGTTTGTCTGGGCTCGGTTACCATTTTTATCGGCTTTCTTCTCATCGGGAGATCCTACAACAATGGTAAAATTACTTCCTGCCTCTAGTGCCGCAGGGAGAATGAATTCAAAATCTGGAGTAAAATTATCTGTGGCCATGACTTCTTTTGCAGGAATTACTTTGCCATTATCTAGCTCTGCATAAATGACATTGGACGTTTTTTTTAAATTTGCACTGGGGATTTCCCAATCGATATCTCGACCTTTGCTTAACATATCGAATTTAAGACGTGTTCCTTTAGGCAGGTTGGAAGCAGATGTGTAGATAAACTTCCAAGTATTCACTTGGCCAGCCTGCGCAATAGCCGGCTCACAGTAGCAGATAGATCGACGCATGTAGTTACTCCATAAATTTCTATAAGTCAGTGTCATTATGTGAAATAATTGATTCTTTTTCAAGTAAGATGTGTAAGGGAGTTGTAATCAATATCCCAGGAAGTTAAAACCCGGGTGTTAGGAAAAACTTCTTGTTTGGGGCACACTTTTAAAAATATCAAAATACCAAAATGACTAATTTGTGGTATGAATCAAAGATTTTATTTCTAGGTTGATCTTTTTAAATCAGGCTTTTTTTGCTTGACGAGTGATGTATTAAAGTGTGTCTGAAGATTAACTAAAAAGATGTTTGTCTTTCAAATTTTATTGAGAATCCTAATGGAAAGTTTATCTGACCTTTGTACTCTTTGCAGTATCCACTTAAATCAGTATCCTATTGTCGATGGCAACAATCGATTTTGTTGTGCGGGATGTCAGGCAGTCTACCAAATTCTTTCTTCCAAACATCAACTAGATAATATTTTTACCTCTCCTATATTCCAACAAGCTTTAAAGTCGGGTTTAATTTCTAATCCTTCCTTACTTGATGAAATACGAAAAAGAAAGGAAAATTTGGGAAGTCAGACGACATTTAAGTATCATTTGGAGATTTCCGATATGTGGTGTCCCTCCTGCGCCGATGTGATACGGTTGATTTTACTCCAGGAAAAGGGGGTAGTAAATTGTGTAATTGATTATGCAACGGACTTAGCTGCTATCGAATTTATACCTGAAAAAATATCTAAAGAAAAAATTCAGCAGATGATTGCGAGTTTAGGTTATCAGGCGCATGCACTAGAGAATGCTGAAAATAAAAAAACGAACGTGGATCTTTACTTGCGATTTGGCGTGGCAGCTTTTTGTTCACTGAATGCGATGATGTTTGCTTATCCTCTTTACTCTACCTATTTTGATGATCAAGCCCATGAAGATGGCAAAATTTTTGCGTGGCTCAGTTTTTTTTCTGCGATTCCAGTCCTAACTTATTGTATGTGGCCTATATTAAAACGCTTTATCAATAGTTTAAAATTTGGTCTGTTGGGGATGGAGGCCCTGGTTATGCTAGGCGTATCTGCAGCGTTTGGGCTTTCCCTGTATGAATTATCAATGGATAGTAACCAGGTTTATTTTGATTCCATGACAGTGATTGTAACTTTTGTACTCTTAGGCAAAATTATTGAAAATAAAGCGAAATTTTCTTCAAAAGAGACTCTTTTCAGACTTCACCGCTCTCTTCCCAGGCGTGCACGAAAAATTTTTCCCGACGGAACTGTAGAATTCGCATCCACAAAAGAGATAAAAATGGGTGATCTTCTAGAGGTTTATGCTGGCGAAAAAATTATTTTGGATGGTGAAGTTGTAGATGGCGTTGGAACGTGTGATGAGTCTCTTATGACAGGGGAATCCATGCCCATACAAAAGCAGAGTAAAAGTACTTTGATGGCAGGGTCTATTTTACAGCAGGGTAGGCTAGTTTTTAAAGTGACTCGTGAAATCAATGAATCTACACTTAGCCAAATTATTAACATTGTCGAGCAGGATCTAGCTCACAAGTCCAATTATTCTCGTGCCATCGATCGCATCATTCCCTGGTTTGTTCCTCTCGTGCTATTTGTAGCATTCCTAACGGCAGGTACATTTTTTTGGGGGAATGATCGAGGGCTCCTTAATGCAGTTTCTGTTTTACTGATTGCATGTCCTTGCGCCATTGGGATTGCCGCTCCCCTAGCTGAATCTCAAGTCTTACAAAAGCTAGCCGATCAAGGTGTAATTATTCGTAACCGAGGATGTTTAGCACTCATGGACCGCGTGACAACTTTTGTGTTTGATAAAACAGGCACAGTCACTGAAGGGCAGTTTCGTATCCTGGAGGGAATTGAAAAGTTGTCTAAAGATGAATTAGAGATACTAAAAACAATAACACGTCCTTCTAATCACCTCATATGCAAAGCTATTTATCAAAGTCTTAAAGTCGATTGTATAAAATCTGAACACATTGAAGAGAGCCCTAGTAAAGGCATGAAAGGGATTTTCAAGGGTCAAAAAGCACTGTTAGGGTCTTTCCTATTTTTTCATGAACAAGGCATTCAGATCGTAGAAAAGCCCGATCAACTTGATAGCGAGGGAGTGTATACTTATGTCTACTTCTCACCGGACTCTAAAAAAATTTTCCGTTTAAGGTTAGGAGATTCGATTCGGGGAGAGGTCATGGATGTGATTAAAAATTTGCAATGTCATACAGTGCTTCTTTCGGGTGATCGTAAAGAATCCGTAGAGTCTGTGGCCCGTGCGTGTGGTTTTGATGAGTTTCTTTTTCAGATGGCTCCACTACAGAAGCGCGACTATATAGAAGATCTAAGAAACCGACAAGTGGTCTGTATGGTCGGTGATGGGATTAATGACGCGCCTGCACTAACAGCTGCACATGTCGGAATCTCTGTTGTTTCTGCCTCAGATATTTCCATTCAAGTTTCAGATATATTGCTCACAACTGATGGTTTAAGCGTTTTACCTTCCATGCTTAGATTAATTGTGCGCGGGCAAAAGATCTTGCAGCAAAATCTTTTCTGGGCCTTCTTTTATAATGCCATTGGCATTTTTCTTGCCTTCTGCGGTCTGCTTACTCCCATTTTTGCTGCTTTTGCCATGACTATTAGTAGTCTTATGGTTGTTTTTAATTCAAAGAGGCTTACTTAGAACATCCATTGCTTACTTAAACCCAATTAAAGCTTATTTATATAATTTTTAAAATTTCGATTTATTGATTAATATTTTTTATATAAATTATAATATTTATATAATTTAAAACAAATTGAAGTCATTTCAGATACAAAACAGTTGAAGTGATGAATCAGAAATTTAAAACAACTTCTGCAGCCTGCATAATTTTCTCTCGTAATTTAAGCTCTCTTACGCCTAAACTATTGCCTTTTTATTAGGAGATTAATATGGTTGTTAGCGTTTTTAACCTTTATTCTATAGGCGTTGGACCTTCTAGCTCTCATACAGTGGGCCCCATGAGAGCTGCTCGACAATTCATTTCAGAAGTAGAAAAACGTGGTTTTTTGTCACACATTAAACGATTGAAAGTTGATTTATATGGATCATTAGCCTTGACAGGTAAAGGACATAGCACGGATCTAGCTATTTTATTAGGACTCGAGGGATTTAGTCCTGAAGGGGTCGATCCGAATAGAATTTCAGAGATTATTTCACAAATTCGCACCAGCCATCAATTAAATCTATTGTCAAAATTTCCTATTCACTTTCATGACAAAGAAGACTTATTATTTCATTATGATAAACAACTACCCTACCATCCCAATGGAATGCGATTTACAATTTATGATGGGGATAAGAAAGAACTGTTTTCAGATACCTATTATTCAGTCGGGGGAGGGTTTATTTTAAACCATGAAACAGCTACATCAGATGCGACCCTTGGTGAAACTAACCATCCTCTTCCTTTTCCTTTCACCACAGGTAATCAACTTCTAGAACTTTGCAATCAGCATCATATGACTATTGAACAAATCATGATGGAGAATGAAAAGACTTGGCGTTCTGAGCCTGAAATACGTGAGGGACTTTTGAAAATTTGGCAGGCAATGCAAGATTGTGTGAAGCGTGGATGCCATCAAGAAGGAATTTTACCTGGAGGATTGAATGTAAGACGTCGGGCTCCGGGTTTATTAAAGTCTTTAGAAGAAAAGCAAAAATTACAAATTAAAAATCCTGCTGAAGTCATGGAGTGGGTGAGTTTGTGGGCCCTTGCCGTTAATGAGGAGAACGCTGCAGGCGGTCGAGTCGTTACAGCACCTACTAATGGTGCTGCAGGAGTCATTCCTGCGGTGATGCACTACTATTCAACACTCATTGAAAATTCAAATGAGGAAGGTATTATCAAGTTTCTTTTGACTGCTGGTGCGATAGGTATTCTCTATAAAGTGGGAGCCTCCATCTCAGCCGCTGAAATGGGATGCATGGGTGAGGTAGGGGTAGCTTGTTCCATGGCTGCTGGTGGTTTAACAGCTGCTCTGGGAGGAACAATCATGCAAATTGAAAATGCTGCTGAAATCGGCATGGAGCATAATCTAGGTCTTACATGCGATCCAGTAAAAGGACTCGTGCAGATTCCTTGTATTGAGCGAAATACGATGGGTGCTATAAAGGCTATTAATGCTTCACTTCTAGCATTACAGGGTGATGGTAGACATCATGTATCTTTGGATCAAGTGATTGCCACTATGCGACAAACCGGCCATGATATGCACAGCATTTATAAAGAAACTTCGTTAGGAGGTCTAGCTGTTAATGTTCCAGAATGTTAAGGTAGATTATAAAGAAAGTGTTGCATAAATGACCATAAAGAAGCCGTATGGAAAAAATCGAAGAAAAAGAACCTGTTGTATTTGAGATTGAAGGACAAAAACTTTTTGCTGTGATGCACCTTCCTTTGCATCATCATCATCTCTTACCTGGAGTCTTAATGTGTCATGGACTCGCAGGAAACAAAACAGGCCGATATCGGTTATATGTGCATTTAGCCAGAGAGTTGGCTAGGCTGGGTATTGCTTCATTACGTGTTGATTTTCGCGGCTGTGGCGACAGTGATGGTGAATTCTCAGATGCCACTGTAAGTGGTTTTTTAAAGGACGCACATATAAGCTTACAGTATCTCTTAAAGCATCCACAAATAGACTCAGCACGTGTGGGCATCTTTGGACGCTCGTTTGGTGCAGCGATTGCTCTTATGGCGGCCAATCAAAATAGCAAAGTAAAAAGCTTAGCACTCTGGTCGCCTCTATATGATACAATGCAATGGGCCAATCAATGGAAATTATATCATGATTCTAGCACACCTAATCACGTAAGAGAGCAAATGTTAAGAGTGGATGGTCAAACGGGAAACTATGAGTTCTTTAATGAATTTTTTAAAATTAATTTAGAACAACAACTCGATGAGCTACAACATGTTCCTTTACTGCACATCCATGGCATTAAAGACAATATTATTGACATTCATCATGCGGATTTATATGAAGAAAAAAGAAAATCCGCTAAAGCGCCTTCTAAGTTCATTCGATTCGCAGAAGCCGATCATGACTTTTTCCATCGTGTGGATCAATTAAAGGCCATAGAGGAAACTGCCAATTGGTTTCACAAAACACTTTGAAAGCAAGGATGATATGCCAAGTCTGCTGCAGAATCTTAGGAGAGAATATGTCCCCACTCTTCCTGATCTATTGAAAGATATCAATACACTATCTATTAGCCCTTCTAATAATTTGTTGGAAAAGCATTCACCCTTAGAAAAAATTTTTCCAAAAACTTATCAACAGCCCAGACTAAGTATTGTCAAAGATAAAATCCGAAAAAATTCGCCCTTGCGAATAGGATTTGTTTTTTCTGGCGGACAAGCAGCTGGTGGCCACAACGTTGTGACAGGTCTTTTCGATGCGTTAAAAAGAATGCATGAGGGGAGTCGTCTTTGGGGGTTTATTGACGGTCCAAAGGGGATCATAGAAAACAACGCTAAAGAAATCACCTATGAGATTCTAGCTCCCTACCGTAATCAAGGTGGATTTGATTTGGTAGGATCCGGTCGAACAAAGATTGAAACCAAGGAACAATTTGAAGCAGCGGCCCAGACAGTTAAAGAACTAGAGCTGGACGGGTTAGTGATAGTAGGGGGAGATGACTCCAATACCAATGCTGCTCTGCTCGCAGAGTTTTTCTTGGAGGTAGGAATCCGGACGAAAGTCGTGGGCGTTCCTAAGACAATCGATGGAGATTTAAAGAACGAACACATTGAAATTTCCTTTGGTTTTGATTCTGCTACCAAGACCTTTTCAGAAATTATTGGCAACATTCTCACCGATGCTTTATCTGCAAAGAAGTACACTTTTTTTGTTAAGCTCATGGGACGCACCGCTTCCCATATTGCTATGGAATGTGCGATGCAAACTCACGCCAACTTAACATTTATTGGTGAAGAAGTCCAAACAGAGAGAAAGACCTTAAAAGAGATCACTTGTGAAATCACAGATCTCGTCATAGAAAGATCAAAACAGGGAAAAGACTATGGTGTGATTCTTATTCCGGAAGGACTGATTGAATTTATTCCTGAGTTTAAACAATTGATCAGTGAGCTTAACAAATTACTCGCAGCAGATGAGAGGCATGCGTTAAATATAGATAAACTGAATCAAAAAAATGAAAAAATTGACTATGTATACCCTCTTCTAACGGAAGAATCTAAAGAATGCTTCTCTTCTTTACCTGAAGAGATTCAAATTCAGTTATTATTGGATCGAGATCCACATGGCAATGTTCAAGTTTCTAAAATTGATACTGAAAGATTATTGATAGAGACGGTTAAATCAGAACTAGCGAATCGACACAAAAAAGGACAGCACCCTGTTAAATTTAGTCCTCAGCCTTTATTTTGCGGGTATGAAGGGCGGGCTTGTCTTCCCTCAAATTTTGATGCGAATTATTGTTATGCGTTAGGCCATGTCGCAGCCTTATTAATTAATGGGGGAGCGACGGGCTATATGTGTAGTATTTCGCATTTGGAACTTCCGACGTGTAACTGGCAAGTCGCTGGAATTCCGCTAGTCTCCATGATCCATTTAGAAGAACGTCATGGCAAAATGAAGCCCGTTATAAAAAAGGCCTTAGTAAAGATGGAAGATCGTTTATTTCAACAATTCGCTGCGGTGCGTGATCAATGGCGTTTAGATGATGATTATGTCAACCCTGGTCCCATCCAATTTTTTGGTCCTGAGTCCTTGACTGATTGTAAGACATGGACACTCATGGAAGCTAAAAAGCATGATTTAGATCCTCCAATAGACTGAACAGTATTTCGCTTGGTGGCGTTTTAATCTAGATTGATGATGAAGATGCGTATTTCGCAGATGTTAGCTTTCTTTTAAAGCTTCACTCGATATAATTTGCCACTCCAGGGCAGGAGAAAGACGCCTGCTTCATCTTCATGTTCCTGAGAGTTTTCTTCGGCATTAGAGGATAAAATTAATTCCTTTCTTTGCGTAGAATCAGAAAGAGGGATAATTTGCATTTCATTTGAAAAATTTCCAGCAAAAATCATTTGAGCTCCTAGTAAATCTTTTCGACTAACGATCAGCCATCTTTTGTTTTCGTCAAAAAAGACTTGCGTGAGGTTTTTATCATTATTTGACAAACAGGAGGAAGATTTTCTAATCTGAATCAGTTTTTTATAGTAGTTTAGGATCTCTTGGTGTTCCTGTTGTTTCAATTCCTCCCATGAAATTTTTGAGTCTATGAACCTTTGATTATTCTGAGGGTTGAAAATTTCTGATTGTTCCAGATTGAATTCTTTTTGATATCCGTCGCGGACGAGATCGCCTAATTTTTTATCTTCAAAATCAGTAAAAAATAAAAAAGGCGTTTTAGCATTCCACTCTTGCCCCATAAAGAGGAGAGGTAGATTTGGACTAATCAAAAGAAGCATGGAAGCTAGTTTATACTGATCGATGGTATAAATATCTCCCAGACGCTTTCCTTGACTTGCATTACCGATTTGGTCATGATTTTGGATGCAAATAATAAATCTATCGCCGGGTATATGGATTGAAGAAGAACCAAAGTTTTTCTCTCGATAGAGGGAATATCTTCCATCATAAATAAATGTATCCTTGATGGCTTTCGCTACATCGGCCATGGAGCCAAAGTCTTTAAAATACTGCCACTGACTTTTTGTGATTAAAGCTTGCTGTGCATGATGAAAATCATCACTCCATTGAGCATCTAAGTTGTATCCATCATGAGAGTCTGAATCAATGACACGAATGTCATTCAAATCGCTCTCTGCGATAATAAAAGCTTTTTTTTGTAAATAATCTGCTTGCAGATGGAAAGCTGAGCTTAAAGATTTTAAAAAATGTTGAGTACTGGAATCATAAATGGCATGGACTGCATCTAAACGAAGCGCATCAATGTGATAGTCTGTTAGCCAGTAAAGGGCATTATCTATAAAGTATCGACGTACTTCATCACTTCGAGGGCCGTCATAATTGATGGCTGACCCCCAGGGGGTCTTATAAAGGTCGGTAAAATAATCACCAAAGTTGTCAAGGTAATTTCCTTCTGGTCCTAGATGATTATACACCACATCTAAGATGACAGCCAACCCTCTTAAGTGGCATGCGTTAATCAGTTTTTTTAGTCCTTGCGGTCCCCCATAATGATGATGGGGGGCATACAAGCACACCCCATCATATCCCCAGTTGCGGGTACCTGGAAATTCAACAACAGGCATAAGTTCAATCGCTGTAATTCCTAATTCGCACAAGTAGGGTAATTTCGCAATGATTGCCTCAAAAGCCCCCTCAGGGGTAAAAGTTCCCACATGTAGTTCATAAATCAGATAGTCTTTAAGAGGAATCCCCCTCCACTCTTGATCTTGCCATGCAAAAGAAGAATGCATAAACCTTGAAGGACCGTGGACGCCGAAAGGCTGAAAACGTGAGACAGGATCTGGATAGGTGTGTTTGTGATTGAGGCGATAAAAATAATCTAATGAGGGCAAGGGATAAGGAGTTTCATATTCAAAATACCCGGGCAAAGGTTGCTTCATGTTTACTTTTGAAAGGATATTTTGATTATCTTTAACGAAAAGGACCTCTACATCTTCTGCTTTGGGTGCCCAGAGCGTAAATCGAACATTCCTTTCATCCGTCAGGTACGCGCCTCTTTTTAAAGACCAACTATGCATAACTTCCCTCTAATAGAGCCATCGGAAATTTTTTTAATAGAGGATCCAAACGTATATGACTTTTTTCTGCTGCAATAGCCTCTTGATTCAACAGATTTATGAAACGACAATCCGAAAATTCTACGGGTAACTCTAGATAAGTATCATTCCATAGATCTTCGCGCGTTGCATGATGAAAGTCCTTCATTAATGTAGAATAAAAGCGTGTCGTGATGATGATTGCGATTTGCGACTGATGCACACGAGCATAGGCAATCACATGTGCGTTCAAGGGCCCCTGTACCTTAAGTGGAACATAAATACCCTCATCAAAAAGCTGGGGCTGGGTCTTACGGAATTGAAGAATTTTATGGATGAGAAATAATTTAATCCGTCCATCCTGCGGCTGAGTGAGGAGCTCTTGGATGTTAGTCGTTTCAGAAATAGCCAGCAGAAGACTTTGACGTTTATGATAATCCACAGGTCGACGATTGTCTGGATCGACAAGACTAAAATCCCAAATTTCGTTGCCTTGATAAATATCCGGGATCCCAGGAGAGGTGAGTTTTAATAAAGTTTGTGACAGTGAATTCAATAAGCCCCACGCACTGATTGAGAGAGTAAATTTTTTTAATTCTTGCAAAAAAACATTCTCAGAACGATTCTCAAGAATACGATCAATGAATTGGCTCAAGGCTTGATCATGTTCCTGATCAGGGTTTAGCCAGCTGCTATGAATTTTAGCTTCTTTAACGGCCTTCTCCATGTATTTTTGGATACGGGAGATATATATTTTATGCGTACTCGCATCCATTGTTTCTAAGGGCCAGGTCCCCACGATGGTTTGATATAAAAGATATTCTTCATTTGGATCCGGAACAATTTCATCTTCAAGGGTGACCTTATGTTTTTCGTTTAATTGACTCCAATGCTTAAGAGCGGCGGCCCACTCCTGGGGAATTTCCGATAGAACATTTAATCGCGCCCGCACATCTTCGCCCCTTTTAGTATCATGGGTCGAACTTGCTAATAGCGCATGAGGCCAAAATTCAAGCCTTTCAAGATTAGCTTTATGAAAGGTGTCAACAGTGGTCCCAAAACTATATAGATCACTACCCACTTCGTTTAGTGAGGACAAAGGGTAATACCGATAAAAGGCTGTATCTTCAATGCCTTTAGCCATGACAGGGCCAGTCAATTGCTGAAAACGCATGACGAATTCTTGACGCTCTGTCTTTAAATCTTGTGTCAATTGATCTGGGTACTCTAGCAGGAGGATACTTTGTATAAATTGATAAATCTCGCTATGCGTGACAGGATTACTTCTTTTCGCTTTTTTGACGGCACTTCGAATCACTAGTCGATCCTCTTCCCGAATTTCTCCCTCTGCAGCTCTGACATAGCTTCGGTATACAGGAAAACAGACTATAATATCGCATAATGCGGCTTTAAGACTGGCTGCGGTAAAATCTTTAGAACTTCTGTGATGTTGGGCAATATGGTCTAACTTTTTCGCTAAAACGTGCACCTCACTAGAGAGAAGGGTATCGATCACTAACTTTTTACATACATGCATGAGATCACGAATGGAAATGCGATTATTTGTAAATTGCTGATAGATGTCTATGAGCGCTTGTTTATTAGCTGAGTATACAAATAGACCGTTCTGTAGATTTAAGTACTCATAGCCGACAGTTCCATTTAATGGCCAAGTGTTAGGGAGCTTTTCTGACCCGGTGAGAATTTTTTCAGCGACCACATACAAGAACTTATCTTTATGATTCTTATAAATTTTGGTCAGGTATTCATAAGGATCATATAATCCATCAATATGATCAATTCTCAGGCCTTGGATATAGCCCTTTTCAATGAAAGTAAATATCAACTGATGGATAGAGTCAAAAACCTCAGGCTTTTCTGTCCGAATGCCGGCGTATTCAAAAATATCAAAAAAACGTCGATAATTAATTTCATCATTAGCCACACGCCAATAGCAGAGACGATAAGACTGTTGGTTTAGAAATTTTTCAAGTCGATCAAAACTGAGCGGATCTCCTTTTTTTCCATTGATGGCATCAAGATGTTTATTCAGTAAAACGGCGAGATTTGAATTGCCTAGGATTAAAAGTTCTAAACGTTTTTTTATAATTTCTTTTTCGCGCAAACGTTCTTTCACAAGTTCATGATTCGTTTCATGGGTTGCTGGTAGATGGTTTAAAGCTGTAATGATACTCTCTAATTCTAAGTAGTCAGGATCCTTTTCTGAAAAAATTTTTTGTACTTGTTGGGCAAAAATATTTAAGAGGGAGGGCCAGCTTTTTGGATCTGTGGGTAGGGAAAATTCATAAAGAACTAGATAAAACGCTCCTTTAGCATAAGAGATTTTTAAAGTTTGATTTTCCAATGCTTTTTCATAAGGTTGGTCTAGAACAGGTAAAAATATTTTATTATCAAAGAGTAGTCGCGGTGGGTGCCAATCGATGTCAAAGTAATCAGCATAGGGTGAAGAGGGGCCGTTTTCTAACACATCTTGCCACCATTGATTCCGGGGGTGGTAGATATACATATGATTAGGGACGATGTCTAGAATCAGTCCCAGAGAGTTTTTTTTTAGCGCATGAATTAAACCTTCAAACTCTTTTTCCGTTCCAATTTCAGGATTGAGTTTATTGTAATCCACAACATCATACCCATGGGTGCTACCGGGTTTTGCCATTAAAAGGGGAGAGGCATAGCAATGGCTGATGCCTAAACGACTTAAGTACTCTGTGATTGCAAGCGCCTCTTTAAAGGAGAAGTCTTTATTGAATTGTAAACGATATGTAGCTCTGGGTAAAGGTCCTACGTTCATGCATTCCTTCCGTCCATTCTTGATGTCTTTATATTATATAGAATAATCTTTTGAAACCATCGTTGAATGAGAGGATGGAATAGTGAGGGAGTAATACTTTTAGAACGTGGGTTTTAGACCTACTAGAGTCTTATGAAAAATTCATTTTCACTCCATGCTGTCGGCTTTTTCTGATTGCAGAGAAAAATCTTGCCTATCGCTTGGTTGTGCCATGAGCTTTTTTGAGTAGATTACATGCTCTGCAGGAGTTGTTTGGTGTACGCTTTTAACGGATTTTTAAAAACCTGTTCGCACATACCGCTTTCAATAATTTCACCCTTGTACATCACGGCTACGCGATCAGCGATTAATTCAACAGTAGCCAAATCATGAGAAATAAATAATAACGATAGCCCCATTTCTTCCTTGCAATTTTTTAACAGTTCTAAGATTTGAGCTTGGATGGATAGATCTAGCGCCGATAAGGGTTCGTCACAAATCAATAACTCAGGGGAAACGGAGAGTGCTCTGGCAATGCAGATCCTTTGTCTTTGCCCTCCGCTAAATTGATGAGGATAGCGGTCTAGATGACTTTTAGCAAGGCCCACTTGGTCCAACAGCTGATAAATTTTTTGTGATCTGAGCTCTTTTGTATGAAGTTGATGTATATCAAGAGGTTCATTAAGAATTTGTTTTAAAGTCATCTGAGGATTTAGCGAAAAGTAGGGGTTTTGAAAGACGATTTGTATTTTTCGACATAGGTCCAAATGCGCTTTTTGATTTAATTTAGAAAAATCCTGTTGGTGAAAATAGATCTTTCCAGAGTTGGGTTTTTCCATTCTTAATAAAATTTTAGCTAAGGTAGATTTACCCGAACCACTTTCTCCCACTAATCCTAAAACCTCTTGCGCTTGCATCTCGAAATTGATGTCTTTTAGGGCTTCCAAGGGCCGTCCACCTTGCATATAAAATTTTGTGATATTTTTAATACTTAACATTCTACTTTAACTCTTCTTCGTGCCAACAGGCTGCTTGATGGTCAATTTTTCCTCTAAGATGGGGCTTATGGCTATCGCAACGAGAAATTTTTTCAGGACAACGCGCAGAGAAAGGACACCCTTTGTTTATTTGAAGAAGTGACGGAGGGGCACCAGGAATAATCTTTATCGCTTGGTTTTTACCTTTACCTAATTTAGGACGGCATGAAATTAGAGCCTGCGTATAGGGGTGACGCGGATTTGTTAAAACGTCTTTCACCGATCCTTTTTCAACGATTTCTCCAGCATACATCACGATCACTTTGTTGCATAAGCGCTCCACCACATTAAAATCATGTGTAATCAGTAAAGTCCCCATCTGATGCGAAGCTTGTAGTTCTTTTATTAAATTCAAAATTTGCGCCTGAACCGTGCAATCTAAGGCAGTGGTCGGCTCATCAGCAATTAAAAGTTTTGGCTGACGCGCCATCGCCATGGCTATCATCACACGTTGACACATTCCGCCGCTCAGTTCATGCGGATAGCAAGAATATAAACGATCCACCTGTTGCAGACCGACAGATTCCATGTAGCGGTAGACATCCCATTTGTTTAACTGACCGTTATAACCTTTAACCTCAAGAATTTGCTTACCAATGGATAGGGTAGGATTGAGATATACTTGTGGATCTTGAAAAATCATGCCTATTTTTGTTGCACGAATTTCACGCCTTTCCTTACTAGATTTGTCATGAATATAGTGGCCGTCTAGTCTGATCTTTCCGTCAAAGTCATGATCCCCTAAGCAGGCAATCGTTAATGCTGTCATGCTTTTGCCACAACCTGATTCGCCGACCAATCCCACGCATTCCCCATAATCGATAGTAAAATTGATGTTTTTGATAAGGGGAATCGACTTTTGATTTTGTCTTATAGAAATGCTCAACCGCTCGACTTCTAAAAGAGGGCTCATATGTGAACCTCGCGCTGGTCAAAAAATGAAGACAGGACATCGCCTATAAGGTTAAAACCTAGCATGGTCAGACTAATCGCAGCCGCAGGAAAAAAAAGTCTCCAGGGATAAAAGCTAAAGGCGCTTAACCCCTCATGCGCCATTGTTCCCCAGCTAGACATGGGCGCCTGTATTCCTAACCCCATAAAACTTAAAAAAGCTTCTGCAAATATGGCAGCAGGTATGGTATTTGTAAGGGTCACAATGATAGGGCCTTTCATATTTGGAATCAAATGTTTGATTAACACATGGGGGTAACGTGCTCCAAAAGCGATGGAAGCTTGAATATATCCTAATTGTTTTAAATACCTAACCTGCCCTCGCACGATTCTAGCCATAGTAATCCATCCTAAAATGGTGAGGGCGGCTAGTATAGAAGTAAACCCTGTTCCTAGAATTAAACTCAGGACAATGACGACTAGTAAGTAGGGGAGGGAGTAGAGTATATCTGCAACATTCATCATACAATCTTCTAACCATCCCCCAAAATACGCAGCTAAACTGCCCCAGAAGATTCCAATAAAAATATCGATACATGCAGCTGCAATTCCGATCGTTAGTGAAATGCGCGCTCCATACCAGACACGTGTAAAGACATCTCGTCCCAGATCATCAGTTCCAAACCAATGCTTCGCTGTAGGCGGTTGATTTTTTATCTCTAAATGAATGTCTTCATACGAATAGCCGCTCAACAGAGGTCCAAGAAGAGCCATTATAAATATGATGCCTATTAAGGTAAGGCCTAAGGCGGCAGAGGGATGAAATATAAAATCATACCATAATTTTTTTTTGCACGAAAGCTCATCGAAAGCAAAAGAAATTTCATTCTTTGAATCTGCTGCTGTGATAGTCATGAATTCCTCTTAATACGCGGATCCAGTGCACAATGAATCATGTCTGCCAGAAATAGGAGGAATAGTAGGACAAAACTATAAAAAACCGTGGATCCCATAATCATCGTGTAATCCCTGTTATTCACGCTATTGACAAACCATTGGCCTAGACCTGGAATCCCATAAATTTTTTCAATAATAAAACTGCCTAATAATATATTAGCGCTAAGTTGACCAAAGTAAGGAAGCAAGGGAGCCAGACTATTTTTCAAGGCATGTTTAAATATAATTTGAGTAGGTGATAAGCCTTTAGATGCTGCAGTTTTAATGTAATCACTCCTTAACACCTCTAACATATTTGCGCGCACAAGGCGGGTAATGGAGGCCATTGGCATGGCAGCTAATGAGAGAGCTGGTAGAATTGTTTGTGAAAAACTTCCCCAACGCGCAACTGGGAAAAATCCGGCTTTTATAGCCAAAAGGTATTGGAGAAAAGCAGCTAATATAAAACTTGGAATGGAAATACCAATACATGCGCATAATAGAGTTGTAAAACTTTGCCATTGATCATGTTTAATTGCCGCGTAAACACCTAAAAATGCACCGATCGTCATAGATAGAAGTAGGGCCTGGATACCTAGTAAGGCAGAAATTGGGAAACATTCTTGAATAATTTCATTCACGGTCCGATCTGGATATTGTAAAGAGGGACCCAGATTCCAGGTAAACACAGAACGAACGTATTTAAAATATTGGACATACAGAGGTTCTTCTAAACCATAATGCTTACGAAGGGCTAAGTGGACTTCTTTGGGAAGAGCCTTTTCATCAGAAAAGGGATCACCAGGAATGGCTGTCATCAGAATAAACGTTAGCGTGGTGACAATAAATAACGTGATAGATAAGAAGATAAATTTTTTTCCAAAGAATTTCAGCATGACGGGGTCACTTGTTTCCAGAATTTATAGCAACTCTTTTAGAGATTAGTTAGGATCTTCAACATCTTCTATAAAAGCATATTTAAGGTCTAGGATTCCTAAATCCGATAGCCCAATTCCTCCAATGTACTCACTTTCTAAATAGTTATAAGAACCAAAAAATAAAGGAGCAATAGGCATATCCTCCATCAAAAGTGCTTCTGCTCTTTCAAGATATTGAGTTCTTCTCTCTGGATTAGTTTCGTTGGATGATTGGTTTAAAAGAGCAATATACTCGTTATTTTCCCATTTAGTGCGGTTGGAAGGGTTTGTTTTATACTTGAAAATCTCTAAAAAATTAATGGGATCACTGAAATCTGCATACCAGGAGCCTGTAGCAATTTGATACTCACCTTTGAGAACATTTTCACTAAATATTTTAGGCTCTAAACTTTGTAGTTCAATCTGTATGCCAAATGCATGATTCCATTGTTGTTGAACCGCTTGTGCAATTTTATGGTATCGATCAGTAGCTGCATAGGTAAGCTTAAGGGGGGGAAAAGAATCTTTATCTATATTCATTTCTACTAAGGCCTGCTGAAATAACTCCCAAGCTGCAGGAATATCATGATCTTTGTAATAATGCATTTTTTTCCAACTTACGATAGGTGGCACAATGCCTATAGCAGGTAATTGATTTCCTTGCGTGACATGCTCGACAATAGCTTTTCGATCTAGAGCTAAGTTGAAAGCCTTACGTACTTTTGGATGATTTAGAGGGAAGGCCTCAGTGTTAAATCTGAACCAATGGGTGGCAGCAGCTGGTTTGATCTTGAGTATCTTTTGACTGTGAAGGGTCGCAATAGCATCTTGGGGTAAAGTACTTGTAGGAGAACCTACGTAATCAAGTTGTCCCATTTCGAACATATTTAGTGATGTATGCTCATCAAGCATGATCAATGCAATACGATCGATGGATACAACTTTTTCATCCCAGTAATTAGGGTTTCTAACAAGAACTATTTCATTCTGATGTTTCCATTTTTCCAATTTATAAGGTCCATTACAAACAGGCTCCACTTGATCGACAAGTGAGGACTGTCTAATTTGTGGGCTTGTGGGTAAATAAAAAAAGGCGGACACTAACTTTAAAAAATAGGGCGTGGGATGTTCTAGCTCGACGACTAGATGATTTGGATCTTTAGCCTTAATGCCGACGTGATCGAAATTTACTTTACCTTCTTTATAATCTTTAGCGCCTTTAATATAATAAAATTGGTAAGCATTGGGGGCGGGAAATTGGGGAGATAAAAGGCTTTTCCAAGATTCTTCAAAGTCGTTGGCTGTTAAGGGGGTTCCATCGGACCACTGAGAGTTTCGCAGTTGGAAGGTGTAAGTTTTCTGATCTGGTGATATATCTACGCTTTCTGCAATGCCTGGGGTTACATTGCCATGATAATCAATGCGCATGAGGCCTTCATAAATCATATGCAGGGCATTGGCTGTCGTAAGATCTGTAGCTTTTCTAGGATCTAAAGATGTGGGTTCTTTTTCAAAGGCTATTTTAATCAAGGGATTTTTTTTATTTTCATCTTTTTGAGAATTTTGACAACTAGACGCAAGAAAAATGACCGCTAATGATAAAACCCATCCTCTCATATATTTTCTCCATTTGAGATATTACATTAAGTTAGGGTTATTAAAAGATCAAGGATAAGTCCATTTACTTAGGCCTTGTTATAAGATTTATCTTAGTGCACTCAATAAACTTTCTAAAGTTTCGTTTGAAAACCTTCAGAAGTGTCTTTGATTTGCGAGAATTATAACCCAACCTGGGCCCCTAAATTCCGCCTGAACCTGATCGAACTTGACAAGTGGAAGGTTAAGTCCCGAAGAGCCAAGGTCCAGTCGCGACTTGTTCGAGGGGCATAGCGTTTCAATTGGCAAGTGCAGACTTGTGCTAGGATTTAGGGGGCAGGTTGGGTTTATAGGGAGCATTGGAGTTTTTTTATTGTCGCATTTCTAGCGTTGAGTTATAAAAAAAATTTAAATGTTTAATAATTTAAGGTGACTATGTTTAAAGAATTTTTGAAGTGGTTTATCATTATTGCTATTCTTTTAGGAATAGTACTTTACATCTATGGACAGAAGTTGATGTTTGGTATGACCTCCAATAGTACAGAAAATTATGTAGATAAAACACTTGAAAATCCTAGTGTAAATCATTGGGTTCAGTATGAACCCCCATCCAAGAAGTTTTCTTCTAAATTTCCCTCACCTCCTCAACATGCGACAGATCGTTCTCTAGATGCAAAGACAAAAGAGCCTAAGCAGTATGAAATGTATATTTCAGAGAATAACGGAAAAGTGTTTATGATCAGTGTGATCTCATTCCTTAAAGGAGATAAATCTTTAGAAGGGGAATCCGTTTTAAAGGCAGTGGTGGATGATATGGTAGCCTCTAATCCTGGTAACAAGTTAGAAAAAATCCAATTTGGCTCTAACGATGGATATAAGGATGTGGATTTTCAAATCACGAATAGTGCTTATGCAATCAACGGACGGGCTTTTTTGGCCGAGAATCATCTCTATGTTCTATCCGCACTTTCTAAAACCCCACAAGAGTCGCAAGATGAGTTTGCGTACTTTATTAAATCATTTAAGCTCAATAAATCCCCTATACCTGACGTTCCTAAAGGGAACGATTAATAAACATGGAGTTTCACTATGCGTAAACTTGCTCTACACTCTTTTTTTTGTCTTATCACTTTATTACCCTTACCTCTAAAAGCCAATCTTCCTGGACAACCCCCTTCCTCCTCATCTTCTAGCAAACTACCCTCAAATCCTTTTCATTCAGCTCCACCCACGCAAGCACAACCGTTACCCTCACCTAAAAGACCCCTTCCCCCAGTCAGCTCGAAAGACTCAGGTCCCCCCTTTACATTACCTGGAATTGTTGCCTTGAAAGGTGGGCAGTGGGAGGGAAGTGATAATCTTTATAATTTGAGCCCCAACGTTGGAATTTATATTGAAATTGTTAAACCTGAAGGGAAAAAAATTGAGATTGATGAGGCAGCCCTTAAGTCTCATATCCAGGAAATTTTTTCTAGAGGGGGAATCAATCCTAATGCCATGCATGCTCCAGGATTACCTGGATTCCCTTTATTTCATGTTTTAATTTTAGTGGATACTGTTGAGCAATTTGTGGTCGCAAGCTGTAGTTGTCGCATCTTTGAAAGTGTAGGCTTACAACGGGTAATCATAGAACCGGGCATTACCTATCAAGCTATCACATGGGAAAAACAAGAGTTATTGATCACAGCCAAAGACAACTTTGAGCCTCTTCTTTTGAAATCTCTAGAAGAGCTATCAGGCGCGTTTGTGTCGCGATTTCAATACTTTCAAAATGTGCGCTTACAACAACAATCCAATCGCTAAAATTCTGTATCTAAAAACCCCATATACTTGTCAGATGTTGCATTATTAAAGTGTGTGGGGTTCAATTCATCCATCGCGCAAAGTAGACTTATCTTGTATTATCGATAGAGCCACAGGTTGAAAAAAGGGCGATGGCGTTTAAAGGCGTGTCAGTCCCATCGTTTAGACTTCGAGAAAATTAATCGGCGATCATACGCAGATCATAACGTTTGATATCCATGAACCACTCATGACAAATTCTAAGTTAGGTTGAAAAAATAGGCGTTGGAGGTCTAAAAAAATCTTAGTCTTGCAACAGGCTCCTGGTGTTCTAGATGTACCTAGAGGAATAAATTTGTATCCCCCAGGAAATGAAATCTCTGCCTAAATACATTTAGCAACACTGTAAAAAAATAAAATTTTACAAACAACTGTAGACATTAATGAATAAAAAGAGGATAATTAGGTTATCTGCAATTTTATGAGGCGACTACCTATCTAGAAAGTATTTAAAGTCAAAAGAAAGGTTACTAAACCTTTTGAGTTAATGGTTATTACTCCATTTTGGGATTTGTTTGGACTCAGTAAAATAAATTTTCAGATTTCCTTACAATAATGTGCGAATTGTTCGTTCTAATGCCCTAAATCCTCAAGGTCAGCCTTTCACTGGCAATAAGCATATCATAGATATATATCCCATCAAAAAGCAGTTGTTAACTAACCCAACATGGAGTCCATATGAAGAAAATTTTTGTAGGCAACTTATCCTGGAAAGCATCTGAAGAGACATTAAAACCTCTTTTCGAAGCGTATGGAACAGTTGTCTCCATCAAAATTATTAGAGACCAGTATACCGGCAAGTCTAAAGGTTTTGGATTTGTTGAAATGGAAACTGAAGATGATGCAGCAAGATGCATCCAAGAACTTAACGAAAAACCTTTCCTCGAGCGCAATATGCGTTTGAGCCCAGCGCAAGAACGTCAAGCTGGGGGCTCAACAGGTGGCGGCAGAAGCAGTCATCGCGGTAATGGTGGGGACTCCTACAACAGAGGTGGTGGTCAACGTCATAGAGGCGAAAGATCCTTCGCTTCGGAATAATTAATCGTTTCATAGACGATTTCTTTAAAGCCATAGCTTTTTCCAAGGCTGTGGCTTTTTTTTTAACTCAAGTGTCATGATAAGCTGTTTTCTCATAATCAATCATCATGCTGATTCATCATTTTTACTTTTCTTAACGCCCCTCGAAGTCGCAATCACAAACCCCTGCTTGCTCTTAACCGAGGAAAGACTATTTTTGGGATAGAATATTCTCCCGTGCTGGATGTTATTAATAAAATCTGTTTGCGAAATATAAGATTAATATCTTTAATTGTATTATTTTGAGGTGATTTATATAATTAACGAAACAATTTATGAGAGACTATTATGACTGCTATAGAGAATAAGCAATCTCATCACCCTAAAACGTTCGGATCGTTTATTGCATTTAAAGAGTATTTTAATTTTTCAGGCAGAAGATATCAGTTGATCGATACCCACCTCGTAAAAGGTAAAATCTGTTTGAATGTTGAACTTGTGAATAATAAACACCACACCATTTTAAATGTTTTGAAGGTGGTAAGTTGTGTATCATTAATTATTCCATTAATCATGGCTGTGGGCATTAAGATCATGCGTCAAAAATATTTCATGATTCTTGATAAAAAGCACGTTGATTATGCACCAGATTTGCATGGCGCTCGGGCATTGTCACCAAGGAGTAATTCATTACATTTAACTCAAGCAAGTTCTTCCTCTACCTCATTTGATTCATCAGACAGTGAGCCTAGATCAGAAGAAGAGGTAAATTCTCAGGATTGTCCTGATACATCCTCATCAAGGTCTCGCCAGAAAAACCCCCTCATATCTTTGTGTTGCTGCCTTATGTTATAAAACTTAACCTGACTCATTGATGTAAAGGGCAGATTTTTAGGGATCTGGGGAGATTTCAATATTTTAAATCAACCCCACTCTTTCACGATTTAAACGATTACAATAAGTTTAAGACTGAACGCTACGTTTCATAAGAAATTTATAATTTCTTTAATTAATTTAAAGATGAATTGTTTAACATAATTTTATTATCAATTTTAGAAGGGGTCTCATGGTACCTGTAAATATCAAAATAAAGCAGCGTTCACAAGCTTTTTCAACATTTACAGCGTTTGAAGAGTACTTTAATTTTTCCGGTAGAAAGTATCGTTTAATAGATTCAAGCAGCACACAGGGAAAGCAATGTTTCAAAGTTGAGCCCTTTAGTAGTAAACCTAATATTCCGTTAAATATCCTCAAGGTGATCAGTTGTGCCACTCTCATCATCCCGCTCATTATGGCTTTAGGCCGCATGATTATGCATCGTAAGTTTTCCGTTATCGTAGAAAAAGAGCAACCCAAGACGCTACCTGATGCGCATCAGATCAAAACTAGCGGTGAGAATCAACCGATAACTAATCACACAAATAGGTTAAATCCTCTGGGTTCCACATGCCCACCTGTGAATCAAAATGCACCAGTCTCTAGCTCTGCTCCGTTGACCATAAATCCAACACAAACTGCAGCCATTCCTCAGAAGGAAAATCTCGAACCGAAATTTATAGCTCCTGATCCTCAAGATTCCAAAGAGTTAGCTGACACGATTCATCAATTTAAAACAGGCGCACTAAAGGCGTTTAATCAAGCTAATACCCAAGGTTCCGTCGGTCTAGATTTTACATTGAGCAGTGCGCAAGAAAATATTCTCTTGCAAGCCGACGCAAAAAAGAAATGTGCTGCTAACACGTGGCCTTCTGGGGTTAAAGTGAATAGAGGGGGTGTGAACTGTGTGATCTTCTTAGATTGTGCACCACAGTTTGTTTTTAAGCCGATGGATAGCGAAAAAGCTGCCAAAGAATATCTAGAAATTAATCAGCAAGCGCTTCGCGTGGTATTGGAAGATAACCTTTATTTAATTCACATTCCTGCATCTAAAATAATAAAAGTCCAAGACAAATTTTTCATCATGCAGGAAAAAGCGAACCTTGTTTCTGGGAGTTTTAGGGGCCAAAAGGGCGTTTATTCTTATTGCTGGAATGATGAAGAATTAAATGACTATAGTAAAACACTCTTTTCTCAATTACTCAAGTTTATCACTAAAACGGGTTTTTCTGATGTTAAATATGACAATATTCCGCTTACATTTGATGGAAAAGTTGCCCTTATAGATCTTGACTCAAGTTCTGCAATCGTGGGATTAACAAAGGGAAATGCGAAGGATAGAGGGGGACTTTTAAACTATATTCCCGAGAGGTTTCTTAATGATTTTCTTGAAATGACTCGGGCTCTCCTAGGCCCAATGATTAATTCAACTACAGAAAAGACTTTTAATGAAATCGAAATGAGGGCTAAAAAAAGGGTAAAAAGAACGCAGGATTACGCTCTTTTTCATCAAAAAAATGCTATTTCATCGTCCGCACAGGGTATCGTTAGTGAACCTGCGCTTTCATTTAAAGATGACAGGATGAAAAGTTTGTGTGATACACTCATTGATTTTATTAACATTCAGTTACAAATTGAAAAAAATAACTTGAGTTTGTCCGAGGGGCGTACGATTTTTATTGAAAATAATGTTAAGACACCTCTTTTTAGAAGTGCGCAAGTCCTTTGGGAAAACACAATAGAGCTCGAGCCATCACCTTCAAGACCTAAAGTTCCTAATTATCAGCTAGTGATCAGTGAAATTTTAGAAGAAATGAAAAAAGCAGGTTATATATTTGGATACAAAGTCTCTGCCGAATTACATTTTATTAAGATTAAAGTTTAAACCTAACTTGACTCTTACATCATGATCATGCAGAGCTTGACAAGTGAAAAGGATGAATGTAAAAAAGAACCTTTCTTTGAAAAGAAAGGTTCTTTTTTTTCACAGACCTAAACCAACACATTGAGTCATCAAAAAGGTAGAATATTTTTCAAAATGGAAGTGGCCTTTTCTTCAACTTGATGCAAGGGATGATTAGAATTAGTGGTATTCGATGTCGGGGTCTCTCCAGCTGTTTGCCAAGGGAGTGGATTTGTCGTCGGGGAAGGAGCTTTTTCCTCACTAAGCTCACCCGAGGCAATACGCAAGGCTGTACCAATGAATAACCCCTCTGGTCCTCTATTAGATGCGACCAGCGCAGCAATTTTTGCTGTGGCTTTTTTCTTGTCAATGCTGGCGTTATCTATCGTGCCTTTAAATGGAATTTGTAACATATAATCCCCATCCAATCCAGGAATATTCAATCCTGTATTTAATGCACGCGCCGTTAAACCAATCACCATATTCACTTTATCTTTTACAAAGTTTACTGTTCCCCAGGTCGCAATCGGATAAGCATCCATGATTAGCATGTCCATACGTTGAAAAGTCATTTGACCGTCTTTCATGCTGATATATAAGGGAGTAAACCAAACGGATATATCTTGATTTCCCTGTGTATTAAATAAACTCAAAACGGAACCGAGCTTTCCTTCTTTACGAAAACGAACTTTACCCATCTGTAAAGATGCCGTTTCAATTTTGACTCTATTGAGATCAAAATTTTTGATGGGTAGAGAAAATCCTTTTGCATCAATGTTGATATTTAAAGGGTTATCAGAACCTACTAATCCACTGGCTAGAGGAAAAATATCTTCTAGCACATACTTTCCAAACTCCTTACTAAGGACAATTTGCGATTGAAAATTCTGGTTGAGGAATAAAATCCCGTCTCTTACAGATGCATTCAAAGCAATACTTCCATTCGAGCCACTTAGATTAGCTGTCACGGGTCCTTGGAGTTGGCGAATGTCTATATGAATGAGAGCATTGATTGTGTCACCAAGTGTAGCAGAAATTCTTTTTGTGATTTCATCGCCTAGTCCAATAAATTGACTGAGGAGCTTGAGGGGAAACTGCTGAATATTTGTATCCAAAAGGAGTCCGAGATGATCGATGTCTATATCGCCTGTAGAATTAAAGATTTTGCTGGCTTTTCCTTCCAAAGAAAAAGGCAGAGACGGTGTCTTTTGTTGATTATGTAAACCTTTTAAAGTAAAGGAAATCTCTTTTCCCACTTCGGGAGTCTCAAATTTCCCGTTTATCTGACCTAGCCAAACCTGTCGTCCTGTCCCCTTGTCCTTCATATCGAGGCTGTCAATTGAAACATGCGAAGATAGGCTAGCCTTTAACCAGCTAGGTTTATCTTGGATTTCTAAAGGGAGAGAGAGTTTATCAAGTGTTAAATGGATCAGGGATGGAGTATTTAAAAGGATATCAGGCTGTCGCACGTTTTGTGGGAGTAAGCGACGTCGAAAGGCTTGAAATCTTTCAGGAGTTAGAGCTAACTCAGCCTGAATGGGGGCTTGATTGATCAAAAGACCATTTTGAATGAGCAGGGCGCCCTGCATGCCTAGGTCCTTATTTTTTGCATCAAAACGCAAATTTCCAGACCATGGCTTGGATAATGACATATCAGCCTGAACGTCTAAATCTACTGCTTGTCCCACTAAAGCGGTTAAATCATCTTGTTGCGTAATTTTTTCAACAAAGGCCACAGGGAAGTTGACCAGTTTCGTCTTGTTAGAAATCTGTGCGGATGAAAAATCTATTTTATTGTCGTTAAGCCAATTAGAAATGTCCATAGAGGCAGATAAAGAGCCTTCTACTCTACCACTATGCAACTTTGTTAAGCCCTGAATGTCCAAATGGATTAAACGCTGAAGTCCATCTATGGCCCAATGAACATTCAGTTTTTGTAATGAACCTGCATTTCCATAGAGGTTAATCTGATCAATTTTTAAAAGACCTTTCAACTGCATTTGAGAAAAATGATGAACGCTTAACGGGGTTTGATTGGCCTCAAGGCTCATCACAACTTCAGAGGAGTCTTCTAATCTAAGCCCACTGAGTCCTAACATTTTTAGAGATTCTTGACTGAGATTAAATCTTAACGAAGCAGGCGAGGTTAAAAAAAACTGCTTACCCTTTTCCACGCGCCCTTGCAGCTGCCCCTCGATATTAGGGCTTTTAATGGAGGTTTTTACACCCCCCATTTGCCATTCACCCTGATGATCCAAAGCAAAAGCTGAACTTGCTTTAACTTGAGCAGAACCTCCAAAAATTTGCCCAATAACCTGGGAGTTTTGCTGCGGATGGATGGAAGCCGCAATATTAAAAAGACTGTTCTTTAGATTAGGGCCGGTCAGGTTAGCCTGTATATCAGAAATTTGAAAGGTTTCTTGATTAGAAAGGTTTTTAAAGTCAATCGCCTTAATCCCTAGGTCAGCCATGACAGTCCAATTGGATAATTGCTTATATGCTTCATAGGCGAGAGGAATATGCAACTTTGTCACCTGGACTTGCGCGGGAACAGATTTTTCTACATGTATAGGTTGATCATGCAGTGCAAATTGATTCACCCAGGAGTGCGGGAGCTGATAATCTATCCGTACAGGTTGAATCAGTTCAAGCGAGGGATAGATCTTTAGATCAAGAGGCGTCATTTTAAAAATGTCAGAAGATAGATCCATATGCACGATAGGTTCATCGTCATAAGATAGATTCAAATGCACATCCACACTTTTGCCGAGTCCATCCACAAGTAAAGGGGACTGTCCCATCAACTCATCAAACAGAACGATGGGCAATCCCACCAGATCTAAGTGCAGATCCGCATTTTTTAGAGAGGAGAATTCTTCTGTTTTGAAAGTTTTATCGATTTGACCCCCTAATTTAATCTGAGTCGTCAATGAATTTCTTACCAAGTCGCTCGCTAGAGTCAGTTGAATTCGATCTTTATGTTCGGATGCATCAATGGAAAAAAAGCATTTTTTAAGAGAAATAGCTCCCACGGGGGCAAAAATTTCTAAATCTGCTTGGTCAATCGTTAAATCCGCCGCAAGATACGATTGAGCAAGATCGAGGAAGGGAGACTTTCCTTTATTGTCAAAGATAAGCTGCATTTTTGCTAAATTTATATTCCCTCTTGTCTCCTTGAGTAGCTTGATTGAAGACGTTGCGGAAAAAACTTGATTAAGCTTTTCAACCAGTGCGGGCTGGATGATGACCTCAATGGAGTCGGGCTCACCAACGATTAGACGATCCTTCTCTAAGGAACCGCTAACGATTCCTTTCACGAGAGGGGTCTGTATTTTTAGATTTAAGTTCACCCCCTCATTTTCATGAGACTCTAATAGGTCCAAATCTAGCACATTTCCCAGCGCAGTCAATAAAAGTCCTCGATATTTAGGATGAGAAAGGGAGAGAGCTTCATCCAGCAGAGTAACAGGAAAATTATTTGCTTGTGCGTGCATCTGTATTTTTGCTAAGGGTTCAGGGGAATTTAAAAAGTAGGCTGCCTCTAAATCTCCAAGAGAGGCTTCAACACTAAACGTCCCTGATAAATCACCCTGGGAAGTTTTACCAGAGAGGTGTAAATGATTCAGATGCGCAGAATTGAGATGAGCTTCAGCATTCACATCATGTAGAGAGACTGTCATCGTGTCTGCCAGCATGTCTTCATGAACGCTGGCTTTCGCCTCTAATGCTTGTTGAAGGTTAGTCCTTCCTGCTTGATCGCGGATAATGAGGGCTTGAAGATTTTTAACAGTATACGATCCTTGCCTACCACCGCTAACAAGTAATTTCCATAGGGGAGTGGATATCGAAAGCTCATCCACGGAAATAATAGGACTTTGATTGTTTGATAGGGAGAGTTTTTCCACAGATTGTGAACCGAACCAGCTTACATTAAGATGTTTATAGGTAATTTCTCCTGAGATTTGAGCGTTAATCAGATACCGAAGGGCAGAGTTTCCCCAAGAAGTAGATAAAAGCGTAGGCAAAATTAAACATCCCAAGGCGATGCACAAACAGGCAGCAGTCAAGAGTCTATATATATGTTTAAAGACTTTGTTTTTTTTAGGCTTGAGATTAGGGAGCGAATTTTGCATCTAAAAATCTCCATTCTAATTACTTAGGATAAGTTAAGGACTGAAGAGTAGTGTATATCTATAAGATATTAAAGTAAAGTTTGAGTTTACCAGAACAATAAATCTCAGTTTATTATCTCTTAATATATATGTGTAATCATACATTGATTGTTTTTGTAAAATCATGATATAATTTATTTAAATTAAATATTAGGTGTTACTGCATGAATGTAAATAATGAAACAATTTCATTATCAAAATGTACCCAGGTTTATTCTCGGCCCCTGCCCTCTTCTGAAAGGAATGGCCGCAGATGGTTGATTGTTACATTCGAGAAGATAAAAACGTTCATTGCGCATATTTTTCGGCAAATCGGTCAATTTTTTTCTCATTCTACTCAGTGTTTAAAAAAAAATATCTCTAGCAAACCCTCAGGACCAGATTTATCCACATTCTTTGAGCAGAATGTCAAACACACACAAGTTATGCCTGCAGAAAGGGCTAGCCTAGACTTTTCATCTGATGAAACTCAATTAATCCTTGCTACAGCTCAAGAGCTAAGAACATACACATCTATTACTCAAATTCCTCACAACACATCGATCAAAAGAATAGATCCGAGTTTGCATAACTGGATCTTTGAGATGCAGAACATGGGGGGAATTATATTTAAAATGAGCCAAAAAGAGGGAAAGCTTAAAGAACGGTTAGAAACCATTCAGGCTGCCCAAGAAATTTGCCAGCAACACAATTTGTCTCTTATAAAAATACCAGTACCCAAAGTCCTCATTAGCGATAATTTATATGCAGAAAAGAAATACAGATTTTTAGAAAGATCAGAAGAGATCAAAAAAGTTTACAGTGATGAAGCATTAGAAAAAATCTTCACCCAAATTGCTCTCTTTATCTGTAAATCGGGCACTTCGGATTTAACCCATCAAAATTTAGGCTTTTTGGCGGATGGCACCGGTGTTTGTCTTTACGATCTCGAAGATATAAGTCCTGAAGATCCCACAGCGGGCTTAAGGTCTTTTGTGGTGGGCTGTACAGGCGGCAGTTTAGGTTCAAAGTTTTTTGATCAAATTCGAGAGGTCATCCGGATTCATGCGCCGGAAGCTTACAAAAAAATTTATCGCAATAGTTGATATACAACCTTTAAGAAACGGGAGTGGCCGTGACGCCCATAATGATTAGATCGGTAAACAAATCTGAAGAGGCAAAAATAGCTGTTTTTGAAAATTATTTCCTCTATTCGAGGAATAAATACTCTCAAGTTCAACTGTTAAATCTCAATGGCCAACGCGGCTATCGGACTGAGATAAGACACCAGAAGCAAGCCCTTCTTCTTTTGATTGCGAAAGTCGTCAGCTTAATGACAGTCATTGTTCCGATTATCATGGCTGTCGGTTTATGGTCGGTGCGCAAAAAAAAGGAAACCCTGCGAGTCGAAAGTCCTGCTCCTCAGGTTTCAGCTAAAATCTTGCAAAATACAGCGGAGCACCCCCTTAATCAGATACCCCATGAGGCGACTTCCCTACTTCTTTTGCCAGGCACAAATTTAAAGAGGAAAGAAAACGTGTATCAAATTCCAGATTCTATGACATTGCGCAAATATACAGGTGATTTAACAGGATCTGATAAATTAGACATCCAGAGTCAAATCCTGAATGAAGATACTTTGCAGATTGCATTTGCCAAATTTCCTGATGTACATTTTACAATCCGTAGACAAAACATTTTTAATAGCGGAGCTCAGATCATCGTAAATGCAGCGAATCAACACTTAGGAGGGGGAGGGGGAATCGATGGAGCGATTCACAAAGCAGGGGGAACGAACTATGTGAATGCACATCGGGAACTGCAAAAGATTTATAAGTCTCAATATGTGTCTGGCTATGCTGCGATGATTGAAAGTGGAGATTTGAAGAATCATTATCAGATCGATGCTGTCATCGTTGTCGCTGGTCCTCAAGGGGACTCTAATGCCCAAAAGGAAGATGAGCTTTATTCTTGCTACTACAATAGTTTAGTATTGGCCCAATCTCTCAATCAAACGAGCATTGCGTTTCCTTCCATCAGTACCGGCATATTTGGATTTCCAAAAGAAAGAGCTGCAGCCATCTCAGTGAAGGCAGTGATGGATTTTCTTATGAACTATCCGCGTACGAGTACAAAAACTCTATCGATTCATTTTTTGCCTACAGAACCAATTCAAAACTTAGAAATTTATCATCGATCAGTTTCTAAATAGTCAAATTAATCAAAGAGGAATACCTATGCAACCTATAGAAAAATCCCCATCAAAAACTTCTGTAGACCCTACACTATCGAAGATTGCCGCTTTCGAAAATTATTTTTTAGTGTCTGGTCGAAAATACCGCCACATCCAACCTGTCAATGTTCAGGGGCAGAGCGGCTATTCCGTGGAAACTCGCCAAGAGAAACAAAGTATCCCTTTAATGATCCTTAAGGCAGCCAGTTTAATCACACTCATCGTTCCTTTGATTATGGGCATAGGATTGTTCATTGTCCGTAAGAAGCATCATTTTATCTCTAATCAAAGCCTTAATGGGCAGTTAAACGATCAGGCCCAATTAAAAACGGACAATCTGTCGAAAAGTGTTCTCCAAAATTCTTCAACATCAGGGTCTAATCCACAGCCTACGCAGGTAAATTCCAAAATACTACCCCCAAATGCAGAGCAACATCGCGAGACTGAAGAGAAGCTCCAAAAGTTCAAAACACAGGCTCAACAAACTCTCCAAGCAAAAAATAAGCAATCTACGCTTGTTCTAAATTTATCAGACGCACAGAAAGAATTGTTATCCAAGGCGAGCAAAATGTATCCTAAAAATATCACGGAACCTGGCATAAAAATGGCTCAAGGAGGGGTTAACAAAGTTATATTTTTAGAGAGTGTGGAAGGTGTGGTGTTTAAACCTATGGAAAGTCAAGAAGCTGCTGAAAATTATCTGAAAGTCGTCCAAAACGCGCGCGAGACTGTCGCTAACCACAATCTTCATTTATTACACGTCCCCGATTGTAAAATCATCGAAATTCAGGGAGAGTATTTTATTGCACAAGAAAAAGCGTCACTTATCGCTGATTCTTATGAAGGGCAACGAGGGGTTTATACATATTGCTGGAATCAACCGGAATTAAGTGACTATATTCAAGAGATTTTTTCTGAATTGCTGATCTTTATTTCAAAAACCCATTTTTCGGATGTTAAATACGACAATATAGCTCTCGATCAAGAGGGAAAGGTCGTTCTATTCGACCTGGACCAATCCTCCGCAGTGCTGGGGTTGACAGAAGGAAGACCTGCGGTGTCCACCCATGATGGACTTTTTAATTACATCCCGAAAGATTTTCTGGAAGAATTTTTAAAAAAGGCAAAACTTCATCTAGATTCTTCTCAATACACAGAACTAGAAACAAAAATGGACAAAATTAAGGATAATGCTGAGCTTAAAATTAAAAAACAGCAGGAATACACACAATATCTCAAAAATAACGCTATCATCAGCTCAACCCAACGTCTTAACGAAGACCTGGAAAAAATGTTTGATGACGAAAAAAAACAACAATTTTGTGCCGTCGTAGTGAAAAAGATTAACGACAGTTTATCTGAAAGCTTTTCTCTAAAAGAGGGCAGAACAGTTAAGTTAAACACCGGCGCATCCTCAGACCTTTATAAAGAAGCGCAAAACATATGGGGGAAATCTCTACGCTATATCACCTATGATGCACAAATGAATTTTAAAAAACTTCTCAACGAAGTGCTTGAAGGCTTAAAAACAAATGGTTATGTCCACAAATATAAAGATTTATCACCTACAAGAGATCAATTTAAAATTGTTTGTTAAAACCCATAGAATGACGATACTCTACCCGTGATTGCCTTTTTATCACGGGTTAAACTTCAAGAGGGTGTATTTGACTCAACCTAAGATTACTTGTATGATGACTAGTTGCCGCATCATAGGAAGCGAGTATCTCTTGAAAACGATCAATGAGAGGGTTTTTGTAGAGAAGAACCCAATCATTATCTAGGGGTGGAAAGACACTGTCGACCGTTTTAAGCGTCAGGTTTTTTATATCACGTGCCGGTTGATACCGAATTTCACTATCCGATTCGTAGGCAGTTTCTGATAGAATCTTATATTTGACTAAAACTCTAATCACCTCATCTAGATTTTTTTTGGAAGCCCCATACTTTTCAGAAAGTTGATGCAGAGTCAAAGAATCTTTTCCCTCTTTAAATGCTTGAATGCATGCAAAAACGATTAATAGTGCAAGAACTCTCCTTGGCGCGAAAATTTGTTGAAAGCCTGGTTCTGTAGGCGGATGGTTCCAAGCGGCAATTTCTGCCTGATAGGCAAGCTCAGCACCTGCTAAAATGATCATCCAGCTTAAATTTAACCATAGCAAAAAGAGAGGAAGGGCTGCAAAGCTACCATAAATAGCACCAAAACTAGATAGCTTAAATTGAATACTAATATAGAATGTCTGGAGTAGTTGATAAGCTGTCCCTCCCACAAATGCCCCTATCATCCCATACTTTAACGGAATGCGACGGTTGGGTAAAAAGAAGTAGAGAAACGTAAATAGTAACCAAGAAAAAAGATACGGAAAAAGATGAATTAAGAAATATTCCACATAAGCCACCCCTCGATAAAGTTCAGAAAAGACGGTAAAATGTGTTTTAAGATATATTGTTAAGCTGCTTGAGATGACAAAGAATAAAGGACAGATGATCATCGTTGCCATGTAATCTGTAATTTTTCTTACCCAAGAACGGGGATTGGGAATTTTCCATATATAGTTTAAAGCCTCTTCGATGTTTCCCAGAATATTGTAAACACTCCAAAGCAAAAGTACCAACCCGACTCCAGCAATCAAGCCACTGCTTGTATTTTCAAGGAGAGAGTAAGCAAAATTGATAATATAGGAGGCAACCTCGGGTTGTTCGCGTAGTTGATCTTTGATGACAGCTTCTAACAGCTGTGCAAAGCCAAATCCTCTTGCGAGTCCCAGGGCAACAGCTAAAACAGGGACTAGAGAAACTAAGGTAAAAAAAGTAAGGGCAGCAGCACGGGTGCTGCATCCATCGTCATAAAATCCTTTTCCTGTATTGAATAAAACTTTCCAAATCTGTCTCATAGGATAAAGTTAAAATAATCTATAAAGTTATGCAAGGAGATTATTTTTGCACAAAATAGGGACATCTCCCTATGTTTAAATTAAAAATAGGAATGTGTATGAAACATACTATGTGGTCCCAAGAGGACTTGCAAAAAATCTCTGTCTCGGATGATCTGCATATTTCTCCCCTCCGAGAGGATGGCAAATCCTATGGTACACCTACATGGATTTGGTCTGTGGTGGTGGATGAAAATCTTTATGTGCGAGCCTATCACGGAGAGCATTCTAGCTGGTACAAAGCAGCCCTTAGGCAGAAAGCAGGTCAAATCAACGTCTCTGGCATGACGCTAAAGGTTTCATTTGCGCCTATGATGGAGAAAGAATTAAATGACCGCATAGACGAAGCTTATATCGCTAAATATAAGGGGAATCCCTATCTTGATTCGATGATAAGTGCTAAGGCGCGAGCGGCCACTATAAAAATCCTTCCACAAAGCAGCTAGCTTTTATCCATAATAACGGTAATAAGCTCCTGGTGAAAATAAACGTAAAGGAGAGAAAATAACGCGTTTGAAGGCTCTCCTAAATACGCTCCCAAAAGATTGCGACTTGGATGTTCGTCCTGCCGCAGTAAAGAATGCGATAAAGAGGGAAGAGAAGAGAGTGAACGGGTAAAAACAGAAAGCGACCAGTCCTATGAAACGGTCGGCAGCTTTATGATTAGACTTATCACGATTGTGCCAGAGAAGAGCGGTCTGATTGTTAAGCATTTGTACTTTATTCTTAGGCACACATTGGATAATTTTTTTTGGCATTTTATCGAAAAATGTTTCATAAAACGCTTCATCTAAGCCTTCCCATTGGTTGGGAGTGAGTTGTTCTAATCGAACTTTTAAATCGTTAACTTTTAGACCTTTTTTCGCATGGAGATAAGTCTTTGTCTGCTGGGGAGTTAACCATTTTTGTTTAGAAGCTTCGAGATCGAGAGGAAGACTAAACAGATTCGGATCAAGTTGCTTAAATGTCTTTTTATTTACATAGGTTAAAAATTTAACGAGCTGTTCCTGACTCAACGCGGAGAGTTGTCTGCTACTTAATTGATTAATCAGTCTTTGATCTTCAGATTTCTCAGGATCTAATAATAGCACTTGTTCTGGCTTCAAATGTGACAATGAGTCTAAGGGCAAACGGATTAACACATTTCGATCGTTCAATGAGAGTATTTGATCTTTACTTAAAAATTTAAATCCCTCATTGGATAGATGTCCGATTGCCTCAAGATCTTTGATTTGCTGGATGAGGGGGGCATGTTTATCAGTGAGCTGGGGAATTTGTTTCAGCTCGAGATAGGGGGCTAATTTGACGTCTAGAAATACAAGTTGTTCTGCATTTAGGTACTTAATGGGGGAAGGTTGATAAATCTTTTCGATTTGATTTTTCGTATAAAATTGGGCCAAGCGTGGATCTAAATCATTGACCCATAAAGGATCTATTTGTTCAACTAAATCTTTTGCTTCAGGGGGGATGGAGGGTTCTTGGCTGTACTTATCTAGATGGTCTTTGTTTAATAACTTCCAATTTTCCTGGGGTAATAAATGATATTGACTAGCTTTAAGAAAACCGTATAAGGAAGGTTTCACTTCTGCTAACTGAGCCGCGGTTTTAAGACAAGCAAGTCGATGATTAAGTAAATAAGGGACACATTCAGGGAGTATGACTGCAGCCACCGCAGGTGTGGCTTGCTTAGCAAAATTTTTTATTCCCTTTTCCTGTATCATCTTCTGTTGATATTTAATTTGAAAATCGGGCTGAAGAAATTCAAGGGCTTCTGGACTGATTAAATGTATAAGTTTTTCGGATAGAAATTTTAAACCAGGACCCTTTAGCCAGACAATTTTGTTGGGAGGTAAAGCTTCCACTTGCTCACGTGTGCAGAGGAATTTAATGCGATGATTAGGAATCAGAGCGATTTGCGCGGGCTGAATCAAATGAAAGCGATCGGGTTGTAAATAGGAAAAAAAGCCAGAGTGATTGAGCAAAGGAATTTTTTCATCAGGAACAAAGCGTACAAAATGATGAGGAAGCTGATTTAATTCTTGGACTGATAATCCGGCAATCTCTTTAGATTTCCATTCCTCCTCCCGTTGCTTGGATGGGAAAGTAAACACAGGGGGTGTTTCAGGTTTTTCCGAGAGAGAGGGATCTATGGAAAGAATCTGGTTTTGCGCAGGATCGTTAGCCGCTTTTAAGCGTAGGTAGCGATATTTTAGAGCGTAATTTTCGTCCTTAAGTTCATCATGGACTAAGTGAGGATAGGCTCTGATATAGCTGATGTTGCCATTGAAAAAATTTCCCCACCATAAAGTTCTCTCTACCATCGCATTCGCCTGCGGAGGGATAGGATGTTGATCATTCAATGAATGACCCTCAAGATCGCATAACCAACAATCCTCTAGACCATGTAAATAGATTTGTTTTCTCCAAAATTCAGCTTCTTGAAGATCTATAAACAATGTTTTGTAGGTGTTATTTTCTCTGATTAGTAAAATATGTTGAGCCGATTTTTGTGCCTTATGAAAGACAGGAAGATCTATCTCATGTGATCTTGCAAAATTTTCCGTTAAAAAGAGGTCCTTGGGAAAAATTTTCTCATATGGAGCTTCATAATTCACGCGATGTAGGAGTTCAGGAAATGTGAGCGTCGAGGGGCCTTTGTAATCATGGAATGAACGAGGTTTATCTTTGCCAGTCTGCCAGGCCATATGTTGAGCGGGGGGTGCATCCACGCGCGTGGCATATTTTTGAAGTTCTTTTTGTGTTTCTTTTTGCACTTCAACGTTGATATCAATTTCTTTTTGCACCTCTTTTTCCACAGTGAGTTGTGTATCTAGAGATACTTGAGACGAGGTGACATTCCAGTTAAGGTGACCTTTGGCCCAATCGACGATTTTAGTGGCCTGCAGATGCAAAGCTTTTCTTTCAGACTCCTCTAAATAAGGTCCACATGTGTCATCAAAGCGTTTTTGAATCTTCTGAAAATGTTTTTCGATGAATTTGCCAGCTTCAATTTCGCTTTCAAGCTCGAGAAATAAAGATGTAGGGTCATCACAAAAAGTATTATAAAATAGCCATTCACCTGCTTGGAAAAGTTCCATGTAGGTGTCAAGATTACTTTCTTGCTTTGAAAATGCTTGTATAAGTTTTTGGAGTATAGCCGAGCGATAATTTTCTTTAATCTGTTCAATCCCAGATCTTAAGAGCTGATGCTTGAGCTGACGAGATTGATTGCGTAAACTAGTGTTAAATATATTTTCAGCGGTTAAGGCTTTTTCCGGCGCATGAATGTCAAAACCAATAAAACCTTCAAGAGCTTCTTTTTGGACTATCATATCCACTTTTTGACCATGAAAAAATCCCCTAGCCCTCAAAGCACCCTGTAATAGACTGCGCATGCTGGTGTTGTTAGGATCAAAGGTGAGCCCGATCACCGCATCGTGTTTGAGTGGGATGTCGGATCCAGTTGTCCGCAGATCATCAAAATAAACAAAGACTTTGTCTAAACTGACGCCATTTTTTTCAATTTCCTCTTTGGTTGGATTACTTAAATAAATGTATTCTTTGGAGTCTCTCTTAAGAAGAACAAATGACTCATGATGTCCTTGTTTAAGGAAAAACACGACACCTTCAATTTCACCCTGCATCTTGTCGTGATCTAGAATCATGCGCGCCACTTCTTCATTACTAAACTTTCTTAAAATTCCTCCCACATCAGCAAGTGCTCTCAAATCATTTTTCTTTCGCCGATCTAGAATGGACTGAATCATCTCACGAGGATCCGGCTGCTCTACAGAAATAATATGACTTAGCCCCTTATGAATATCTAGAGCTAACTTCACAATAATTTGACCTTCGGTTCCTTCCTGTGGCATGCAAGCTTCGGCTATATTCAAAGGAAAAGTATCTTTATTCCATAAAGTGCCTGAACATCCTACAAATTGCTTGCCCATAGTGGCTAAAGCTGTCGCATTACAAGGCATTAACGTGGAGTGATAGCGCAACGATAGAGAGGAAAATTCGCTATAAAAGTCTAGACAGCGTGTGGGGTTTTGCTTCATGTCGCGGATACATTCGCTCAGGTTTTCTGCCGTCCACTCCTCAAATAGGGGAAGGCCTGTGATAGCCTCAAAATGCTTGGCCTCGGCAGTTTCATCGATCGAGCAGTGGTATAAATCTGCGTAATAAGAAGCGGCTTCGCGCATTTTATCCCGATAGTCATAGAGTTGTTTTTCAGAGACTCCATGGGCTATTGCAGCTTGAAAATAATAACAAGCCGTTTCATAAATATTTCCAAATTCGGTGGAGGCTGGAGAATCAACACCTAGGTAAGGAATAATTTTATGTTCATCATTAAATCCATAATTTTTATTAAATCCTTTACACAAGACAATAGGTAAGATGACAGTGCAACATTCTTTAACTAAGGCAATAGCATCTAAACTCTCTTTTACTCCTTCACGCGCATCAGTCTTAAAGCTCTCTAAATTACGTAAAAACTCCAGGTGATCTAGAGCCTCAGCTCGAGCATCAGGTGATGTGATTCCCAGGCTATCTAAGAATTTTGCATCATCTGCTTGATGAATGCCTTTAGCCAAATTTCCATCAATTTTTCCCAGCATATAAGCTTTCATGCTCTTTTCAAAAGCTTGGTAATTTTTAGGAGGGATCATGTGGGAAATTGGGGGATAGTCTTTTATCAACGTCTCAACGAGCTGAGGAAATACAGTCTTATTTAGTTTTTGTTGAGCCAGTCCTTGATCATCCTCAGCTAACTTTAAAATGTCGGCAAGCTCTTCATGAGAGGAGAGGATTTCGTAAATTTTTTTAATCAATTCTAGACTTTCTTTGCGAATGACTTCAGTGTTTCCTACAGAATAAATCACTTCTTGAAGGATATTAAGATTGATGTCAATTTCATCGCCAATTAATATACAATTTTCTTTGATGAATGTGAGAGTTTTCGCTAATTCTAATAAACGTCTTCCAGCTTCTTGATCAAGATTTTGGGCACTTTTCAATGTTTGTAAATTGCTGATAAATTCCAATTGTAACATTTGCAAAAATTGAGTTTTCATCAGCAGCAGGCGCCCCTTGGCTTTTGCTTCTTTTAACTGCTGATTAATAAATTGCAGAACCTGCAATGAAGAAAGCTCTTCTCGCAAAAAGTCAATATCAATCACATCCTGGTGAAACTTTTCATATTGGCTGGTTGTTAAACTTGCTTTCAAAGCTGTGTGTTGCGAAGAATGGGAAATAAATAAAGGGACTTGGTCATTCTTAGCCGCAAGATTTGCCAATTTTGCAAGAATTACTTTGGTTTTCCCACCTCCCATGATGAGTTGAAAAACCAACGCCAACTGTCGATCTTCCGGCTTTTCAGCAAAGATTTTATCTATCAAGGTATGTAAAATTTCCACCTGCTGTTTGCGGAGCCTAAAGCCACTGAGATATTCAAAAAGAAGAGTTTGTAAATGCAGGTCAGGGTCCGTCTCTGGCGGCTCTGTGTAAGGGTTCAAAAGTTCACCAATCTCTTGCCAGGTTTCATGAATCTTAGAAGGAGAAGATGTGGATAAATCGATGGATAAAACTTTTAATTTAATTTTCTCAAAAGTTTGATCCACAATATTGCTTTCAAGGTAGCGTAAAAGAATATTTTTTAAAACTTCAATATCACCAACAGTCAAGTAAGGATTACGTTTCTGCAAGAATTTAAGCTGCTCTTCTTTGTTTGGAAGAAGAAGCATCTGAAAAGCATGCTCAATCTCCATTTCAGATTTATTGCGACGGACTCCATCGATGCGTGCATCATGCAGAAGTTTTGCATCAATCGGATTTTTGTTAAGCTGGCGTTTGATGTCCAACTCCATCTCAGAGGAAATTTTCAGATTAGCGCTATATACAGAGATGTAATGGATTAACTTTGACCACTCGCTTTCCTTGGGTGTTTTATACCATCGAGTGTTTTTCAGAGCCTGCAGCCCTTGACGCCATTCATTGACATAATTTTTCACCTGCTGCGGAAGTGTTTCTCCATCGACCTGATCCATAGAAAATGGGCAAGAAATTTGTTCTTGCAACGCATAGGTTTCCGGATTTGCGGCAAAATGAAGTCGGCATTCCTCTAAGATCTGTAGGGGAGAAAAGTTCGTCTCATGTTGCAATTTTTTTAGCTGGCTCGCAAATTTTTCGTTACTTTCACTTAAGGTGTCCATGTTTTCGAGCAGAGGTTTGTTAACATGGACTAACTTATCTTCACGAATAGAAGTTTTTTTAGGAATTTCAGACAATAACTTTGCTAACCAATCTTCCAAAACCCCCCTTTTTTTTGCGTATGGACTCTCAGCCAAATCGGGCAAACCGGGAGCCTCTTTTTCTTTCTGAAAAGCAATTTTTAAGGCAACTTTTAGAGCCGGATGTATTTCAACAGTTTCGAGCCCATAGATGATTTTCCACTTTTCTTGAAGAGAAATCTCTGGCGCAGAAAGTAAATTATAATGATGTCCAAAAGCTTCTAAAGGATAGTTTTTTCCGGGCAGAAGAGGTAAATTTTTAATTTTTTCCACGCCCATAATAAGATTTTCTTCAATCTCCAACGGAACAGGATTATCGAGGAAAAGGTCCTGTCTCCATGTTTCAAGAAGAGCTTGTGTCCGAGGTTTTTCAGGGATGGTGTACAACCTTACAGTTTGCTGAGATTGATGCAACTCTTCGCTTCGAAGTTTCCAGGACTCATGGCTATACATTTTAGGTGGAATCAGTTGAAATCCTCTGGAAACAATCCACTTTTCTTGCGTTGAGCTTAAACGGAAAGGAGTAGGTACTGAAGAAATATGATTTAAGTAGACGAGATAGAGTTCCTCCATAGATATGGTAGGTAGAGAGGTGGCTTTAATCTGCACATGAGGAGGGAACCCTTGCTTAAGTAAAAGCTGATATGCTTTTAACTTGACTGCCGCAGCTATTGAAGAGTGGTCTTGAGCATCTTCGCTGCTATCGATCATCCATTTTAGAACTTGCATTTCTTTTTCACTTAAACGATGCCCTGGACGAATTTTTTTCAAAAAACGTATAGCATCGGGATAATCTTTTCCCACCAGAGAGATGTATGCACAAAACACTTTTTCTAAAGGAGTTCGAGGAATAAATCTGCCGGATACTTTTAGTTCGATGGTTTCCATAGATCGAGTAGATGCAGAAGTATCAGGGCCTATGTAAGGATGAGCAGCATGTATAATATGCGAGTGTGCGTCTGAAATATGGCGCTGAAAGGGCAGAATGAGGAACTGATCCGAATTATCCTGATTAATTTTTTCCACACGTTTTTCTTGGATTAAAATGCCATACACTTTTAAAGGCGTATCGTTGGCAAAGCGATGGTAGGACTGACGCGTAATAGCAAAAAAAAGCGTTCCATTTAGGCTACGGTTGGGGTATCCTTTTTGTACAAATCCATCTTTATTTCTTTCAAAAACTAAATGATTCCCATCTGGCAATAGCAGATTTGGAAACGTAAGCAGATCCCTATAGTTATCTACAATGCCTAAAGTTCTCATAAAACGGAGTTGGTGAGCATGGTAGTGCATCCCAAAAGCACCTAACTGTTTTTCAACATCTCGATCAACCGCCTCACAACGCTCTAGAGCTAGACCTTTTTCAAGACCACTTTTGAATAAAAGGAAGCCTTTGTTGTCGCTTTCCAACCACTCTTCACGTGTGTACCCAAGACGATTACATGAAACATCCATAGGGTTATGAGGGTCGATCCACCAGACACCTTCATGAAAGACGACATAAGGGACCTTTAGCATGGATTGATTTCCCCACGAAAAAGGGATATATAATTTAGAGTCTTTTTCTCTTGTAATGCCTTGAGGAAATGGATAATTAGAGGAATATAAGTACGATTCGTTGTAGACATCTTTGATGCGAAATACTGTCTCGCTGCCTACCAATTTTCTCCAGTGGGTCACGCCTTTCCCAAATAAACGGTGAAATTCGCTGTGCTGTTGAATAGTAGGAGGAATCGGCTCCCATTGACCTGCGCCGATTCTCAATTCAAGAAAATCAATGGCTTCTTGCGTAGCGCTTTTGCATAAAGGATATTGCGAAAAGTCCCACCTACAGTTTTCTTGGGTAAATTTATTTAGTATCGACTGTGCTTTTTCAGGTGCAGCTTGAATCAACTGATAAAAACGCTGGGACATCTCTAGACGGCATGTCTTCCACCAAATCTTTAACGGGGGAGCTAGAGCATGATTTTTCTCTAGATTTTCATTCAATTTCATGCCAAATTCTAGGTATTGTTGCCAATCTTCTTCAACAATTACATCTGCAGAATTGGTGAATCTTGACTCGAAAATTTTGAGAAAAAAGGGATAGATCTCAAGATCTTTTGTCGAATCTGCAATCTTGTTCCAACGCAATTGAAATTTTTTAAAGTAAGATCGCAGAACCTCAAGAAGGGGAGGGCATGGCATTTCACTAGCTATCGAGTGAATTCTTGTCATGAGATGTAAGATAAAAATGTTCTCGTCTGCAAAGACATCTTTGTTCTCAGGGTTGCCGATGGACTCGAGGATTTCATTCAAAGATTTCGTAAAAACTTTTGGGTTTTGCTTCAGTTCCTCCGCTAGTAGGAAGGCCTCGTTCCCATCCTTCAAACAAACCACTTTAAAGAGGTATCGTTCAAACTGTTGTCTGAAAGTAGAATTTTTTAGTAAATTTCCATGCGATTTTAATGTATTGAGTAATTGGGAGATGGTTAAATCTGATTGGGAGGCTGCCTCTTCCAGAAGAAAAGAAAACGAAGTTTTATCTTCTTCTAAGGGAACGAAACGGCTTAATGTTTGATTTTGGGTTTGAATCAAGCCCTCTTGAGAGAGAAGATTTCGCTCCACCTTCAGATCCATGGAAGGAGCTTGCGTGTATGCATCTGCATAAAAAAGACGGGTGTTCTGTTTGTTCTTAGCATAGGGCAGATCGAAGATAATTTCACTTTTTAGAGTAACGGTGTCTATAAATCCCACTTGAGTTTTGGCTGTGGGATCGCTCAGCATGTGCGTATGTAAGGAGGCTTTTAGTAGACATGATAAAGCCTGGCTAAAAGGATCCTCTGAATCCATTTGATTATTAAAAGAGGGTAACTGCAAGGGTGTGAATGCGATCAAAAACGCTTGTTCTAGAGTAAGGGAAGCTAGCGATGTGGAGTGTCTAGAGCCCTTAAGGGAATTTTCTGTAGCCTTTTGAATTTCTGGATATGCGTCCAACAAGGCCTTGGCTAAAGGATCCTGTTTACCAAAATCTCCATAGCTCCAAGGTGTTCTGCGCGGGGATAATTGTTGAATACTCGAGAGTAATTTTTGACGCTCTTCCCACGCATGATAAGAGTCACAGTAAAAGTAGGGGGTGTATGTAAGCTGTCGGTAGCCTTCCAAGGAAGGCGCAAAGCTTGCAAGAACATTTTTTTTATCAATTTTTTCTGCACATGCGTACATGACCAGCAAGAGGCGAACCCCACAGTTTTGATGCGACAACGAAAAGCGTGTGTAAGAGTCAAAACATAAGCGCGTGAATTCTTTACTGATTACAGCAAATGTTTTAAGTAAGGAAAGGTGTTGTGCAGGATCCAAAGAGTTCCACACTTTTGCAGGTGGTAGAGGGAGCTCTTGGATAAAGGAAGTTAATACTGACAGCACCATTTCAGGTCGAGATGCCAATAACGAGGGGTAATTTTGATGAAAATTTTCAATCCATGGAAGCAACTCTGATGGATTCTGCGGTGCTTTAATGGACATAAAGCTCCACGTAGAGGGGGCCGGCTCGACAGGGTACCGCATCCATTTAAACTCTTCAACAAATCTATTTCTTAGTTCATTAGAGTGATGGATCAGATCCAACTGATCATGGGGAAGTTGAGTACTTAAAAATTTCTCGCTTTTAAAAGAACGGCTATATTTTATGTCTTGTATTCTGCGATCTAGCAACTCCAGATGGTAGCTGGCAGAGGCGAACAATGATTCAATATAGGGATTTTTTTTCTGTTTATGGATATAGCGTGCAGTGGCGCGTAAGCTTTCTTCTAGTATACCTAACGATTGGATAGTTTGATCATAAGATTCTTCAAGCTTTAGCCCCTGAAATAAGCCCATACATAAAACTAGACGGGCCACAGCATTGATCGCTTTATAAGAATTCAAAATTTCTTTTTGATCGATTGAATTGCCTTTCAAACCTTGCGCGATCAAATCATAAAAAAAGGCCTGGATCCCCTTTAAAGAGTGTGTATGCTCGAGCCGCATCATGCGAGCAAAAGGGGAAGAAGATTTGGAAAGATAGGGGGTTAAAGGTTGAAAAATAGCCAGGATAGAGCTAGTTTCTAACTGATAGACATCCATCGCTTGAATCAAACTTTCTGCATGGAACAGGCCATCTGTATGACCAGGTCCAAACAATTCTTTAGGTGGAACTTGTGTATAAGAGCGGAGGGGATATCCTTTTTCATAGCCTATAGCATTTTCACCTTCCTGAATTTCCGAAGCACCTGATTTTGCATTAAATACAGTGATGTCGTATGTTCCATTCGAATTTCTATGGTAGACGACTACATTTTCTAACTTTTCTCCACCTGGAGCGGTATGAGGAAGAATAAGATTAAATGTTTCTTTTGGGCTTAAATTCATCAGTCGATCTGCAATCCATTCTGCATTAAGGTAGTCTTGGGAGCCGTGCTGATGTTTTAATTCCTCGATCCTCTCTTGTAAAAATATAGGCAAGCTAGATGGCAGGGTGGGGATTAACTTGGGAAGGTTTTCGGCTATAATAGTCCAAAAATTCAGTAAAACCTCAGGCTTTAAAACAGATAGTTCGGGGCTAAAAAGTGCCTTTGCAACTTGTTCACCTTCTGCAATATCAGATATCGCCTGTGCCACTTCATCAAAATCCTCGGATAAATGTGTAGGTGGAGGTGTATTTAGCCTAAAAAGCTGATCAGCCTGCTTGATATAATCTGAGTTTTTGTCAGAATAATCTAATATAGTCTTGGTGATACTGGAGTTTGTGGGTTGCATAATCTCTTTTAAAGATCTATAGAGAGCTCTCTATAGATCTTAGGGTTATTTATGTTTATTCTTTAAACTGATTAATATGAGCTAAGGCCTGCTTGTAACCTTCAAGTGAGGAAAAATGATCCACAAATTTTTCATAAAAATAACTAGTGGGTTCATTATAGTTTTTGACCTCAGTTGAGGCAGATAGATTATCAATAAATTTAAAAAATTTATCACCATTTTTTCCCAGCACAAAACCTAAAAAAGGTTTAACGCTAGATATAATTTGAATGGTGTCGTGATTTTCATTGTAAATTTTTTTCGATTCTTGAAACGACTTCTTACATATGTCACTTTTAGCCCCTTCCTCCTGCTCCTGCTCTTTTTGTAATTTTATGCGATGCCTAGCCTCGGCCTCCCATTTGGCTTCTTGCTCAATCTCTGGGGTTAATTCATTTTTCAGAGATTTGTACATTTCTTTCACCCCATCTTGCTGCCCGGAAACATAACTGCTATCGGTCGCATAATAACTTTTTATATATGCACCAGTCATGCTATTACCACTCATAATTTGACGGAAATCTGAAAAATCTTGACCCTTTGATGATAAATAGTCGTAGAGGTTAAAATATAAATCTTTAAAAAGAATCTCGGAACACTTTTTGTTTAACTCGCTGTGCTTTATGAAGTCATCCTTAAGTGTTTGATAAGCAGCTTTATCTAAGTTTACGTCCACGGATTTATCGTCCATAGACTTTAAACAAGCGTCCCACAGCGAGTTAGCTATATAATCACTAAACGCATACTTATAATATTCTCCGAAGTTCACCAAATCACATGCGTAATTGAAAAGTGCGGTATTATGTTTTAAAGAGATCAACCACGCCGTTGAATCTTTTAAGGCTAAAACTCTTTGACGGAAGTCATTAAATTTTTTTTCATTTTCAGAGATTTGATTAGTATTTAAAACCTTAGCTCTATCAATGGAATCTTTTAAGTGAGATATATCTTTAAAAAATGGAGCGAAGGTTTCCATAAAGCTGGCCTCACTAAAATTATCCGACCAAATTAAATTTTCAAGTTGTTGTCTCATGACAGGATTAATGTTTTGTAATGCCTCTACCAAAAGACCCGTCTTTTTATTTTTTTTTAGATCCTCAAGTTCACTAAATAGCATCTTGTATTTGTTAGAATACTGCACACAGTTCTTTATCACTGTTGCATCGACTTTCTGAATGATTGTCTGTGGATCAAATCTAGTCGTGGATTTGGGGCGGGGGTTAAGGGATTGATTGGCAACTTCGTCTGTTTTACGAGAGCTGCTGGAATCAGTACCGCTATTTTTTACGTAATGAATAATTTTTCTATCTTTCAGATTTTGCAGGGACTGCTGACCATTTTTAGATTTCATCAGATAGATAAAATAGCCAGAAAATGAAAATATGCTGAGAACGACAACACCTATCCAGGAAAAAAGAGCGCGAGCTTTTCCCATTTTTTCTTCATATTTATTATAACCGGGCCGGTCTGATTGCTGCGCGTGCCATGCTTGGGGGAGGGAACCGTGATTTTTATTGTGAGTCTGAATGTTGAAAGCCATAGAGGTACCTTGTAATTTGAGATTGTATATTTGATAATA